>NZ_JBSFEO010000031.1:0-161111 GCF_053594475.1 Embleya sp. NPDC001921
GGCCCGGCTATGGCGTGGCGGGCCCCGACCCCCATGTGGATGGGCGGCCTGGACCCGGCGGCACCGCCGAGGCCGTGAGCGGGCGGGGCCGGTCCGCGCGGACCGGCCCCGGGACCGGCCCGCGGGTGTGGCGCGGGATCAGGGTTTGCCGCCCATGCCCTTGAAGAGCTTGGCGTCGCGCGCGGACACCGTGACCGGGCCCGGCCGATCGACGGTGATCTCGCTCCACTCGTCCTCGGTCGCCTTGATCACGATCTCGGGTCGGTCGGGGGTCACCCAGAACGTCGGGTGGATCTTGACCACGAAGGTGCCGGCCGAGTGCGCGTCGAAGGAGAATCGGCTGGGCGTCAGCTCGGTCAGTTCGCCCGGCCCCACCACGATCGGCGTCGCGTTCTCCACTTCCCAGATCTTCCAGTGTCCGTCCGTGTAGACCGGCTTGAGCCACGGAAGGCCCTTGCGGATCAGCTCCGCCTCGGGAATCGCCGACGGGTCGATCGGGATGTCCGGCAGCGCCACGAAGCGCACGCCCGTGTCGTCGATCCAGTCGCGGTACTCCTGGGGCGTCAAATCCTTCTGGTAGAGCACCGCGTTGTAGTTGCGGTCCAGTTGACGCTCCCAGCCGCGGGCCAGGGGCATCTTCTCGGCGACGAACACCGACTCCCAGTGCCCGCGCGTGAACGGGATCTCCACCCGGCCCACGGGGTGGGTGTTGTTCTTCTGCAGGAATTCGAGCATGCCCGCGTAGTACTGCGGCTTCTCGCCGGGCGAGTCCTTGATGTCGTGCGTGATGGCCAGCGCGGCGGACTGGAACTGCCAGACCAGCAGCGGCAGGGCCAGCAGCACCACCAGCCGACGCCGGCCGACCGAGAGCAGTACGACCGCCATCAGGGGGCCCGCGGTCAGCTCGCCGAGCCGGGCCAGGTTGCCGCCGAGCGAGGTCGGCACGAAGAAGAAGATCACCGCGGTCGCCGCGTACAGCCACAGGAAACGCCGGGCGCTCTGCTGATCCTTGGGCAGTATCACCAGGCCGACCGCGGCGAACGCCAGGATCGGCAGGAACCGCCACCACGGGAAGGGGAACATCCCCTCGTTGGGGAACGCGAGCGCGGCGACCAGGCCGATCGCGGCGGGGGAGAAGCACAGTCGGGTCGGCCAGACCCGCTCCCTGGGCACCCAGGCGAGCGCGACCAGCATCAGGAACGCGCCGGACAGCGGGCTGGAGAGGCCGCACAGGAAGGCGGCGAAGCCGGCCCAGAGCGGGTGCCGGCGGCGGGCGGCCAGTATCGCGAGCATGCCCGCGGCGACGCCGAGCGCGAACGGCGTGCGGCCGATCAGGTAGTCGACGCTGCACATCACCGCGAACCAGCAGCTTCCCACCCGGCGGGCGAACTCGTTCGCGCCGACCCGGAGCTTGTCCCAGGCCCACGCGGACGTCACACAGGACAGCGCGGTCAGCGTCGCGGTGCCGATCTTGGAGGCGATCACCGGCGCGAGGATGCTGTAGCCCGGCAGCAGGTGGCCGCCGTACCACTGGTTGTTCCACAGGTAGGTGCCGTGGTCGCGGATCAGCCAGGTCCGGAAGTACTGCGCCGGCCAGTCGGGGCCGTTCACGCCGGTGACGATGATCAGGCCGATCAGGGCGGCGGTGATCAGGTACGGACGTTCGACTATCGCGTTCCCGAGTGCCCGAAAACGACGGCGACCCGCCGGTGCCGCGGGTCGTTCCGTCGCTGGGCTCTGCACATCGCTCGTCACATGACCCGAGTTTTCCAGACGCGGCGCCCGACGTCGCCGGTGGGTGTCCGGCATGAGTACTTTTGTGGGTTTATTCGCTTTGGCGAAGAGTGAGGGTGACGAGGGCGCCGAGTACGGCCAGGCCGACCGCGACCAGGATCGCCAGGTCCATGCCGCCCGCGTCGACCAGGGCGACCACCAGGGCCGCGCCGATCGAGGCGCCCATGTAGCGCGCGGTGCTGTTGGCGCCGGAGCCCATGCTCGCCCGGTCGGCCGGCACGCTCTCCACCGCGAGGCGGGCCAGCGCGGTGTTGACCAGGCCCACGCCGAAGCCGCCGACCAGCAGGCCGGGCACCGCGCGCGACCACGAGTCGGCGGGGGTGAGGCCGTACAGGCCCAGGAAGCCGACGGCGGCGACGAGCAGGCCGGCGGCGAAGCGGTGCCGGGCGTCGGGCAGCACGTGCACCCGGCCGACCGCGAACGAGGTGAGCGCGGCGGCGGCCGACCACAGGCCGAGCAGGAGCGCGGCGCCCAGGCCGCTCAGGCCCAGGGTGCCCTGGAAGACGGTGCCCAGGAAGGCGGCGATGGCGATCACCGCGACGCCCGTGATCAGCGCGCCGAAGGTGGCGACGGCGAACGCGGGCCGGGCGAACATGCGCAGGTCCAGCATCGGCGCCCGGCCGCGCAGGGCGGTCGCGACGTAGCCCGCGAGCAGGAGTACGGCGATCACCATCAGCGCGTCGACGACCGGTCGTTGCCAACCCTGCCGGCCCTCGATCAGCGCGGCGGTCAGCGCGATCAGACCCGGACCCAGGGTCAGCGTGCCCCACACGTCCGGCCGGCGAGGGTGCTCGGCGCGCGATTCGGGCATCCGGCGGGCGACCGCGGCCACCGCCAGGGCGGCGACGACGGTGAACCAGTAGGGCGCGGACCGGTGTGCCAGTGCCAGTCCGGCGCCGAGCAGCGGCCCGATCACCATGCCCGCGCCGATCGAGGAGCCGTACGCGGCCATCGCCCGGCCGCGCGCGGCGCCCTGGTGGTTGTGGGCCAGCAGGCCGAGCCCGGCGGACATGATCGCCGCGCCGGCGACGCCCTGGAGGGCGCGTCCGACCACGTACAGCGGCAGCGAGGGGGCCTGCGCGGTCAGCGCCGAGGCCAGCGCGAGGCCGAGCGCGCCCGCGGTGAAGACCCGGCGGCGACCGAAGTCGTCGGCGAGGCTGCCGGTGATCAGCAGGGCCGCGGACAGGCCCAGGCCGATCGCGCTGAGGATCCAGGCCGGGCCGCCCGGGCCCGCGTGCAGATCGCGCACGGTGTCCGGCACGATCGCGATCGGCATCGTGTAGGTGGCCAGCAGCAACAGCGTGCCCAGGGCCACCACCGGGACGGTCGCGCCGGGCGAGCCGCCGCCGGCGGCGGGTGCGGGTGCGCGGTGCGCGGTGCGCGGGGCGGTGGATGTGGCGATGGACATGGCGGTGCTCCCCGGATCGTGACTCCTGGCCGAGTCGGTTCGTTGAATGAACCAACGCTGCCCGGAGAACGTAGCACTTGATGGTTCGATGAATGAACCGACCCGGGGTTAAAGTGCTCGTATGGCTTTGGGCAAGGACTACGGGCAGCAGGACTGTGCGCTCGCCCGCACCCTGGAACTCGTCGGCGAGCGCTGGACGCTGCTGATCGTGCGGGACGCGTTCTACGGCGTCCGGCGCTACAGCGATTTCCTCGCCCATCTGGACATCCCGCGGGCGGTGCTCTCGGGCCGGTTGCAGACGCTGGTCGACGCGGGCGTGCTCGACAAGCGCCGCTACCAGGACGCCCCGCCGCGGGACGAGTACGTGCTCACCGAACGCGGCGTCGACCTGTGGCCGATCATCCGCACGATGGCCCGCTGGGGTGAGAAGCACGTGCAGAACGGGGTGGCCTGCCGGATCTTCCGGCACCGAGGCTGCGGCGGCACGGTGGACCCGAACGGGGTGTGCGCGCTCTGCGCGGCGACCGTCACCCCGGGCGAGACCGAGGTGGCCCCGGGCCCCGGCGCCGACCTGCTGCACCGCGACGACGCGGTCACCCGCGCGATGCGGGTGCCGCACCGGCTGCTGGAGCCGCTGCTGCCCTGAGCGGGCGATCCGGGGTCGACGACGACGTGCACCGGGTGACTCGAGCGGACCCGACGAGCGGGGCCTCGCGCCCGCGGCGCGGTGACCGGGACCCGGTGCCCGGATCCGGCGACCCGGCCGGTGCGGCCGGATCCGACGGGATCCGGCGGTTGCCGAGAGTCAGGCCCTAGGGTCGTCCTCGAACGGGTGAGTCGTCGCTTCGAGGGGGATCCATGGGCGCAGGGACGGGGCTTCGCGCACTCGCCGGAGTGGTGCTCCTCGGCGTGCTGTACGTCGTGCTCGCGCTGCCGCTCCTGTTCGTGACGTTCGTGGTCGGCGCGATCGTCGACCAAGGGCGGTTCTTCACCTCGGGTGCCGCCGTGTTGTGGGCGCTCGGCGCGGTCGCGCTGGTCGCGCTGCTGGTCGAACTCACCGGTCCGCGCCGGCTGCCGGCCGGGCTCGCGGTGGACGCCGAGGCGCAGCCGGTGTTGTGGGAACTGGTTCGGGACGTGGCCGCCGATCTGCGGGTGCCCGTGCCGGACGGGATCGTGCTGACCGGCGGCGCCGGCTGCGAGGTGCGCGCGGTCCGCCGCCCCGGGACCTGGCTGAACCGTCATCTGGTGCTGGGCACCGCGCTGCCGTACGTGCTGACCGGCCGGCGGCTGCGGGTGGTGATCGCGCACGCGCTCGGACACGGTCGCCGGCGCCGTCCGCCGCTCGCCGACCGGATCGCGTGCCACGGGGTGGACGCGGTGGTCGGGCTGGCCGAGGCGCTCGACGGGCGCGGCGGCCGGGGCCGCGCGGCGGCCGGCTACGCGGCGTTCTACCAGCGGGTGTGCGCACCCGTGGTGCGCTTCGAGGAGCGCGCGGCGGACCAGGCCGCGGCCCGCGCGTACGGCACCGCGGCGGTGACGGACGCCCTGGGCGAACTGGCGGCGGTCCGGGCGGACTGGGGCCGGTTCCGGGACGATCTGGTGACCCCGGGGATCGAGGCGGGCTGTGTGCCCGGGGATCCGATCGCCGGCTTCCGGGCCTTCCGGGCCGCCCGCGGCGACGCCGAGTCGACGCCCGACGCGGCGACGGCGGCTCGGATCGAGCGGCTGCGCGCGCGACCGTCGGACGGCCGGGGCACTCCCGGCGGCACCGACCTGGCCGGCGGCACACTGCTGGTCGAGCCGGTCCGCCTGCTCGCGCACGTACACCCGTACCTGCTGGTCACCGACGACGACGGGCACCTGGGCCCGCGCGGGTTCGCGGCTCTGGACGGCATGGTCAAGCTGGGCGAGGAGGCGTACCTGGAGCACGTGGTCGGCTTCGCCCAGGCCCGCCGGGCGGCCGCGCTCGGGATCTCCGCGCGGCGTGCGGGCGTGGAGTACCCGGTGACCCTGGGCGGCGTGCTGGGGTTGCTGGTCGAGGGCCGGGGCGACGAACTGATCGCCCGGCACGGCGAGGGTGCCGCCGACGCGCTGGCCGCGCTGCTCGCCCGCGCGTGGGTCGAGTCCGGGCGCGGCCGGCTGCGGCCGACCTGGACCGGCAGCGACACCGTGACCGACCACCTCGGCGCCGAACTGGACCTGACCGCCTCGGCCGAGGCCGCGCTCGCCGGGTCGGCCGGGGCCGGGGCGCTGCGCGAGCGGTTGGCGGCGGCCGGCGTCTCGACCCACTACGAGCCCCGGCCGCCGGTGTCGATCGCGGCCGGCGAGCGGGAGACGGTGGTCGGCAGGCGCTGATCGTTGACCTACGGTGGTGGGGTGAACCAGTCGAGCACCGAGCACGCGGACGCACCCGGGATCGACGCCGATCCGGGCGCCGCGCACACGACCACCACGCGGCGGGTCGTCGAGGGGACGGCCGCCGACGCGAAGGCCGCCGCGCGGACCGCCGCCGGCGAGCCGGCGGCCCCGCGGACGCCGGAGGCAACCGGGAAGCTCGCGGCGAGGAAGGCCGCGGTCGAGACGGTTGCCGCCAAGACGGTCGTGGCGAGGAAGGTTGCCGCCAAGAAGGTCGGGGCGAAGACGGTTGGCGGGAAGAAGGTTGCCGGAAAGAAGGTCGTCGGAAAGAAGGTCGTCGGGCCGCGCAAGCCCGCAGGTCGGATCGCGCCGCCGACCTACGACGTCGAGCGCGAACTGATCGCCCGGGGCGCGCAGGTGATCGCCGGGGTGGACGAGGTCGGGCGCGGCGCGTGGGCCGGCCCGGTACTGGTCGCGGCGGCGATCACCGACCTGTCCGCGCCGCCGGCCGGCCTCACCGACTCCAAGCTGCTCACCGCGCGCCGCCGCGAGGAGGTGGCCGCCGCCGTCGACCCGTGGGTGCGCGCGTACGCGTTCGGCACCGCCGACCCCGAGGAGATCGACACGCTCGGGATGACCGCCGCGCTGCGGCTGGCCGCCGAGCGCGCGCTGACCGCGCTGCCGGTGCGCCCGGACGCGATCGTGCTCGACGGCAAGCACGACTTCCTGGGCGCGCCGTGGTCGGTGCGCTGCGTGATCAAGGGCGACCAGTCGTGCGTCAGCGTCGCGGCCGCCTCGGTACTCGCCAAGGTGCACCGCGACGGCATGATGGCCGGGATCGGCGAGGGATACCCCGCGTACGGCTTCGCCGGCAACGCCGGCTATCCGGCGCCGGTGCACCGCGCCGCGCTGGCCGAGTACGGCCCCACGCCGCACCACCGGATGTCCTGGGCGTACTGGGACGACCTCCCCGCGTGGCGACACCTCAAGCGACCCCGGGTCGAGCTCGTCGACGACGGCCAACTCGGCTTCGACCTGGGCTGATCGGCGTCGGTTTCCGAACGGTCACGTTTGCCGAAGCACGCTCGTGCGCCGCGCGGGCCGGTTGTAGCGTCACGCGGGTGACTGCCTCGATTCCTCCCGGCTGGTACGAAGACCCGTCCGCGCCCGGCTCCGAGCGCTGGTGGGACGGCGCGCAGTGGACCGCCTCGACCCGGGCCCGCGCGCAGGGCGAGATCCCGCCGCCGCCGGCCGGTGCCCCGCCCGGCGCGATGCCGGCGGGCTACCCCCAGGGCGGGTACCCCGGCGGCTATCAGCCGGTGGGCCCGCCGCCGGGCGCCGCTCGGCCCGGTCGCGGCAAGGCGATCGGGCTGACCGCGCTGGCGCTGGTCGTGGTGGGCGGCATCATCGCCGCGCTGATCGTGGTCCTGGGCGGGGACGACGGCGGCTCCGGCGGCAAGTCGGCGGCCACCGACGGCACGGTCACCGACCCCACCACCGGACTCACCGTGCCCAGGTTCAAGGGCTGGGTCGCCCCCGACCCCGACGACGCGCCCGCGGACCAGGCGGTGGAGCGCCCCTGCCCGAGCAAGTCGGCGACCCGCCGCAGCGGATCCGGAGCCGAGACGAAGCCGCAGGCCGAGCGCAAGTGCTATCGGGCCGGCCTGGAACTGGTGACGCACAAGGCCGACTCCCTGGAGGAGGTGATCGCCGACCTGAAGAAGGAGGTGACCGGGGGCAAGGGCGGGATCAAGGTGGAGGCCATGGAGCTGGACAAACCGATCACCGTGGACGGCCACCCGGGCTACGTGCTGCGGGCCAAGGTCAGCGGCAAACCCGAGGACCTGAACCTGGACTCCGACACCGCCTGGGCACAGGCGGTGGTGATCGACGAGAAGAACGCGGACGGCGAATACCCGTGCGTGCTGCTCAAGATGGAGATCTCCGCCTCGGCACCGGACAAGGCCACGCTCGACACCGTGCTCAAGGGCATCAAGGTCGGCACGCCGCAGCCCTCGGAGAGTACGTCCTGACCCTGCGTCATATCTGATGAGACGTCACCAGCGGTACGGTACGCCCGATCGGTCGCGCCGTACCCCGCACCGGTCGCGAGCGCGTACCGTGGACGCGCGCGCCGCAGGTCGGGCTTGCCGGGATGCGACTGAAGGACGCCGCATCGGGCACATCATCATTGGGGGGTGACTGTGCGCATCGGTGATCGCCTCGCATGCCCCGGCTACTCGGTGGTGGCCGTGGAGACGACGGGTTTGTCCCCGCATCGACATCGCATCATCGAGATCGCGGTCGCGCAATGCGATCTCGACGGACGCGTGACCGAGTTCTTCACGACCCTGCTCGACCCGCAGGGTCCGGCCGGCGACTTCCAGGCGCACGGTCTCTTCGACGACGACGTGGTCAGCGCCCCGACGTTCGCCGAGGTCGCGCCATGGTTGGTGAACCTGTTCCGGCAACGGGTCGTGGTCGCGCACAACGCGCGTTTCGACATCGGCTTCGTCGAGCGCGAGTTCCAGCGTCGCGGCCGGCCCACCGTGCCGCCGCTGACCACCCTGTGCACGATGCGCGAGGCGCCGCACCACCTGCCCGAGGCGCCGCGCTTCACGCTGCTCGCGTGTTGTGAGGCGGCCGAGGTGCCGGTGGACGGCGGGCACGGCGCCGCGGCCAAGGCGATGGGTACCGCGCGGCTGCTGGAGCACTACCTGCGCCAGGGCGCGGGTGAGGCCCGGCACTGGCAGCAGGCCCGAACCGTGGCGGCCTCGCTGAACTGGCCGCGCCGCGGCGCCGATCCGCCGCGGGTGTTCACCCGCGACGACGCGCACACGGCCCGTCGGGCGCGCGAGGAGGCCGAGCAGGTGCGCCGCCGGGACGCGGTGTCGTACCTGGAGAAGGCCCGCGCGTACGGCCCGCCGACCGGTGTGGGCGAGGGCCCGGACAGCTACCTCGCGGTGCTCGACGCGGCCCTGGAGGACCGGGTGATCACCCCGCAGGAGGCCATCGACCTGGCCGAACTCGCGGTGTCCCTGGGCATTTCCGAGGAACAGCGCAAGGACCTGGACCGGCTGTACGTGACCGCGCTGGCCGCTTCCATGGTCGCGGCCGGACCGGTCGACCGCGAGGAGCGGGCCGACCTGACCCGGGTCGCCGCGCAGTTGGGCATCCCGCGCATCGCGCTGGACGAGATCGTCGGGATGGCCCGATCCACGGTCGAGCAGGGCCGCGGCGGGCCGCGCATCCTGGCCCGGGGGCGCCCGCTGGAGTCGGGTCTGCAAGTGCTCTTCCACGGCTACCTCGCGGTCACCCGAGGCGAGTTGGAACGCCGGATGGCCCGCGCCGACCTGTCCGTGGCGTCCGGCATCCACGATCGGGTGGACGTGCTCGTGGTGGCCGACCCGGACGAATCCGCGGACCGGACCTACTGGGCGCGCCAGCGCGGCATCCGGGTGCTGATCGAGCCGGTGTTCCTGGCGCTGCTCGCCGACCTCGAGCGTGGGCGCAGCAGCGCGGCCGACGCGGCCTCCCAGGTGGCCGCCGCCTCGCTCGCGCACGCCGTGCCCAGGGCGCCGCGCACCACCAGCGGCTTCCTGCTGCCCCGGCCGGGCGCCGCGCCGCCGGCCGCCGCCGCATCCTTCGCGCCGAGCCCCTACCGGCCCTACGACACGCCCGTGGACGGCGTCTCGGATGTGCTGCCGACCGAGGCCTTCGCGCCGACCGAGGCGTTCACGGCGGGCGAAGCCGCCGCGCCGACCGAGGCGTTCACGCCCACGGAGGCGTTCGTGCCGACCGAGGCGTTCGAGGTCACCGAGGCGCAGGCCGCGCCGGCCGCGCCGGCCACGCCGGCCACGCCGGTGTCCGGGTCCGCGTCCGCCACCACGCCCGCGCCGGTGCCGGGCACCGGGGCCACGCTGCCGAGCATCCCGCCGCCGCCGACCGCGGCCGATCTGCCGGTGGCGCCCGGGTCCTCGGCCGCCGAGGTGCTCCAGGCCACCGTCCCGGACGTGCTCCCGCCGCCGCCCGAGGTGCCGGCGACGCACGACACCCAGCCGACCACGCCGCCGCCGGTGCCGGGCCCGGAGACGCCGCCACAGCCGATGCCGACGGTGCCGCCGACCCCGGACCGGCCGCCGGCCGCCGCCGCGTCGTCGCCCGAACCGGTTCCGCGGCGGCCCGTCGTGCCGCCCCGGCCTGCCGACGCGCCGCCGCGCGCGCTGACCCGGGGCCAGGCCGTCACGATCGAGGACCTGGGCCCGTTCGCGGGTACGGTGCGGATCGAGGCGGCGTGGTGGGCGCCCGGTCAGGCGGACGGCGACACGGTGGCCCTGGTGTTGGACGACGACCGCCGAGTGGGTGACGACGGCGACCTGGTGTTCTTCAACCAACCGGTGCACGCCAGCGGCGCCGTGCGGTTGGCCGGCAAGTTGCAGACCGGGACCGCCAACGACGTGGAACCGGGCTCCGATTCGGTCGAGATCGACGTCACCACGCTGCCTCCGGGCCGCAGTCGGGTCCTGGTCGCGCTCGCGCTGGACGCCACGAGTGGCACCACCTTCGCCCAGGTACCCGTGACCGTCGGTATCGTCGACCCTGTGACCTGCCGCCGACTCGCCGAATTCCGGTTGAGCGGAGGCGATGAGACCGTCATGATCCTGGCCGAGGTCTATCGGCGCGGCGACTCCTGGCGCCTGCGCTCGGTCGGCCAGGGCTACGCGGAGGGCCTGGCAGCTTTGGTGATCGAGCACGGGGTGGTGGTGGACGATTGATCCGGCCGAGCTGACGGGGCATCGTAGGATGCGCCGTCGTACGCCCGGGCCACACCCCAGGAGCACCCTGGGTGGGCACGCCCCGCGCGGCTTTGATAGGACTGCCACCATGCCGCGCGTGTTCTCCGGGGAACGGGACTCCACCGATCCCTCCCCGCGTCTCCTCACCGCCGGGCATCCCGGTACCGCCACGAACGAACCGAGCCTTCCCCAGACATGACTGTGAATCCGGTGACTGCCGAAAACACCGCGGACGCCAAGTCCGCACCCGAAACCCCGTCCGTGCCGCGCCCGTCCGGCGCGGTGCCCAAGCCCGGACCTCGGCCGGGCCCGAAGCCGGGCCCGCCCAAGCCCGCCGTGCCGCGTCAGGCGACCGCGACCGCGGCACCCGGACCGGCGAAGCCCGGCAAGCCCGCGAGGCCCGCCCCGGCCGCGCCGCGCGTCACGCTGGTCCCCGCGACCGAGGAGAACGTCTTCGACGCCGCCGACGACGCGGTGGACGCGCTCCTGGAGGCCGGTACCGAGCCGGGGTCGATCCTGGTGCTGACCACGGGTGGACCGCACCCGTGGCAGCAGCACGAGGAGACCTTCGGCGCGGCGCAGTACTGGCGCCAGTACGACGAGGGCAAGGACGTCTTCTACGCGTCGCTGCCCGCCTCGCGTCCGCTGCGCCGGGCCGCGGTCGTCGTCGTGGTCAACGGATTCGCCGACCAGGGCGACGCCGCGAAGATCCTGACCGCGGCGCTCACCGCCGGGGCGTCGGTGACGGTCTGCGGCGACATCGAGCGCGTGCGGGCGCTCACCGGTGTCGCGTAGCACGTCGTAGCACGTAGGGGGCCCGTCCGTATCCGGTCCGGTCGAACTCGGGCCCCCTGCCCCGCGAATCGCCAAGGTCGGCTACGGTTCGTTGCCATGTCGGAATCGCCGTCGATCGCGCAGCTCCTTGACCGGTTCCTCAGCGACCAGGAGGACCGGCTGAAAATACAGCAGTACCGGGCCTGTAGCACCGTCATCGACATGTTGTCGGGCTATCTCAATCGGTACGCCTACATCACCCTGATCGGGGCCGAACGCCAGGAATGGGACCGCGCCTTCTCGGCCGGTGACGACCGGGCGTTCTGCAACGTGTTCGGGGTGCGCAAGTTGATCGCCGGGATCAAGCCGTTCCACGCGCAACATCTGCGCACTCGGCTGCAGAGCCCGGAGCTCGTCCAGGACCACGCGTTGACGGTCACGACCGATCTGGTCGACTGGCTCGCGGCGCGCGGTCTCACCGCCTGATCGGACGCGTCCGTCAGGACGCGGAAGGTCGGACCAGGGGAGCGGGCCCCGCCTCCGGCAGGTAACGCACGTGCGGCAGTCCAGCCGCGGGGCGGGCCGGGGCGATGCCCGCTGCCCTGATCGGCGTACTGCCGCCGGGACCGCCGTCGCGGCCCGCGCGCAGCGCCGGGGTGCGCCCGGAACGCCCGTCGGCCACCACCTGCCAGCCGTCCCGCGCGACCACCGCGAACGCGCCGCAGCGCAGACCGTGCAGCACGCACGCGTCGTGCAGCCCCCACATCCAGCGGCCGTCGTCCGCCTCCCACTCGCGCGCGCCCTCGCGGTGGATCGCCAACACCGTCGTGTGTGTCGGGGTGCCCCGGCGCAGGTCGTCCGGGACGATCAGGCGCAGGTTCGCCAGGATCATGTTGCGGCACCGCCAGCCGTCGGTGCGCCCCTCGCCGAAGGCGAAGGAGGCGCTGGCCACCGGGCGTTCGGACCGATCCAGGACGGCGACCACCGCCGTGCGGGCGACCGGCCGGTGCAGGTCGTACAACCGTTTGATCAGCGTCCGGGGGTCGCGCAGCAGCGGGATCCCGCGCGCGCGCCAGGATTCGGGGTCCAGCCAGCGGGAGGGACTGGCGGTCGGGGCGCCGGTGCGAGTGGGCGCGGCGGAGGTGGTGGTGGCGATGTGCACGGTCCTCCTTCCGTCCGGAACGGAGAGCGGGCGCACGCTCCGACTACGGTTGCTCGCGGCGGAGCGGCGCCGACGGGCCCGCACGGGATTGTGAAGAGAACGCCTTGTCGATTCTTGCGTGACGCCCGCGAACTCGGCAACACGTACATGTGATCATTCGGTACGTCCGTGTGACCGCGCGGGGTCCGTTCGCGCGAAGTCACCCCTCCATCGTGAGCACCAGGGGCAACACCTGGACGGCACCGGCCCGGCGCAGCAGCCGGGCCACCACGGTGAGCGTCCACCCGGTGTCGGTGCGGTCGTCCACCAGCAGGACCGGGGCCTCGAGCGCGGCCACCCGCTCGGCGAGCCCGTCGGGCAGCACGAACGCGTCCGCGATCGAGCGCAGGCGCTGCGCGCTGTTGCTGCGCGGCGCCGGGCCGCCCGCCCCGGGGGCGTATTCGACCCGGCCGAGCCAGGGCAGCCGGCCGACCGCGGCCAGGCGTTCGCCGAGGCTGTCGATCAGCGCGCCGCGGGTGTGCGAGGCGATGGTCACCACGCCGCCGGGCCGGCGCTGCCAGCCCCACGCGGCGAGCACCTGCACGACGGCGTCGAACGCCGCGTCCGGGATCGGCCCGTCGGGGGCGCCGGGGGCCAGGATCGGGCGCAGCCGGTTGCCCCAGCCGATGTCCGAGGAGCGGCCCAGCGCCCGGCCGGCCGCGGCTTGTTCGCCGTCGGGGATGCGGCCCTTGAGCTCGACGCCGGCGACCGCCATGCCGGTGGGCCACATCCGGCGCGCCTCCACCTCGACGCCCGGCCGGCCGAGCGCCGCGCGGGCCGCGTCCAGCGAGGCGGGATCCACCCGCGCGTCGTGCCGCGGCCCCGCGCACGCGTCGCAGCGCCCGCACGGGGCGGCGCCCGGATCGTCCAGGCAGCGGCGCAGGAACTCCATCCGACAGGTGCCGTCGGCCTGGTAGTCGCGCATGGACTGCTGTTCGTGCTCGCGGGCCGCGGCCACCCGCGCGTAGCGCTCGGCGTCGTACTCCCACGGGCGGCCGGTCGCGATCCAGCCGCCGCGTACGCGTTGGACCGCGCCGTCCACGTCGAGCACCTTGAGCATCAGCTCCAGGCGGTTGCGGCGCAGGTCCACGAGCGGCTCCAGGGCCTGCGTGGACAGCGGGCGGCCGGCCCCGGTCAGCGCGGCGATGGTGCGTTCGACCTGCTCGCGGGCCGGGAAGCCGAGCGAGCCGAAGTAGCGCCAGATCGCCTCGTCCTCGCGCCCGGGCAGCAGCAGCACGTCGGCCCGGTCGACGGCGCGCCCGGCGCGGCCGATCTGCTGGTAGTAGGCGATCGGCGACTGCGGGGCGCCCAGGTGCACGACGAAGCCCAGGTCGCCCTTGTCGAAGCCCATGCCGAGCGCGGAGGTGGCCACCAGCGCCTTGACCCGGTTGGCCAGCAGGTCGGCCTCGGCGACCCGGCGCTCGGCGTCCTCGGTGCGGCCCGAGTAGGACGCGACGGCGTGTCCGCGCGAGCGCAGGAACGCGGTGACCTCCTCGGCCGCCGCGACGGTGAGCGTGTAGACGATGCCCGAGCCCGGCAGCTCGGGCAGATGGGTGTCCAGCCAGGCCAGCCGGTCGGCCGGGTCGGGCAGCCGCAGCACGCCGAGCGAGAGGCTCTCCCGGTCGAGGGTGCCGCGCAGCACCAGCGCGTCACCCGCGGGGTCGAGCTGCTCCGCCACGTCGGCGCTCACCCGCGCGTTGGCGGTCGCGGTGGTGGCCAGGACCGGGACGCCGGTGGGCAGCTCCTCCAGGAGGGTGCGCAGCCGGCGGTAGTCGGGGCGGAAGTCGTGCCCCCAGTCGGACACGCAGTGCGCCTCGTCCACCACGAGCAGGCCGGTCGTGGCGGCCAGCTTGGGCAGCACGGTGTCCCTGAAGTCGGGGTTGTTCAGCCGCTCGGGGCTGACCAGGAGCACGTCCACGCTGCCCTCGGCCACCTCGGCCTGCACCGCGTCCCAGTCGTCGACGTTGGCCGAGTTGATGGTGCGGGCCCGGATCCCGGCGCGGGCGGCGGCGTCGACCTGGTTGCGCATCAGCGCCAGCAGCGGCGAGACGATCACGGTCGGTCCCGCGCCGCGCTCGCGCAGCAGCGCGGTGGCCACGAAGTAGACCGCGGACTTGCCCCAGCCGGTGCGCTGCACCACCAACACGCGGCGGTGGTGCGCGACCAGCGCCTCGACCGCGCGCCACTGGTCCTCGCGCAGCCGCGCGTCGCCGCCGGCCAGGTCCCGCAGCACGGCGTCGGCACGGGCGCGCAGGTCCGTCGTGGCGTCGGGGCGGGCGTCGGGGGCGGTGGAGCGGTCCTCGGTCATGCCTCCCTTTGTAGCCGCCATCGGCGACATCGCGAAAAGACAGCGGAGACGGTTTGTGCAAAAACGTATCGGCTACCGCCGGCGGCGGAGCCCGGGCGGGGACCTTGGCCGGGCGTGTTCGGCGCGCGATGGTGGAAGGGACCGAAACCCCTACGGCGACGGAGGCGCGACGTGCGCTACCTCGAAGTGGACGGATTTCCGCGGGTGAGTCGGATCGGACTGGGCACGTGGCAGTTCGGCTCCCGGGTGTGGGGCTACGGCGACGCGTACGCGTCGGTGACCGCCCACGCGCTGGTCGGCCGGGCCCTCGAACTGGGGGTGACCCTGTTCGACACGGCCGAGATCTACGGGCTCGGGCGCGGCGAACGCATCCTGGGCGAGGCGCTGGGAGCGGACGCGGACCGGGTCGTGGTCGCCACCAAGTTCGTGCCCGTGTTGCCGGTGACCCCGGTGGTGCGCGGCCGCGCGTATCGCAGCATGGCCCGGTTGGGCCTGGACCGGATCCCGCTCTATCAGGTCCACGTCGCCAATCCGCTGGTGCCGATGGACACGGTCATGGGCGCGCTGGGCGCGTTGCAGGACGAGAAGGTGGTCGACGAGGTCGGGGTGAGCAATCACGACCTCGCCCGGTGGCGCCGGGCGGAGCACGCGTTGGGCCGGCGGGTGCTCTCCGACCAGGTCGAGTTCAGCCTCGCGGCGCCCGGAGCGCTGCGCGATCTGGTGCCGTGGGCCGAGCGCAATCGACGCCTGGTGATCGCGCACACCCCGCTGGCCCGGGGCCTGCTCGGGTCGCGGTACGACGAGTACAACCGGCCGACCGGGTTCCGCGCGCACAGCACGCTGTTTCGGCCGGAGAACCTGCGTCGGGCCGGCCCGCTGCTGGAACTGCTGCGCGAGGTGGCGGTCGGGCACGACGCCACGCCCGCGCAGATCGCGCTGGCGTGGACGCTGCATCGGGGGCCGGTGGTGGCCATTCCGGGGGCGTCCACGATCGAGCAGTTGGAGCACAACGTGGCGGCGGCGGAGATCGACCTGGGCGAGGAGGAGTACCGGGCGCTGACCGCGCAGGCGGAGGTCTTCGCGCCGTTGCGGGGGCCGGCGGCGATGCGTGGGCGGGTTCGGGGCGGGGCGCGGGCACGGTAGGGAACGGCAGGGCGGCGCGCCGTCGTCGGATCGGACCGTCGCGTGCCGTGCGGCGTGTGCCGATCTCCGTCCTTGGCGGTGGGGCCGGTCGATCTTCGATGGCCTGTTTTGTCAAGGTCGGTATGCACAGTGGCCGATTTATGCACAGGCAATCGGTGTGTGCCGGAATCCGGTCGGGGACCGCCGCAGGCTCGCCGCATGAACGACACCGATGGTTTCGATCGCACGCCCTTCGTGGTGATGTCCCCGCAGTCCGTCCTGCGGGTGCGCTCGCCCGCCGATCTGGTGGAGGCCGTGCCCTATCTGATCGGGGTGCGGCCCACCGACAGCGTGGTGCTGCTCGGCATCCTGCCGGGGGAGCGCAGTCGGGTCGGCCCGGTACTGCGGCACGACCTGCCACCGCCCGCCGACTTCGAGCAGGCCGCGGACCACTTCGCGCGGCTGCTGGCGCGCACCGGCGCGCGGGGCGTGGCCGTGGCGATGTACGCGGACGGCGCGGAGCCGGCCGGGTCGGCGGCAGCGGGCGCGGCCGGACCGGCGCCGGCCGTCGAGCGGCTGCGGCCACTGCACACGGCGATCGCCCGCGCCTGCGCCGACCACACGATCGAGGTGCGCGAGGCGGTGTGCGTGACCGCCGAGCGCTGGTGGTCGTACGGCTGTACGGACGCCGGCTGCTGCCCGCCCGAGGGCACCCCGCTGCGGACCGGGCGCGACTCGACGGTGGCCGCGACGGCGGTCTGGGCGGGGCTGCCCGAGCCGGTCTCGTTGGCCGAACTGGTGCGCCGCTTCCGCCCGCCGGAGTACGCGATGCGCGAGTTGATGATGCGGGCGTACACGAGTGCGAAAAGCGATCCGAAGGCATACGCGGTGGAGCGCACGTTGACCGCGCTGACCGGTCACCGGGCCCGGTTCCGGGCCGGCGACACCACGATCGAACCGGCCGAGGCGGCGCGGCTGGTGCTCGGGTTGGGCGACGCGCGGGTGCGCGACGAGGCGATGGCCTGGCACGGCGAACAGCCGGGCGACGCCGACGACGCGGCGCTCCTCGCGCTGTGGACCGCGCTGGCCCGCCGGGCCTTCGCACCCGCCTCCGCTCCGCCGCTCACCCTCGCCGCCTGGGCGGCCTGGACGATCGGCGACGGCGTACTGGCCCGGGTCGCGGTGGCCGGGGCGTTGCGGGCGGACACCGGATACACGATGGCGCGGCTGCTGCACTCGGCGATCAACAGTCCGCTGAGCGCCGCCGAGGTGCGCCGAAGGATCTTCCGCGATGCCGTGACCAACCGGGCGCCGTGACCGTTGGGGGTCCGGGGGGCAACGTGTCGACCGGCCGGTGGACGTCGGGAGCGACGGGCCGCCCGGCGTGCCGCCGACTCCGGTGCGGGTGGGTCCGGTTCCCGGCCCCGCGCGAGACCTCACGACAGAAGCGGGAGACGAGAGCGGTGACCGTGAGCACGATGCCACACCCCGTCGCGCACGACGCACTCGTCTGTGTGGACGCGCCCGGCATGGCGATCAGTGGGCGCGACGGACAACTGCGCGGGCACGGCGTGTTGGGCGTCTACCACGACGGGCGGCGCACGCTCTCGCGCAACGTGCTCACCATCGGCGGCACCGAACCCGAACCGCTGTCCGGGCACGTGGTCGCGGCGGGCGCGGTGCGCTACCTCGCGATGCGCCGGTTCGCCGCGGACGGCACACCCGACCCCGCGCTGGTGGTCGAGCGCACCCGGTACGCCGACGGTCGCGAGCGGCTCGTGGTGCGCAACACCGGCCGTCGAGCGTTGTGCTTTCCGGTCGAACTGGCCCTGGGCACCGACCTGATCCCACTCGCCGCGCTGCGGGCCGGACACCGACCGGTCGAATTGCCCGCCCGGGTGGCCGCGGCCGGCCTGGGGTGGAGCGCGCCGGACGGGATGACCGTGCGGGCGAGCGCCGAGCCCGCGCCGGACACCGCGCTGGCCGCCACCGCGACGCTGCGCTGGGAGGTCGACCTGGAGCCGGCCCGCTCGTGGGCGGTCGAACTGCGGGTGGTCGCCGAGCCGGCACCCGGCCGACCCGGTCCGCGCGCCTTCGTGGGCCAACCGCCGTGGACCGAACCCCGGGTGCGCTGCGACGACGTGCGGGTCGCGGCCTGGGTCGAGCAGGGGCTGCGCGACCTGCGGGCGCTGCTCGTGGTTCCCGATCCCGATCTGCCGACCGCGCCGCTGCCCACCGCCGGCGCGCCGTGGCAACTGGCCCCCACCGGGCGCGACGCGCTGTGGACCGCCCGGATGTTGCTGCCGCTGGGGACCCGCTTCGCGAGCGGCGTGCTGCGGTTGCTGGCCGCGCGCCAGGGGGTGCGCTCGCAATCGCGCGACGGCGAGGAGCCCGGGCGGATCCCGCACTCCCTGGGCCGGGTCGGCGAGCGGCCCCGCTACGACTGCGCGGGCTCGACCGCGCTGTTCGTCACGCTGTTCGGCGAGGCCTGGCGCTGGGGGCTGCCGGCCGCCGAGACCACCGCGCTGTTGCCCGCGCTCGTCCGCGCGCTCGGGCACCTGTCCCGCACGCTGGGCGAGCGACCCGGCGATTTCGTGCGCCTCGGTCCCGGGGGGCCCGCGCCGTGCGAACTCCAGGCCCAGACCTACCAGGCCGCTCGGCACGGCGCGGCTGTGCTGGACGCGTACGACCTGCCGGGCGGCGAGGCGCTGCGCGAGCGGGCCGAGCACCTGGGCGTTGCCTTCCGCAAGGCGTTCCGGGCCGAGGACGCGGCGGGGGAGTTCTATGCCGCGGCGCTGGATCCCGCCGGCCGACCGATCAGCGTGGCCTCGTCCGCGATGGCCCACCTGCCCGGCAGCGGCATCCTGGACGACACCGGGAATCGGGCGGTGGCCCACCGGCTGACCGCGCCCGACCTGGACTGCGGGTGGGGGCTGCGGGCCACCTCGGCCCGGACCCCGGGCTACCACCCGCTCGGCGCCCTGGGCGGCGTGGTGCGCGCCCACGACACCTGCGTGGCCGCCGCGGGGCTGGCCGAGGCGGGCCATCTCGACGCCGCGCAACGGTTGTTCGCCGGCCTGCTGCACGCCGCGCCGTGGTTCCAGTACCGACTGCCGGAGATGCACGCGGGCGAACAGCGCGTGGACGGCCACGCCCCGGTGGCCCACCCGCTGGCGTGTCGCCCGCTGGCGCGCACCGCCGGAGCGATCCTGCCGGTCCTGGTGGCCTTCGCCGGGATCCGCCCGGACGCGCCGGCGGGCCGGATCACCGTGCGGCCCGCCGGCGCGCTGGACGTCGGCGAACTGGAACTGCGCGATCTGCGGGTCGGCGGCGAGCCGTTCACGGTCCGGGTCAACCGGGCCGGGCAGGCGATCGTGGAGGAGGCCGCGGCGGGCATGCAACTGGCGATCTGAACCGGACCGCCCGGTGACGCGACGCCACCACCCGCCTGCGCGCGGTATGCCGATCTTCCCGAATCCGTTTTATCGTCAGCCAGACAGCTAGTGCCCTCCGGGCACTAGGATCGCCCCATGCCGCGCTCCGAGACCTCGCTCTTTCCGCCCTTCGGAGTCACCGTGGATCTCGTCGTCCTCACGGTGCGCGAGCACGCCCTGAGTGCCTTGACCATCCGCCGGGGCGAGCCGCCGTTCCAGGGCGCGTGGGCACTGCCGGGCGGCTTCGTGCGCGAGGGCGAGGGCCTGGAGGCCGCCGCGGCACGCGAACTCGCCGAGGAGACCGGCCTGGACCGACTGCCGGTGCACCTGGAGCAGCTCGCCACCTTCGGCGAACCCGGCCGCGACCCCCGGATGCGCGTGGTCAGCGTCGCCTACCTGGTGCTGGCCCCGGATCTGCCCGCCCCGCGCCCCGGCGGCGACGCGGCCGGCGCGCGCTGGTCCTCGGTCGGCGAACTGCTCGGCGACGGCAGCCGGCTCGCGTTCGACCACGGACAAATCCTGGAGGACGGCGTGGAGCGGGCCCGCTCGAAGATCGAATACTCGTCGCTGGCGGCCGCGTTCTGCCCGGAGGAGTTCACCGTCGGCGAGCTGCGCCGGGTCTACGAGGCGGTGTGGGGCGTCGCCCTGGATCCGCGCAACTTCCACCGCAAGGTCACCGGCACCCCCGACTTCCTGGTGCCGACGGGCGGCACCACCACCCGCCAGGGCGGCCGGCCCGCCCAACTGTTCCGCCGCGGCTCCGCGGAGAAGCTCAACCCGCCGATGTTGCGCCCCGAGGCCTGACCGGGCGGGCCCGACCCGACCTCGCGCCACCGATTCGTTCGGCCCCCGTTCGTTCGTCCCCGTTCGTTCGGCGCCCGTTCGTTCAGCCCTGGCCGCCCAGGTCGAGCCCGCCCGCGTCGTAGGCGAGTTGCGCGTCGCGGCTGCGGTGTCGACCGAGCAGCGCGAGCAGCTCCACCACCCGCGGGCGCAGCGCCGGCCAGCCCGCGGCGCCCTGCGCGCCCTGGGTGATCCCCGCGACCAGGTCGTCGAGGAGCACGCCCAGCCGGGCGTGTTCACCCCGCAGTCGCCACACCGCGGGTTCGAACCGGGGATCCGCGTGGCGCACCTCCTCGTAGAGACCGCCGGGGCCCTCGGTGGCCGCGACGTGTTCGTACAGATCGGCCCGCAACTGCCGCAGCCCCGCGCACAACGCGGCCACCCGGCGCGGGCCCGCCCTGTCGGCGACCAGACCGTCACGGACGATCAACAGCGCGTCGTCGAGGTCGCCCCGCCTGCGGCGGACGGCGTCCAGGACGCCCGGATCGGGAAGAGACATGCCGACCTCCAGGGGCGGGACTCGGCGGTATCTCGATGGTCCTCCAGGACCCGGCGGCCTGTCCAGGTTCGGCGGACTTTTCCGCAGCTCGCCGGTACCGGAGTAAATGCCGGGAAAATTATGGTTTTGCCGGTATGTTGCCAAAAATCCATAGATCTCCCACAGCCGGGGTGACGAGGAGCGATGGCGATGGCGATGATCCAGGCACGTGCGCTGACCAAGAGATACGGCGGCATCGTGGCCGTCGACGACCTGTCCTTCGACGTACTCCCCGGCAAGGTCACGGCACTGCTCGGGCCCAACGGCGCGGGCAAGTCGACCGCGCTGCGGCTGATGCTCGATCTCGAACGCGGCGGGGGCGAGACCCGGTACGACGGTCGGCGCTACCGCCGCCTGCGCCGACCCGGCGCCGAGGTCGGCGCGTGTGTGGGGCCCGGCGGCGCACACCCGGGCCGGCGGGTGCGCGCGCACCTGGCGATGCTCGCGGCGGCCGGCCGGATCCCGTCCCGCCGGGTGGGCGAGGTGCTCGACCTGGTCGGGCTGACCCCGGTGGCCGGTGCCCGGACCAGGGTGCTCTCGGCGGGCGCGCTCGGCCGACTCGCGCTGGCCTCGGCCCTGCTCGGCGACCCGGGCACGCTGATCCTGGACGAACCCGCGACCGGTCTGGATCCGCAGGGGGTGCGCTGGTTGCGCGACTTCCTGCGCGCCTACGCGGCGGAGGGCCGTACGGTCCTGGTCGCGGGGCACATCCTGGCCGAGACCGCGCGGTGCGCCGACCGGGTCCTGGTGATCAGTCGAGGTCGCCTGGTCGCGGACGAGTCGGCGACCGACTTCCTGCGCCGGGGCGTGCGGGCGGGCGTGTCCGTGCGCACTCCGCAGGTCGCCCGGTTGTCCGCGCTGCTGCGGGCCGAGGGCGTGCACACCACCCGCCCCGGCGGCACCACGCTCACCGTGCTCGGCGCCGACCGGGCCAGGGTCGGCGAGATCGCCTTCCGCGGCGGGATCCTGCTGCACGAGTTGGCCGAACGCGAGCCCGGGGTGGGCGACGCGTTCATCGAGGCGATCGCCAGGCGGCACGAGAGCGCCCGGGCCGACGCCGACGGCACGGGCACCGAGTCGCCCGCCGAGCCCCTCTCGGCGGCCCGGCCCACCGAGGAACTCGCCGTCCCCGGCACCGACCCCGCCCGCGTGGCGGGGGTGGACCCGGCGACGCCCACCGCGACGGCACTCCTGGAAGCCCCGACCCGGCTCGACCCGGCACCCCTCGTCGACGGCCGCGTCGACTTCACCGCCGAGCCGGGATCGACCCGCCCCGGACCGACCCGGCTCGGACCGACACAACCGTCACCGGCCGAGCCCTACCCGGGCCTGCCGGGACACCCGGAACCCCGGCCGACGCCGACGCGCCAGGCCCAGGCACCGCCCGCGGCCGAACCCCGGCTCGCCGACCCGCGAGCGCACGCCGCGCCGGAGGTCGGACTCGGCTCCGCGCGCGCCGCCTCGACCGAGCCGCACCAAGGCCTCGACCGCGGCATCGCCCAGGGCACCGACCACGACATCCACCGTCGCGCCGACCCGCACGCCGCGCCCTCCGGCGCGGCACACCCGCGCCGAGTCGACACGATCGCCGACGGGGTCGGCGCCGATGGCGGCGTCGGTGCCGGCGCCGGGGTCGGCGTCGGGATCGAGCCGGATCCGGGCGAGCCCCCCGCCGCACTGCCGCCGAGGCGCAGATTCGCCCGCACCTGGCGCTCCGCCGGGCGCGCCGAGCAGACCGACGAGGTGAGAAGCGCATGAGCGCGATCCGATACGAACTCAGGCGGGCCCGCAGCCTGCGCGCGACCTGGTGGGGCGTGCTGGGCCTGCTCGCGCTCGGCGCGGGCGCGACCTGGGTGGCGGCCCGCCAGGCCGGCGCCGTCCCGATCGGCTCCGGCGAGGTGGCCCACCTGGTCACCGCGGGTCCGGGTCGAACGCCGGTGCTGGTCCCGGCGATCATGCTGATGACGGCTCTGGCCTGCGCGCGCGAGCAACGGCGGGACGCGCTGCCGACGTTGCTGCTCGCGTTGCCCCGGCGCGGTCGGGTGTTCCTGGCCAAGGTCGTCGGCACCGCGCTCGCGGCCGTGGTGCTCGCGGCCCTGGCGGTGGGTGCGAGCGTGGGCACCGCCCGCGCCGTGTTCGGCCCCACCTTCCCCGACCGCGCGGCGATCGAGGCCCCCGCGCCCCGGATCCTGGCCGGATTCGCGACCTACGTGCTGCTCGCCGCCGTGCTGGGCCTGGCGATCGGCACCCTCTCGCGCGGCACCGCGCTGGTCGCGGTCGCCGCCGCGGCGCTGCCCGCCGGGGCCGAACGACTGATCGCGGCGGCGATCGAGGCGGGTGTCCCGGAGGCGCATCGGGACCTCGTGCGCTACCTCCCGTTCCGCGCCGCCGACCGCATGCTCGTGGTCTCCGACGGCGGCGGCCTGTCGCCGGTGACGGGCGGCGCGGTGCTGGCCGGCGTCACCCTCGTACTCACCGTGCTCGCGATGATCACCTTCGTTCGCCGCCGGGCCTGAGCGATGCCGACGGACGTCACACTTTCGGACGATCGACCCGCAAGGTAGATCACCCTTTCGTGTGTTTTTCAGCCGAGAGCGGGTTTGCTGCTCAAGCCCGACCCGTTCGAGGCCGAGATGGAGAGCGTGAGTATCGCTGCCCATCAGACAATGACCCACGCCCCGGCGAGCGGCTCGGCCGACGCGTTCCGCGCCGGCGAGCCGGGCGCCGCCGGCACCGACCCGATGTCCCGCCGGCCGTACGTGTGGGACGGACCCGACCTCGAACCGGCCCGCGCCGTGCGCAAACCCGGCGTCGGTCGAGGCCGCGGCCTGCACGGCCAACTCGTCCAGCAACTCGGCCAGATGATCGTCGCGGGCGAGGTGGGCGCCGAACGCCCGCTGGTGCCCGAGGAGATCGGCCAGCGCTTCGAGGTCTCCCGGACCGTGGTGCGCGAATCGCTCCGGGTCCTGGAGGCCAAGGGCCTGGTCAGCGCCCGGCCCAACGTCGGCACCCGGGTGCGCCCGGTGAGCGACTGGAACCTGCTCGACCCCGACGTGATCGAGTGGCGCGCGTGCGGCCCGCAACGCGACTCGCAGCGCCGCGAACTGTTCGAACTGCGCTGGGGCATCGAGCCGCTGGCCGCGCACATGGCCGCGTGTCGCAACCATCCCGAGATCGTCCGCCGGCTCGCCGACGTCGTGGAGATCATGCAGCGGGCGGTCGCCCAGCCCGACCCGTTGACCTTCAGCCGCGCCGACGCGGAGTTCCACGGCCTGCTGCTCCAGGTCGCGGGCAACCGCATGCTCGACCACCTCGCCGGCATCCTGGCCGCCGCGCTCCAGGTGTCCGGTGGCCACGTGGCCGGCTGTGAGCACCTGTCCGAGGCGTCCGTCGCGCTGCACGCGCGCCTGGTCGACGCGGTCGCCGCCGGCGACGGCGAGAGCGCCGAGGCCGCCATGCGCTCGCTGCTCGCCGTACACCCCGAAGTGGATCGCCAGTTCCCCGCTCCCCGCGAGGGCTGATCGGCGGCCGAGGGACCAGTGGTACCCGAAGCCGAGGACACGCACGCATCGCCCCTTCGCCGGCCCGTCGCACGGGTCGACGAAGGGGCGCGTGTATGTCCGACCCGCCCGATTTCGCGACGTACGGAGAGTTCGGGCCAATCCTCCCGGGGAGGGGGTTCGCGTGCGTACTCTCGATATCTGACTCGCCGGCCCGGAGTTGCCAACAGGTGGGGTTGTGAGGCAATGAACGACGACAAGGTCGGATGCGAGCGGCCCGCTGTGCTCGACGCGGCGCTGCTGGCCACCTTGACCAGCCAGGGATCGACGGCATTCGCGTTCTACGACCGGCGGTTGCACTGTCGTCGGGTCAGCGACGCGCTCGCCCGGCTGGCTCGGCGCTCGGTCGAGGACCTGCTCGGCCGACGTCCCGGCGAGGTCTACCCGCCGGCCCGCGCCCGCCGGATCGAGGCGACGATGACCCGGGTGCTCACCCGCGGCGAACCGTACGTCGAGACACACGTGAGCCGCGACCACGGGGATCCCGCCGACCGGGTCGGTTCGAGCCGCGGGGACGCGCGCGAACGGGCGTACGAGTCGCAGTGGTTGCCGGTGCGCGACCCGGACGAGGACACCGGACCGGTGATCGGCGTGCTTTTGGTGGTGCGCGACATCACCGAGCAGCGGCGCTGCGAGGACCTGCTGCGCTCCAGCCAGTGGCGCACCGCCAGACTCCAGGCGATGACCGCGCGGATCGCCGGCACGCTCAGGGTGCCCGAGGTGGAGGAGGCGGTCGGCGAACTCGGCGTCGGCATCGCGGCGGCCCGCTCGGAGGCGTATCTGCTCGACGAGACGGCGCCGGTGTACCCGTGGCCGAACGTGCCCGCGCAGCGCACCGTCACCCGCCGGCGCGGCCTGCCCGCGCACTGGTCGGCGGACCTGGTCACCGCGGTGACCGACGGGATCGCCCGGTACGTCTCCCACGACGGTCCCGGCGCCTCGCGGGTGATCCTGCCGCTGGTCGGCTCCGGCGCACCGCTGGGCGTGTTGCGCTACACCTTCGACGACGGACGCGTGTTCGACCCGGACGACCGGATCTTCCTGGAGGCGTTCGCCGGGCAGTGCGCGCTCGCCATCGAGCGCTCCCGGCTCTACGAACGCGAGCACCGCACCGCCGTCGCCCTGCAGCGCAGCCTGCTGCCCGAGCGGTTACCCGCGGTGCGCGGTGTCGAGTTCGGCTACCGCTATCTGCCCGGGGCGCCCGACTTCGAGGTCGGCGGCGACTGGTACGACGTGTTCCAACTGCCCGACAAGCGGGTGGCGATCGTGGTCGGCGACGTGATCGGCAAGGGCCTGACCGCGGCGGCCGGCATGGGCCGGGTCCGCTCGGCGCTGCGCGCGCTCGCCTTCACCGACCCCGAGCCCGCCGCCGTACTCACCGGCCTGGACCGGCTGTTCACCGCGACCGAGGACGACGAGTCGCTCACCACGCTGGTGTACGCCGTGATCGACCCGGCGACCGGGCTGCTCGTCCTCGCCGACGCGGGGCACCTGCCGGTGGTGGTCGTCTCCGCCGACGGCAAGGCCAAACTCGTCGAGATCGGCGAGGAGTCGACGCCGCTGGGAGTCGCCGAACACCGGACGCAGCACACCATCCGACTGGATCCGGGAGACATCCTGATCGGCTTCTCGGACGGCCTCGTGGAGACCCGGGGGCGCGGCATCGACGAGGGTCTGGACGACCTCGTGGAGGTCGCCCGGGGGGCCAACGGGGGCCTGGAGGCGCTGTTGACGAGCATCCTCGACGGACTGCTCGGCGACCGGGACCGGGACGACGACGTGACCATCCTGGGGGTGCGGATCACCGGGGACGTGTGAGAGGGATCCCTCACACAGGGTGTGGCGCGTGCCGCAAGAGGGAATCGTGTGAGCTGCGCCACCGAACGGGTGCGTAACACTTCTCCGCCTGGCCCGATGAGTACGAAGGTGGCAGCCGTTCGGGAATAGCAAAACAAGCCGATGCGCTGACTTCGAGTGCAACCGGTTTGCCGGAACCACGCTGTCCGCCCGAGTGTCGTTCGCTTGGCGGCGCCTGCCTGTTCACCAGGCCGTGACGCCGTCCAGATCGTCGAGAGGTTGTTTGTGTCGGCCAGCACATCCCGTTCGCTCCCGCCCGAGATCGCCGAATTCGTCAACGTGAAGTCGTTGATCGAGCGGGGTGAGGCCCAGGGGTACATCGCCAGCGACGAGGTGCGCCAGGCGTTCGAGGCCGACCAGATTCCGGCCACCCAGTGGAAGAACGTCCTGCGCAGCCTCAACCAGGTCCTCGACCAGGAGGGTGTGACCATCATGGTCAGTGCCGCGGACTCGGCGGCGCCCAAGCGCACCCGCAAGAGCGTGGCGGCCAAGAGCGCCGCCAAGCGCACCGCGACCAAGACCGTCGTCTCCAACCGCGCCTCCACCGCGGTCACCGTGACGGCGGAGGCCGAACCGGTCACGCCCGACGAGAGCCCCGCGCCGACCGCCGTCGCCCAGGCCGCCCCGGCGGCGCCCGCCGCGCCGCGCAAGAGCGCCGCGAAGAAGACCGCCGCCGCCGGCGCCGCCAAGAAGGCCGCGCCGAAGAAGGCCGCCGCGAAGAAGACGGCCGGCAAGGCCGGTGAACCCGACGCGGACGCCGAGGAGTTGCCCGACGAGTCCGAGGTCGTGGTCGAGGACGCGGTGCCCGACGAGCCGGAGAGCAAGGGCTTCATCCTCTCCGACGACGAGGACGACGCCCCCGCGCAGCAGGTCGCCGCGGCGGGCGCCACCGCGGACCCGGTCAAGGACTACCTCAAGCAGATCGGCAAGGTCCCGCTGCTCAACGCCGAGCAGGAGGTCAACCTCGCCAAGCGGATCGAGGCCGGCCTGTTCGCCGAGGACAAGCTGGGCTCCGGCGACAAGTTGCCCCCCAAGCTCCGGATGGAACTGGAGATCATCGCCGAGGACGGCCGCCGGGCCAAGAACCACCTCCTCGAGGCGAACCTGCGCCTGGTGGTCTCGCTGGCCAAGCGCTACACCGGTCGCGGCATGCTCTTCCTGGACCTGATCCAGGAGGGCAACCTGGGTCTGATCCGCGCGGTGGAGAAGTTCGACTACACCAAGGGCTACAAGTTCTCCACGTACGCCACCTGGTGGATTCGCCAGGCGATCACCCGGGCCATGGCCGACCAGGCGCGGACCATCCGCATCCCGGTCCACATGGTCGAGGTGATCAACAAGCTGGCCCGCGTGCAGCGCCAGATGCTCCAGGACCTGGGCCGCGAGCCCACCCCCGAGGAGCTGGCCAAGGAACTCGACATGACCCCGGAGAAGGTCATCGAGGTGCAGAAGTACGGCCGCGAGCCGATCTCCCTGCACACCCCCCTGGGCGAGGACGGCGACAGCGAGTTCGGCGACCTGATCGAGGACTCCGAGGCCGTGGTGCCGGCCGACGCGGTCAGCTTCACGCTGCTCCAGGAACAGCTCCACTCGGTGCTCGACACCCTCTCCGAGCGTGAGGCGGGCGTGGTGTCGATGCGCTTCGGGCTCACCGACGGCCAGCCCAAGACGCTCGACGAGATCGGCAAGGTCTACGGGGTCACCCGTGAGCGGATCCGCCAGATCGAGTCGAAGACCATGTCGAAGCTGCGCCACCCGTCCCGCTCCCAGGTACTGCGCGACTACCTCGACTGAGCGGGGATCGTCGCACCGCGCAGGGAGGTCACCGGCCCCGGATACACCATCCGGGGCCTTCGTGTGTGCGTTCGCGAGTGAAATCACCCGTTCGCGCGGCGCGAGGATTCCGGGGAGCCACGCTGGGGCACCGGCTTCTACCTGACGGTAGCCGGCGAGAGGTTCCCCATGATGGTGCGAGCGCCCGAGCGGAACAGACGCAGCAGTTTCCGGCGGTACACACGAGGATCGATGGCCGCGCTCGTCGCGGTCGCACTGGCGGCGGTCCTGACCGGGGCCACGCCCTCGGGGCCCCCACGCGTGGTGGTCGGCGGGACCCCCGCGGACACCGCGACCTATCCGTTCGCCGTGGCCCTCTCCAGCCGCGCCGAGTACGGCTCCGCGCGCTCGGGGCAGTTCTGCGGCGGCACGCTGATCGCGCCGACCAAGGTGCTGACGGCCGCGCACTGCATGTACGACGCGAACGGCAAGCGGGACGACCGCGCGGATCTGAAGGTGATCCAGGGGCGGACCGACCTGCGCACCACGCAGGGCCGCGAGGTGGTGGTCGGCGAGGTGTACGTGAATCCGGGCTTCGATCCGAGCGTGATCTCCGGCGACTGGGCGGTGCTCACCCTCGACGAGCCGCTCGGCGCGGGCGTCGCGTCGATGGTGGAACAGGACGCGGACGTCTACGCGAGCGGGACCGCGTCGACCGTGGTCGGCTGGGGTGACACCACGGGGCGAGGCGACTACTCCTCGGCACTGCGCCAGGTCACCGTGCCGCTGGTGTCCGACGCGACCTGCCGCACGGCGTACCCCGGCGGGCAATCGGGGACCTACGACGCCTCCGCGATGGTGTGCGCCGGCGAGCGCCTGGGCGGCAAGGACGCGTGCAGCGCCGACAGCGGCGGGCCGCTCCTGGTGGCGGGTCGCGTCGCCGGGATCGTCTCGTGGGGTGACGGATGCGCCCTGCCGGGTAAACCGGGCGTGTACACCCGGGTCGCCGCGTTCGCCCGGGACATCCGGGATGCCGCCGGATTGTGAGGGATATCACGGACCGCGAGGGCGCCGACCGCCCTCGCGGGTGACGACGACAGACGCCGATGGCGGCCACCTCGCGGTGGCCGCCATCGGCGCGATGTCTGCTCGTCGGGATCTCAGAGGGTCGGCTGTCTGGTCAGTTGTCGTCGTCCGGTG
Source organism: Embleya sp. NPDC001921 (assembly GCF_053594475.1). Lineage (NCBI taxonomy): Bacteria > Bacillati > Actinomycetota > Actinomycetes > Kitasatosporales > Streptomycetaceae > Embleya > Embleya sp. NPDC001921. The sequence goes on from NZ_JBSFEO010000031.1 coordinate 28,961, forward strand.
CGGTAACGGGGACCGCCGTGAGGCGGTCGGTCTCGTCCTGTATCTCCACGGCCACCTTCCGAAGCTCAGGCTCGAACTTACGGGCGTGGTGCGCACAGAACAGCAGTTCGCCGCCGCTGGAAAGGACTACCCGAAGGTATGCCTGGGCGCCGCACCGATCACAACGGTCGGCGGCCGTCAACGGACTGGCGGGTGTCAGAACCGAATTCACGTCGCCTCTTCTCTACTCGACGAAGCCTTCATCGATGTCCAACATCAAATCAGCCTCGAACGTTCCCGGGGTGATCGTGTCATGTTCAACAGCTTCTCGGCACACCCCTTCTGCAACTCATTCCTTGTGCATAGGACGTGCCCTGTGCGCGTACGGTTCATGCCGGCCACCCGATCGGGTGGTCGAAGATGTGTTCGGATGCCGGCTAGGATGCGGCGGCGAGCCGTCGCCGGGCTGTCTTCCGGCCCCGGTAGCCTTGCTCTCCGGCGCGACGAAGGTGATCACCGGGCCCGTTCTCGTGGGCTCGGACACCGCGAACGCGCCGCACGGATCGACGCGTTCGCGGCGATCCGACTACGCGACTACATGCGAGGAGTTGCACCGCGTGACCGCCCAGACGACCGCGCAGTCCACCGCGCTCCTGGCGGGCGAGCCCGACCACTCGAACTACACCGCGCGGCATCTCCTCGTTCTCGAGGGTCTTGACGCGGTCCGCAAGCGGCCCGGCATGTACATCGGCTCCACCGACAGTCGGGGCCTGATGCACTGTCTGTGGGAGATCATCGACAACTCGGTGGACGAGGCCCTCGGGGGCTTCGGCGACCGGATCGAGGTGCTCCTGCACGCGGACGGCTCGGTGGAGGTTCGGGACAACGGTCGCGGTATCCCCGTCGACGTGGAGCCCAAGACCGGCCTGTCCGGTGTCGAGGTCGTCATGACCAAGCTGCACGCAGGCGGCAAGTTCGGCGGCGGTTCCTACGCCGCGTCCGGCGGCCTGCACGGCGTCGGCGCCTCCGTGGTCAACGCCCTGTCCGCCCGACTCGACGTCGAGGTGGACCGGAGCGGGCACACCCACGCCATCTCGTTCCGCCGCGGCGTGCCCGGCGAGTTCGCCACCCTCGGTGCGGACGCTCCGTTCAGCGCCGGTAACGGACTGCGCAAGATCAAGAAGATCTCCAAGGCCAAGTCCGGAACCCGGGTCCGCTACTGGGCGGACCGGCAGATCTTCCTCAAGGACGCCGCGCTCGACCTGGAACAGCTCCACTCGCGAGCCCGGCAGACCGCGTTTTTGGTGCCCGGACTCACGATCGTTGTTCGCGACGAGCGTAATGGTGCGAATCCGGGCGAAGCGGACGAACAGGTATTTCACTACTCCGGCGGGATCAGCGAGTTCTGTGAATACCTCGCTCCCGACCGCGCGCTCTGCGACGTGTTGCGCTTCACCGGCTCCGGCACGTTCAAGGAAACCGTGCCGGTGCTCGACGAGCAGGGCCACATGGTGCCCACCGAGGTGCAGCGCGAGCTGGGTGTGGACGTGGCGCTGCGCTGGGGCACGGGTTACGACTCGACCCTGCGCTCCTTCGTCAACATCATCGCCACGCCCAAGGGCGGTACCCACGTCGCCGGGTTCGACCAGGCGCTCCGGCGCACGGTCAACGACGTGCTGCGCTCGACCAAGCTGCTGCGCGTGGCCGAGGACGACATCACCAAGGACGACGCGACCGAGGGCCTGACCGTCGTGGTCACCGTGCGGTTGGCCGAGCCGCAGTTCGAGGGCCAGACCAAGGAGGTGCTGGGCACCTCGGCCGCCGCGCGGATCGTGCAGAACGTGGTGGCCAAGGAACTCAAGGCGTTCCTGACCTCCACCGCGCGCGACCACAAGGCGCAGTCGCGCGCCGTCCTGGAGAAGGTCGTCTCGGCGGCCCGCACCCGGATCGCCGCGCGTCAGCACAAGGAGGCCCAGCGGCGCAAGACGGCCCTGGAGACCTCGGCGCTGCCGGCCAAGCTGGCCGACTGCCGCAGCGACGACGTCGACCGCAGCGAGTTGTTCATCGTCGAGGGCGACTCCGCGCTCGGCACCGCCAAGCTCGCCCGCAACTCGGAGTTCCAGGCCCTGCTGCCGATCCGCGGCAAGATCCTGAACGTGCAGAAGGCGTCCGTCTCGGACATGCTCAAGAACGCCGAGTGCGCCGCGATCATCCAGGTGATAGGTGCGGGCTCGGGGCGCACCTTCGACATCGACCAGGCCCGCTACGGCAAGATCATCTTCATGGCGGACGCCGACGTCGACGGCTCGCACATCCGCTGCCTGCTGCTCACCCTCTTCCAGCGCTACATGCGCCCGATGGTCGAGTCCGGCCGGGTCTTCGCCGCGGTTCCGCCGCTGCACCGGATCGAGCTGTCCCGGCCCAAGAAGGGCCAGGAGAAGTACGTCTACACGTACTCGGACTCCGAGCTGAAGCGCACGCTGCTGGAGTACCAGCGCAAGGGCATCGCCTGGAAGGACCCGATCCAGCGGTACAAGGGTCTGGGCGAGATGGACGCCGATCAGCTCGCGGAGACCACGGTCGATCCCCGGCACCGCACGCTGCGCCGGATCAACCTCGGCGACCTCGAGGCGGCCGAGCGCGTGTTCGACCTGCTGATGGGCAACGAGGTGGCGCCGCGCAAGGAGTTCATCACCAACTCCGCGTCGCTGCTCGACCGCTCGCGGATCGACGTCTGAGCGAACCGGACACCCGGGCACGCGCCGGGCCGGAGGGATTCGTCCCTCCGGCCCGGCGCTTTTTCATGATCAGGACATCCGGGCCAAACAGTCCGTATATCTGCGATAGAAGGACGAATGTCACTCATTGGCGTGTGACCGACCGGTTTCCCGTATCGGCGGGGCGCGGAACCTCGTTGGCCAAGCGATTCCACGACGCATGGCGGGGCCAGGTGTGCGGCCGTGCCGGCGATTCATCCGTACAGGTGAATTGTGCAGAACCTGGCCGTGCGGCCCGCGCCCGCTGACCATGCTGAAAATCGGTCCCGTCGAACGCCTGTCCAGGGCGCTCGGAGTCGGGACGCGGCCGCGCGGTTCGGCGATCGACGAGGAGAGCTACGGTGACGACCAGTTCGTACCGACCCACACCCACCCAGGGTGTGCCGATCGGCGACCCGGGGCCGGATCCGCGCGCGGACATCTACCTGCGCGTGCAGGCGAGCCCCGAGTTCCAGGAGATCCGGCGGCGCTATCGCGACTTCGTCTTCCCGATGTCGCTCGCGTTCCTCGGGTGGTACCTGCTCTACGTGTTCGCGTCCACGTTCGCGCGCGACTTCATGGCGCACCGGATCCTCGGCGCGTTCAACGTCGCGCTGGCCTTCGGCCTGCTCCAGTTCGCGAGCACCTTCCTGATCACGTGGTCGTACGCCCGCAACGCGCGCGACAAGCGTGACCGGGCGGCGCTCAACCTGCGCTGGGAGACCCAGGAGATGTTCCGGTGAACGGTGTGTACCTCGCGGTGGCCGGCGGCCACCGCGGCCTGACCGGCCTGTTGTTCGTGGTATTCGTGGTGATCACGCTGGGCATCACCGTGTGGGCCAGCCGGAACAACCGCACGGCCAACGACTTCTACGCCGGCGGGCGGGAGTTCTCCGCCTCCCAGAACGGGCTGGCGATCGCGGGCGACTACATGTCGGCGGCGTCGTTCCTGGGCATCGCCGGACTGATCGCGCTGTTCGGCTACGACGGCTTCCTGTACTCGATCGGCTTCCTGGTCGCGTGGCTGGTCGTGCTCATGCTGGTGGCCGAACTCGTGCGCAACTGCGGGCGGTTCACGATGGCCGACGTGGTCGCGTTCCGGATGAGCCGCAAGCCGGTGCGGACCGCGGCGGGGGCCGCGACGATCGTGGTCTCGATCTTCTACCTGATCGCGCAGATGGTCGGCGCGGGCACGCTGGTCGCGCTGTTGCTCGGGGACAGCGGCGGCTCGGCGCAGACCTGGACGATCGTGGGCGTGGGCGCGCTGATGGTGGTCTACGTGACCTTCGGCGGGATGAAGGGCACCACCTGGATCCAGATCGTCAAGGCGGTGCTGCTGCTCGGCGGCGCGATCCTGATGACGTTCCTGGTCCTGCTGCGCTTCCACTTCGACCTCGACGAGTTGCTGGACACCGCCGCGCATACCAGCGGCCACGGACAGCAGTTCCTGGAACCGGGTCTGAAGTACGGCAGGAACCTGACCAGTCGGCTGGACTTCATCAGCCTGGCCATCGCGCTGGTGCTGGGCACCGCGGGGCTTCCGCACATCCTGGTGCGCTTCTACACGGTGCCCACCGCGCGGGCCGCGCGGCACTCGGTGATGTGGGCGATCGCGCTGATCGGCACGTTCTACCTGCTCACCATCGTGCTCGGGTTCGGCGCCGCGGCGGTGCTCGGCTCGGACAAGATCCGCAAGTCGAACGCGGCGGGCAACACCGCGCTGCCGCTGCTCGCGGAGGAACTCGGCGGCGGACCGGACACGTTCGGCGGCGTGGTGCTGCTCGCGGTGATCGCGGCGGTCGCGTTCGCGACCATCCTGGCCGTGGTGGCCGGACTGACCCTGGCCTCCTCGGCGTCCTTCGCGCACGACCTGTACACGAACGTGATCCGCAAGGAGGCGACCGACGAGAAGAGCGAACTGCGGGCCGCCCGGATCTCGGCGATCGTGATCGGCGGGATCGCGATCGGGCTGAGCCTGTCCGCGCAGAAGCTCAACGTCGCGTTCCTGGTCGCGCTCGCCTTCGCGGTCGCCGCGTCGGCGAACCTGCCCACGCTGCTGTACACGCTGTTCTGGCGGCGGTTCAACACCAACGGCACGGTGTGGGCGATCTACGGCGGGCTCGGCTCGGCGCTGGTGCTCGTGCTGTTCTCGCCGGTGGTCTCCGGCGGCAAGACGCCGCTGGTGACCGGGATCGACTTCCACTGGTTCCCGTTGGAGAACCCGGGCATCGTGTCGATCCCGATCGGCTTCCTGTGCGGCTGGATCGGCACGCTGCGCTCGGACGAGGAGGCGGACGCCGCCAAGTACGCCGAGATGGAGGTCCGTTCGCTGACCGGGGCGGGCGCCTACTGACGGTGCGTCAACAGCCGGGCCCGCATGCTGGTCGGGAGGCCCTCGTCCTTGCCGCAACTCTCCGGCCGGGCGGGGGCCTCCCGGCGCGCGTCCACCGCGACGGTCCAGGTGCGGCCGTCGGTGTGGTCGACCCGCACGGTCCACCCCCCGTCGTCCTCGGCCCGCTCGTCGTACACCGACAGCGCGTCGGCCCGGAGCTCGCCACAGTCCGTGCGGACCGCGAGCTCGGCGGCCTGACCGGCCCGTGAGTAGGTGGCCCGGCCCCGGCACCGGTCCGGCAACATCTCGCCGCGGCGCGCGGCGGCGATCACGGCGCGGGCCGAGGTGGGGTCCAGGCGGCCGTACAGGTAGCCCTGGGGCAGCACGATGGCGGTCGGGGCGAATCGGTGCCCACCCAGGTGGGTGACCTCCCAGGCGGCCTCCGGGAGGCTCGCGGCGAGCGCGGCGGCGAGCGGGCGGCCCTCGACCGCGCAGCACCGGTCGCGCTTGCCGTTCGTGCAGACCAGGATCAGCGGCTCGGCGACCGGCTCGCCCAGCGCGGGCTCGGCCGGTCCGGCCAGCGCGGCGAGGTCGAGCGCGAGCAGGTCGGCGGCGCCGGCCACGCGCAACCGGCGCAGCCAGGTGCCGCCGGGCTCGGTCCAGGCCAGGAAGACGGTCCGCGGGCCGTGGGGGGAGGTGCCCGCGTCGGCCGGGCCGCCCGCGTCGTCGGCCCGGGGGTTCGCCTCCTCCGGTCGCCGACCCGCCTGGTCCGGCCTGCGGATCAGGGCGGCGCGGAAACCGGCCCTGCCGGCGCGCTCGTCCAGCTCCCGGCCCACCCCGTCGTCGAGCCCGCGACTGCCGGTCAGGGCCTTCGCGGCCCACGGCCCGGGGTGTTCGACCAGCAGCCAACCGCGCGTGGTCGGAGCGGTGCCCGCCATCGGCTCGGCGAGTTCGTGCGAAAGAAAGACGCAGGTTTCCACGACTGTGCACCGTATAGCGTTCACTTGCCGATCGGCCCGATCGGCCCCGCCCCGAGCGCCCGGATCCGATGATCCCGGTACGGTTGTTGCACACGGTAACGATGGGAGGCGGCCATGCCCCAGGGACGGCCCGACGGGAGAGCGGCGATAGCCGGCTTCACGTTGGACGACGCGGTGGCGCTCGCCAGGGCCGCGCACGACGGTCAGTTGGACAAGGGTGGTCACCCGTACATCACGCACCCGCTGCGGGTGATGCGGCAGGTCGAGGGCACGTACACGCAGATGGCGGCGGTCCTGCACGACGTGATCGAGGACACACCGGTGGGCGCGGAAGACCTGCGCGCGGCCGGTGTGCCGGAGCGGGTGGTGGCCGCGGTGATCGCGCTGTCCAAGCTGCCCGGCGAACCGCTGGAGGTCAGCATCGAGCGCGCGGCGGCGGACCCGATCGCGCTCGTGGTCAAGCGGGCCGACATCGCGGACAACCGCTCCGAGGCCCGACTCGGGCAACTCGACGCGGCGACGCAGGTGCGGTTGCGGCGCAAGTACGCGCGCTCGATCGAACTCCTGGAGGAGTTCGCCGCACGCTGACGAACGAGGCAGGCTCGGCCGGCGATCGAACGGGAGAGGCCCCCGCGGCGAGGGACGCCGCGGGGGCCTCGGTGTGTGGGGCCGGATCAGACGGTGCCCGTGGGGCCGCCGACCACCTCGACATGCTTGACCAGCGGCGTGCCGGAGCCGTCCCGGCGCGGATCCGCGGCGGGCAGTTCGACCGGCGCTCCCTTCGCGTCGGAGCCGCGGACCGGCGCCCGGCCCGCCCAGGCCAGGCGCAGCGTGGTCTCGCCCTTGAGGAAGCGCTGGCAGCGCACCCCGCCGGTGGCCCGACCCTTGCGCGGATACTCGGCGAACGGGGTGACCTTGCAGGTGCCGTACTCCGAGCCGAACAGCGCGTCCCCGCTGTAGGCGGCGACCGTGACCACCATCGCGTCGGCGCCCGGATCCACCGCGGTGAACGAGAGCACGGACTGTCCGGTGCCCAGCTTGATCCCGGCCATGCCGCCCGCCGGGCGGCCCTGCGGGCGCACCATCGAGGCCTGGAAGCGCAACAACTGGGCGTCGTCGGTGATGAAGACCAGGTCCTCCTCGCCGGTGCGCAACTCGACCGCGCCGACGATGGCGTCGCCCTCGCGCAGCGTGATCACCTCCAGGTCGTCCTTGTTCGCCGGATAGTCCGGCACGACCCGCTTGACCACCCCCTGCGCGGTGCCGAGCGCGAGCCCGGGGGAGTCGGCGGACAGGGTGGTCAGGCACACCAGTCGCTCGTTCGACTCCAGCGAGACGAACTCGGACAGCGGTGCGCCGCCGGCCAGGTTGGGCGCGGTCGCGGTCTCCGGCAGCGCAGGCAGGTCGACCACGTTGATCCGGAGCAGCCGGCCGGTGCTGGTGACCGCGCCGACCTCGCCGCGCACGGTGGCCGCGACCGAGGACACGACCAGATCGTGTTTGGATCTGCCCCCCTCGGGCGGCAGCGGGCCGCCGGTCGAGGTGCGGGCGAGCAGGCCGGTCGAGGACAGCAGCACGGTGCACGGCGCGTCGGTGACCTGGAGCGGGACCGCCGCGGCCGGCACGTCCGCCGACTCCAGCAGGACCGTGCGGCGCGGTGTGCCGTACTTCTTGGACACCGCGGCCAATTCGTCCGAGACCACCTTCCGGAGCAGCTTGTCGTCCTCGAGGATGGTGGTCAGTTCGGCGATCTCGGCGCGCAACCGCTCCTGCTCGGCCTCCAGTTCGATCCGGTCGAACCGGGTGAGCCGGCGCAGCGGGGTGTCCAGGATGTAGGACGCCTGGATGTCGGACAGCGAGAACGTCTCCATCAGACGTTCCTTGGCCTGCGCCGAGTTGTCGCTCGAGCGGATCAGCTCGATCACGCGGTCGATGTCGATCAGCGCGACGAGCAGGCCGTCGACCAGGTGCAGGCGCTCCTGGCGCTTGCGGCGCCGGAACTCGCTGCGCCTGCGGACCACCTCGAAGCGGTGGTCCACGTAGACCTGGAGCAGTTCCTTCAGGCCCAGCGTGAGCGGCTGGCCGTCGACCAGCGCGACGTTGTTGATGCCGAAGGTCTCCTCCATCGGCGTCAGCTTGTAGAGCTGCTGGAGGATCGCCTCGGGGTTGAACCCGTTCTTGATCTCGATGACCAGACGCAGGCCGTGCGAGCGGTCGGTGAGGTCCTTCAGGTCCGCGATGCCCTGGACCTTCTTGGCCTGCACCAACTCCTTGATCTTGGCGATCACCCGCTCCGGGCCGACGTTGTACGGCAATTCGGTGACCACGATGCCCTTGCGGCGCGCGGTGACCGACTCGACCGTCGCGGTGGCGCGGATCTTGAAGGTGCCGCGGCCCTTCTCGTACGCGTCGCGGACCCCGCCCAGGCCCACGATCCGGCCGCCGGTGGGCAGGTCGGGGCCGGGGACGTGGCGCATCAGGTCGTCGAGTGTGGCGGTGGGGTGTCGGATCAGGTGACGCGCGGCGGCGACCACCTCGACCAGGTTGTGCGGCGGCATGTTGGTCGCCATGCCGACCGCGATCCCGGACGCCCCGTTGACGAGCAGGTTCGGGAACGCGGCGGGCAGGACGCCCGGTTCCTGTTCCTGGCCGTCGTAGTTGGGGCCGAAGTCGACGACGTCCTCGTCGATCGAGTCGACCATCAGCATCGCGGCCGAGGACAGCCGGGACTCGGTGTATCGCATCGCGGCGGGCGGGTCGTCGCCGCCGAGCGAGCCGAAGTTCCCGTGGCCGTCGATCAGCGGCAGGCGCATCGAGAACGGCTGCGCCATGCGCACCAGGGTGTCGTAGATGGGGCCGTCACCGTGCGGGTGCAGCTTGCCCATCACCTCGCCCACGACACGGGCGCACTTGACGTACCCCCGGTCCGGGCGCAGGCCCATCTCGGCGGCTTGGTACAGGATGCGGCGATGCACGGGCTTGAGCCCGTCGCGGGCGTCCGGCAGTGCCCGCGAGTAGATGACCGAGTAGGCGTACTCCAGGAAGGAGCCCTGCATCTCGTCGACGACATCGATGTCGAGGATGCGTTCCTCGAAGTCGTCCGGTGGCTGCGGACCGGAGGTTTTCGTACTACGGCGGGCCATGCGCGGCGTTGCTCCTTTGCTTCTTCGGGCCGGCGCCGGGCCGAGTCTCCCGTGTCCGCCCGAGGGCGGCGCGGCCGGGGACGGCCCGCACGGCGTGCCCATTGTGACGCGCCGGTGCGACATGTGAGTGCATCGACCCGGGTGACAGCGTGCTTGAGGGCCGTGCGAGGAGGGAAGGACAGCCCTTTGGCCCACGGTTGCGCCGCAGTCTCCGGCCGCCGTCCGAGCAGGAAGAACGAAGGGTTCCGCGATGGACGACAAGCAGATCCGCGAACGCATCACCGACATGGTCGAGCAGGAGCGTGCCCTGCGCGACCAACTTGCGCAAGGCGTGATCTCGTCGGGTGAGGAGCATGCCCGGCTGGCCGAGGTGGAGGCCGAACTCGACCAGTGCTGGGACCTGCTGAGGCAGCGTCAGGCGTTGCGGGACGCCGGCGGGGACCCGGCGACGGCCGCGGCGCGGCCGACGCGCGAGGTGGAGGGCTACCAGCAGTAGTCGCCGGCGGGCGGCTTCGCCGATCGCGAACAGCCCGAAAGCGGGAGTCGAACGGGCACCGCGCGTCGTTAGGGTGAGGGTGGCCGCCGGTGCGGCGGTCACTCTCCAGGAGAGGACGGTTGGGCATATGGCAGGACCGGCGACTGCATCGTTGGGGTTCACCGCGACCACGCACACCCTCGGCAACGGGCTCCGCGTGGTGCTCTCGGAGGACCACGTCGACCCCGTGGCCGCCGTCTGCCTCTGGTACGACGTGGGCTCACGGCATGAACGGCCCGGGCGGACCGGCCTCGCGCACCTCTTCGAGCACCTGATGTTCCAGGGTTCGGCCAACGTGCACGGCAACGAGCACTTCGAGTTCGTGCAGTCCGCGGGCGGTTCGCTCAACGGCACCACGAGCTTCGAGCGCACGAACTACTACGAGACGATGCCCGCGCACCAGTTGGAACTCGCGCTGTGGCTGGAGGCGGACCGCATGGGCGGGCTGCTGAAGGCGCTGACCGAGGAGAGCCTGGACAACCAGCGCGACGTGGTCAAGAACGAGCGCCGGCAGCGCTACGACAACGTGCCCTACGGCACCGCGTGGGAGCGGCTGGTGGCGATGGCCTTCCCCGAGGGCCACCCGTACCACCACATGCCGATCGGCTCGATGGCCGACCTGGACGCCACCTCGCTCGCGGACTGCCAGGCGTTCTTCCGGACCTACTACGCGCCCAACAACGCGGTGCTCGCGATCGTCGGCGACGTGGATCCCGAGCAGACCCTGGCCTGGGTGGAGAAGTACTTCGGCAGCATTCCCGCGCACGACGGCAAGCCGGTGCCCGCGGACGGCACGCTGCCGCCGGTCCTGGGCGCCGAGGTGCGCGAGACGGTGCACGAGGAGGTGCCCTCGCCGGCCCTGATGGCCGCCTACCGGATGCCGGCCGACGGCACCCGGGGCGCGGACGCGGCGGACATCGCGCTGACCGTGCTGGGCGAGGGGGAGAGCTCGCGGCTGAACACCCGGCTGGTGCGGCACGACGAGCTGGCGATCTACGCCGGGGTGGGCCTGATGCGGCTGTCCGGCACCGCGTCGGTGGCGATGCTGGACGTCAAGGCGTCCGGTTCGGGCGCGGTCGGGGCGATCGACGCGGCGCTGGCCGAGGAGTTCGCGCGGTTCGCGGCCGAGGGTCCGACCCCGGCCGAACTCGAACGCGCGCAGGCCCAGTTGGAGCGGGCCTACCTGGACACGATGGCCACGGCGGGCGGCCGGGCGGACGAACTGTGCCGCTACGAGACGTTGTTCGGCGACGCGAACCTGGCGTTCACCGCGCTGGACCGGCTGCTGGACATCACGGCCGAGGAGGTGCGGGCGGTGGCCGCCGAGCGCCTGGTGCCGGACAACCGTGCGGTGCTCGTGTACGAACCGACCGACGACGCGGACGAGAACGAGGAGCAGGTCGCGTGACCCAGACCGGCGAGATGGTGTTCCACCCGCGCCCCGGCGCGGGCCCGGCCCGCGAGTGGACCTTCCCCGCGCCCGAGCGCTCGGTGCTGGGCAACGGCCTCGCGGTGCTGCGCGTGGACCGACCCGGCCAGAAGGTGGTGGCGGTCGAGCTGGTGCTCGACTCGCCGCTGGCCGCCGAGCCGACCGAGCGCGAGGGCGTCGCGACGATCATGGCGCGCGCGCTCACCGAGGGCACCGACAAGATGGGCGCCGAGGAGTTCGCCGCGGAGTTGGAGCGCTGCGGTGCGACGATCGACAGTGACGCCGATCACCCGGGCGTGCGGGTCGCGCTGGACGTGCCGGCCTCGCGCCTGGAGCGGGCGCTGGGGCTGCTCGCGGACGCGGTACGGGCGCCGGCCTTCCCGGCGGACGAGGTGGACCGGCTGGTGCGCCAGCGGCTGGACGAGATCGTGCACGAGCTGGCCAGTCCGCCCCGGCGCGCGGCGCTCGCGCTGAGCGCGACGCTGTTCGACGCCTCGGTGCGGCTGTCCCGGCCGCGGGCCGGCACCTCGGAGAGCGTCGCACGGGTGGACCGCGCGGCCGTGTGGGACTTCTTCACGGCGCACGTGCGTCCGCAGACCGCCACCCTGGTCGTGGTCGGCGACTTCGAGGGCGTGGACGTCACCGGTGTGCTGGAGCGCACGATCGGCACCTGGCACGCGGAGCCGGCCGAGCCCTCGCGACCGGCCCCCGTGCTCGCCGACGACCACGCCCGGGTGCTGATCGTGCACCGGCCGGGCAGCGTGCAGACGCAACTGCTGGTCGGGCGCACCGGACCGGGCCGCGAGGACGCCTCGTGGCCGGCCCTGACCATCGGTACGTACTGCCTGGGCGGCACGCTCACCTCGCGCCTGGACCGGGTGCTGCGCGAGGAGAAGGGCTACACCTACGGCGTGCGCGCGGGCAACCAGTCGTTGCCGGTGGGCTCGCTGCTGGCGATCCACGGCTCGGTGGAGACCGATGTCACAGGGCCGGCCGTCGCGGACCTGGTCACCGTGCTGCGCACGCTGGCCGCCGAGGGCCTGGAGGACGTCGAGCGGGACGCGGCGGTGCAGAGCATCGTGGGCGTCGCGCCGCTGAAGTACGTGACGCCGCGCGCGGTGTGCGACTCGCTCGCGGACATGGCCGCCGAGCGGCTCCCGGACGACTACCTGCCGGAGCTCTACCTGCGGCTGGCCGACGTGGCCACCAAGGACGCCGCCGCGTCGGTGTCCGCCGCGTTCGACCCCGAGCACCTCGTGGTGGTCCTGGTGGGCGACGCGGACAAGATCCGCGAGCCGCTGGAAGCACTCGAAATCGGACCGGTCACGGTCGTCGAATAGGCGCGTGCGGCGGTGGGCGGACCACAACGGGCGGCCCACCGCCAACCGCGATCTCCCGGGGCACTTAACGTAGACCCATGACTCAGCCGTTGCCGGGCGCCGGGCCCGGAGAGACGACAGCCATCCCGCCGGTCGACAGACCCGACGGGAAGGAAGGCGATCCCCCCGCGCCGCTCGGCGTCGGACTGACCGCCGCGGACGTCGCGGAACGGGTCGCCAGAGGCGACGTCAACGACGTCCCCGTGCGCTCCAGTCGATCGACGTCCGAGATCGTCAAGGCGAACGTCTTCACCCGGTTCAACGCCGTCATCGGCGTGTTGTGGCTGATCATCCTGTCCGTCGGGTCGGTCAAGGACGGCCTGTTCGGCTTCGTGATCATCGCCAACACCGGGATCGGGATCATCCAGGAGATGCGCGCCAAGCGCACCCTGGACCGGCTCGCGGTGATCGGCGAGTCCAAGCCGGTGGTGCGCCGGGACGGGCAGGCCGTTGCGCTGTCCCCCTCGGACCTCGTGCTCGACGACGTGATCGAGCTGGGCGCGGGCGACAAGGCCGCGGTGGACGGCGTGGTCGTGGAGGCCGACAACCTCGAGATCGACGAGTCGCTGCTCACCGGCGAGGCCGACCCGGTGATCAAGCGCCCGGGCGACCCGGTGATGTCCGGCAGCTTCGTGGTGGCCGGCAACGGCGCGTTCACCGCGACCCGGGTGGGTCGCGAGGCGTACGCCGCGCAGCTCATGGAGGAGGCCAGCAAGTTCACGCTGGTGGCCTCGGAACTGCGCAACGGGATCAGCACGATCCTCAAGTACGTCACCTGGATCCTGTTCCCGGCCTCGATCGCGCTGATCATCAGCCAGTACCGGCTGGAGGACACCACCTGGCGCGAGGCCGTCACCCGGATGATCGCGGGCATCGTGCCGATGGTCCCCGAGGGCCTGGTGCTGCTCACCTCGCTGGCGTTCGCGGTCGGTGTGGTGCGTCTGGGTCGCAAGCAGTGCCTGGTCCAGGAGTTGCCCGCGATCGAGGGCCTGGCCCGGGTCGACGTGGTCTGCCTGGACAAGACCGGCACGCTCACCGAGGGCGGCATGAACGTCGCCGAGGTGCGCGAGCTGGCCGAGGGCCTGCCGGTGCGCTCCGCGCTCGGCGCGCTCGGCACCACCGAGCCGCGCCCGAACGCGAGCCTGGCCGCGATCATCGACGAGTGCCCGGCCGAGCACGGCTGGACCTCGGTGGAGAGCGTGCCGTTCTCGTCCGCGCGCAAGTACAGCGGCGCGACGTTCGAGGTGGCAGGCTCCCGCACCACGTGGTTGATCGGCGCCCCCGAGGTGCTGGTGACCACGCGGGCGCACGGCGAACTGCTCGCCGACGCCGAACGCCTGGGCGCGCAGGGCCTGCGGGTACTGCTGCTGGTCCGCACCGACGCCTCGCTCGCGGACACCGTCGACGCGCTCGTCGGCGGCCCGGACGGCGCCGAGGTGACGCCCGCCGCACTGGTGGTGCTGGAGCAGCGGCTGCGGCACGACGCGGGCGCGACCCTGGACTACTTCGCCGATCAGGGCGTGGCGGCCAAGGTGATCTCCGGCGACAACGCGATCTCGGTCGGCGCGGTGGCCGCCAAGCTCGGCATCAAGGGCGCCGACCACCCGGTGGACGCGCGCACGCTGCCCACCGATCAAAACGAGCTGGCGGACGTGCTGGAGGCCAACACGGTCTTCGGCCGGGTCACCCCGCAGCAGAAGCGGGACATGGTCGCCGCCCTCCAGTCGCGCGGGCACAACGTGGCGATGACCGGCGACGGCGTCAACGACGTACTCGCGCTCAAGGACGCCGACATCGGCGTGTCGATGGGCTCGGGCAGCGAGGCCACCAAGGGCGTCGCGCAGATCGTGCTGCTGGACAACAGCTTCGCGACGCTGCCGTCGGTGGTCGGCGAGGGCCGCCGGGTGATCGGCAACATCGAGCGGGTCTCCAACCTGTTCCTGACCAAGACCGCCTACTCGGTGCTGCTGGCCATCCTGGTCGTGATCGCCAACGTGCCCTACCCGTTCCTGCCTCGGCACCTGACCCTGCTGGCCTGGTTCACCATCGGCACCCCGGCGTTCTTCCTGGCCCTGGCGCCGAACAAGGAACGCGCCCGTCCCGGCTTCGTCAAGCGGGTGCTGCGCTACTCGGGCCCTTCCGGGGTGATCGCCGGCACGGCGACCTTCACCGCGTACCTGCTGGCCCGCTCGCACTACGGCGCGACGGACGCCACGCGTACGGCCGAGACGTCGATCGCGACGCTGACGCTGTTCCTGGTCGGCCTGTGGGTGCTCGCGATCATCGCCCGCCCGTACACGTGGTGGCGGATAGGGCTGGTGCTGGTGATGGGGGCCGGGTTCGCCACGGTGATCTCGGTGCCATGGCTCCAGGACTTCTTCGAACTCAAGCTGGTCGGTACGCAGATGCCGTGGACCGCGGTCGGCCTCGCGGCGGCCGCCGGAGTGCTTCTGGAGATCGTCGCGTACTGGAACAAGCGCCGCCTGGCGAGCGAGGTGGCCGCGTAGGCGCCTCGGGCGCGGGTCGGGCAGCGGCCCGGCCCACGCCCGGGGAGTGGGCCCGGCCGCGTCTCCCTAGGACGAACCCCGGCGGGCCCGGCCCCGCTCGGCGAGGGCCAGGGCCACGCCGATCACGGCCGAGCCCCCGGCCAGGCCCGCGATGAAGGCCCGCCGTCCGCGCGGGAGCCGCCCGCGGTACGCGTAGGTGATGAGCGTGTCGCCGAGGTCGGCGGCGGAGGCCGCCAGCGCCCAGGCGCGGATCGGTTCGCCGCGGCCGGCCGCGAACATCGCGCCGGCGCCGAGTGCGAGGTCGCGTCCGCCGAGTGCGCGGGCGAAGACCAGCGCGCCGGTGCGGTCCGCGTCGTCGCCGATCCACGGTCGGGACACCCGCACCGGGTCGAGCAGCGCGACCACACCCAGCGCGGCCCGGGCCCCGCCCCAACCGAACGTCGCGGCGCGTACGAGTCCGTCGGATTCACTCGGCGTAGTCGTCACGGCTGTCACGGTATCGCTCCCGCGACACTTCAGCGGTCATCCATTTCGTGCATTAGCCTCGCTCTGCCGCACACACGCACCGGCAACATCGAGCGATCTGCGCCGTCGTGACGTTCCGTCACGCATCCACGGGGGTGGAGGAGGCGCCGGTCGCCCCACGGGGATGGAGAACCACGTTGTACCTGCGCAAGCCTGCCGTACCGGGCCTGTTGATCGCCGCATCCGTCATCGCGCTGTCCAGCGGATGCGGCCTGGTCGACAAGGTCAAGGGCGACGACGACAAGAAGAAGGACCCGGCCACGGCCGCGCCCCAGGCGGGCGGCGGCTCGACCGGAGGAGCGACCGGAGGAGCGAGCGGCGCGCCGGCCACGCAGCCCGGCGGGGGCAAGGGCACCGCGCCCGCCACGGCGCCGGACACCGGCAAGCCCGGCGGCACCGTCGATGTCGGCGCCAAGGACTTCTGCAACCTGCTCACGCCCGCCGAACTCAAGGGCGTGCTGGGCAGCGAGGTTCCGCGCACCAAGAACGACCCCACGCTGCACAGCTGCCGCTACTACGGCCCGGGCGACTCGTCGCTGCTGACCGTGCAGTACTTCACCCAGAGCAGCAGGCTCTCGGGCACCGCGGAGAGCGTGGCGGCCAAGAACGACGCCTCCAAGTACGGGAAGCCGATCACCGATCTCGGCGCGTTCCCGACGCTGTACGTGGCCGGGGACGGCGCCTATCCGGCGCCCGCGGTCCCCGAGGTCTACTTCGTCAAGCCGCGCGGCACCGACCTGCTGGTCGAGGTGCACGTGTCCCTCGCGCCCGCCGCGAAGGGCCTCCCGCGCACGCAGCACATCGCGATCGCCAAGATCGTCGCCGGCAAGATCTGAGCGCGTTCCGGGGCCGGGCCTGTGGCGGCCCGGCCCCGGTCCGGTCAGCCCTTGAGCTCCGGGAAGTCCTCCTCGAACCACTCCAGCGCGCCCCGTCCGGCCAGGTCGCCCTCGTGCAACTCGCGCTCACGACCCCGCAGTTCGACCCGGCGGATCTTGCCCGAGATGGTCTTGGGCAGCTCCGCGAACTCGATCCGGCGGATCCGCTTGTACGGCGAGAGCACCTCGCGCGCGTGCCGCAGCACGGACAGCGCGGTCTCGCGGGTGGGCTCGTGCCCGGCGGCGAGCACCACGTACGCCTTCGGCACCGCGAGCCGCACCGGATCCGGCGAGGGCACCACCGCGGCCTCGGCCACCGCGTCGTGCTCGATCAGCACGCTCTCCAACTCGAACGGCGAGATGCGGTAGTCGGACGCCTTGAACACGTCGTCGGAGCGGCCCACATAGGTGATGTAGCCGTCCGCGTCCCGGGTGCCGACGTCGCCCGTGTGGTAGAAACCGTCGCGCATCGACTCGGCCGTGCGCTCCGGGTCGTCGAGGTAACCGGTCATCAGACCCAGCGGGCGCGCCGCGAGGTCGAGGCAGATCTCGCCCTCCGCGCCCTCGCCGGCGACCACCTCGCCGGAGATCGGGTCGACCAGGGCCACGGTGTACCCGGGCAGCGGCCGACCCATCGAGCCCGGCCGGACCTGCTGTCCGGGCGCGTTGCCGATCTGCGCGGTGGTCTCGGTCTGGCCGAAGCCGTCCCGGATGGTCAACCCCCAGGCGGTCCGTACCTGTTCGATGACCTCCGGGTTGAGCGGCTCGCCCGCGCCGATCACCTCGCGCAGCGCGGTGTGCCACGCGCCGAGGTCTTCTTGGACCAGCATCCGCCACACGGTCGGCGGCGCGCAGAACGAGGTCGCCCCACAGCGCACCATGGTGTCCAGCAACGGGCGTGCGGCGAACCGCTCCTGACGCACGATCAGGATCGTGGCGCCGGCATTCCAGGGAGCGAAGAAATTGCTCCAGGCGTGCTTGGCCCAGCCGGGCGAGGAGATGTTCAGGTGCACGTCGCCCGGCCGCAGGCCCAGCCAGTACATCGTGGACAGGTGCCCGATCGGATAGCTCGCCTGGGTGTGGCCCACCAGCTTGGGCTGCGCGGTGGTGCCGGAGGTGAAGTACAGCAGCAGCGGGTCGGTCGCGGCGGTCGGCCCGTCCGGCACGAACGCCTCCTCCGCCGCCTCGTGCGCGTCGTGCGCGTCGGCGAACGCGAGCCAGCCGGGCGTCGGTTCGCCCACCGCGATCCGGGTCCAGTCGCCGGGCACCTCGGCGAAGCCCGGGGTCACCGCCGACTCGGCGATCACGTGCGCGACGTCGCCGCGGGTGACCCGGTCGGTCAGATCGGCGGGCGCGAGCATCGTGGTGGCCGGAATGATCACCGCGCCGAGCTTCATCGCGGCCAGCATCGCCTCCCACAACTCGACCCGGTTGCCCAGGACCAGCAACACCCGGTCGCCGCGCCGCACCCCGCGCGCCCGCAACCACGACGCGACCCGGTCGGAGCGCCGGGCCAGTTCGTCGAAGGAGACCTTGGCGTCGGTGTCGTCCTCGGCCACGATCCACAGCGCGGTGGCGTCGTTGCCGCGCGCGTTCGGATCGAACCAGTCGAGCGCCCAGTTGAATTCGGCCGGTTCGGGACGCGGGAAGTCCCGGCACGCGGTGGGCTGGTCCTCACGGTGTTCGAGCAGGAAGTCGCGCGCTGCGCGAAACGCCTCGGTCGCACCCGTCATCGCCGAATTCCTCCGTCTGTCGTGCGGTGTCGCCTTACCGCAGCACCGCTGCATCGGTGCAGGAACGCACCCTCGCATCACCCGTTCGAGCGGTCAACGACCGGCTCCGGGCCCCTCACGTTGACCGTCGCGGCGCCGGCCCGCAAGACTCCGGGAGGCTACGGAAACAAGCGCACAAAGATGATCTTGATCCGACATTCGGGACGGTAATTGACAGACAGTACGGGGCGATCCGGCCCGCGCGTGCTCGTCCTCGCCGACGACCTCACGGGCGCCAACGCCACCGCGGTGCGCTTCGCCCGGCGGGGGATGCGCACGCTGGTCACCGGCGGTCCGCCTCGGGCGTGCGCCGGCGCGCCGGATGTACTCGTGCTCGATCTGGCCACCCGGCACCTGCCCGGTGTGCAGGCCGCGCGGCGGGTGGTCGCGGGGGCGTCGGTGTTCCCGGACGCGCCGCTGGTGGGCAAGCGCGTGGACGGCACGCTGCGCGGCAATCCCGGTGCGGAGACCGGCGCGCTGCTGCACGTGCTCGACGCCCGTCCCGGGCCGCCGGTGCGCGCGCTGGTGGTGCCGGCCCGTCCCGATGCCGGCCCGCCCGTCGCGGCCGGCGTCGAGCACACGCACGGCGTCCCGGTCGCGGACGGCGAGGTCGCCCGCGACGCGTTCGGCCCGGTGACGTCCGCGGCCGTGATCGAGGCGTTCGACACGATCGATCGGTCGATCGCGCACGTCCCGCTCGACGTCGTGCGCGGCGACCCGCCCGGCCTGGTCCGGGCCCTGTGCGATCCGAACGCCCGGGTGCTGGTCTGCGACGCGATCACCGACGCCGATGTGCAGGCGCTCGCGCTGGCCGCGGCGGCCGGCGCGCTCGCGGGCGAGTCGCGCTGGCTGCCGGTGGATCCCGGGCCGTTCGGCGCGGCGCTGGCGAGCGCGCTGGGCACGGTGCCCACCGGTCGACCCGTGCTCGGCGTCGCGGGCAGCCTGAGCCCGCTCGGCCGCGAGCAGATCGCCTGGACCCGGCGCCGACTGGGCGCGCGGTGGCTGGAGGTGGGCGACGCGCCCGATCCGGTCCGGGTCGCCGCCGACCTGGTGGCGCTGGCCCGCACCGGCACACCCCTGGCCGGGATCCGCACGCTCGTCCCGGACCGGGCGGATCCGGTGGTCGCCGCCCGGCTTCCGGTGCTGCTCGGTGAGGCGGTCGGGCGCGCGTTGGCCGCCGCGCCGTTCGCGGGGGTGTACGCGACGGGCGGGGACATCGCGGGCGCGGTGTGCATCGCGCTCGGCGCGGACGGGCTCGCGGTGGAGACCGAGGTGCAACCGCTGGTGCCGGCCGGACGACTGGTCGGCGGGCCGTACGACGGGCTGCCGTTCGCCGCGAAGGGCGGCTCGGTGGGAGACCCGCACGCGGCGGTGGCCTGCGTGTTGCACCTGCGGATGAGCTCCACCGTCCGGACGGCCTCGCCGGCGGCGGTCACGACGTCCCAGATCGACGCGGGACGGTGGTAGGACACGCACTCCGCGACGGCCGCCCCGCCCGGCCGGCATCGGCCCGGAGGCCGCGGCGCCGGCGCCCGGTCGGCCGCTCAGGCGATGGTCAGGGCCTGGGCGATGCGGGCGGCCAAGTCGGCGTTGTTGAGGATGAGGGCGATGTTCGCGTTCAGGCTCGCGCCGCCGGTCTCGCGGTGGAAGACGTCCAGGAGGAACGGGGTGACCGCCTTGCCGCGGACGCCGCTGTCGGCCAGCGCGGCCAGCGCCCGACGCAACACCCGATCGTGCAGGTCCGGGTCGACCTGGTCGGAGCGCGGCACCGGATTCGCCACCACGAGGGCGTTGCGTCCCAGCCCGAGCGCCTCGTGCGCGCGCACGACGTCGGCGACCTCGTCCGCGGTGTCCACCCGCCACTCCAGCCGGTGGCCGGAGTCGGCCAGGTAGAACCCCGGGAACGCGTGCGTGCCGAACCCCATCACCGGCACGTTCAGCGACTCCAGCCGCTCCAGCGTCGCGCCCACGTCCAGGATCGACTTGACCCCCGAGCACACCACGGTGAGCCCGCAGCGGGTCAGCGCGATCAGATCCGCCGACTCGTCCCAACTCTCCCGCGCCTCGCGGTGCACCCCGCCCAGGCCGCCGGTGGCGAACACCCGGATGCCCGCCTGATGCGCCAGGTGCGCGGTCGCGCCCACGGTGGTCGCGGCGTGCCCGCCCCGGGCGGCGACCAGGGCCAGATCGCGCATCCCGGCCTTGAGCACGTCCGGGGACGTGGCGACGAACTCGAGCGTCTCGGCGTCCAACCCGATCGACGGTCGGCCGTGCACGAGCGCGATCGTCGCCGGGACCGCGCCCGCGGCCCGGACCCGCCCCTCGATCTCGCGGGCGATCCGCAGATTGTCCGGGCGCGGCAGCCCGTGCGCGATGATCGTGCTCTCCAGGGCGACCACGGGTCGGCCCGCGGCGAGCGCGTCCGCGACCTCCGGCAGGATCCGCAAGCCGTTCACCGGTAGGACGCTACCGGGCGCGAGCGGCAGCGGCAGGGCATACGCGCCGGGCCGCGCCGGTTCGGCCTCGCCCCGGCGCTCGGACACTCCGATGATCATGGCAATCCGCCGTCCCGTCGCGACCGGTGGTCAGCGTCGGGGCTGGTACAACACGGCGGCCCAGCCGTCGGGCCCGGTCACCTGTACCCGCACCTCGTGCGGTCCCTCGACCGACTCGCCCACGGTGAAACCGCCCTCGCGCAGCGGCGCCAGGGCCGCCTCGAGGTCGGCCACCTTGACCATCACCGAGGCCGACTCGCCCTCGCGGTCGGTGCCGGCCAGCGCCAGCCGGCCGCCGTTCACGTCGAACTGCGCCCAGCGCTCGCCGTCGACGAAGGTCGGTTCCGTACCGAGCACCGCGGTCATGAAGCGCACCGCCGCGGCCATGTCGGCGACGGGGAAAGCGGCGGACAGGCCCTTGGCGGACATGGGTTACCTCCTGCGGCGAGACCGGGCACGGTATCTGATGGTCTATCAGGCGCGACGGACACCCACCGAGTCGGGGCGCCCCGAATCCGCCGGCGACGCGTCGCAGGGGCTAGCCTCGCAAACGTGGAGCCCACCGACACCGCAGGTCCGCCGCCGAAGCCGCCCGAGCATTGGGAGGCCGACGTCGTCCTGCGCGACGGCGCCACCGCCCACGTGCGTCCCGTCGGCCCGGACGACGCCGGTCGCCTCGTCGACTTCTACGCGCGCGTCTCCGCCGAGTCGAAGTACCTGCGCTTCTTCACGCCCTACCCCCGGCTGTCCGACCGCGACGTGCGGCACTTCACCACGCACGACTGGGTCGACCGGGTCGGCCTGGGCCTGTTCGTCGGCGACGAGATGGTCGCGATCGTGCGCTACGACCGGATCGGCCCGGACGGACGCGCGGTGCGCACCGGCCCGCAGGGCCGCTCCTCCACCGCCGAGGTGGCCTTCCTGGTCCAGGACGACCAGCAGGGCCGGGGCGTCGCGTCGGTCCTGCTCGAACACATCGCCGCGGTGGCCCGCGAGCGCGGCATCCGGCGCTTCGTGGCCGACGTGCTGCCCTCCAACCGTCGCATGGTCACGGTGTTCACCGAGGCCGGCTACACCCAGCAGTCCGCGTTCGAGGACGGCGTGGTCCGGCTCACCCTGGAACTCGCGCCCACCGAGACCTCGCTCGGGGTCATGCTCGGGCGCGAACACCGCGCCGAGGCGCGCTCGATCGCCCGGCTGCTCACCCCGCGCTCGGTCGCGGTGATCGGCGCCAGCCGGCACGAGGGCACGGTCGGCAACACGCTCCTGGCCAACCTGTGCTCGGGCGAGTTCACCGGCGAGGTGTACGCGGTCAACCCGAAGGCGGGCAGCGAGCCGATCGACGGCGTGCCGACCTACGCCTCGGTGCTGGACATTCCCGGGGGAGTGGACCTGGCGCTGGTGGCGGTCCCGGCGGACGCGGTGCAGCAGGTGGTCGAACAGTGCGGACGCAAGGGGGTGCACGGTCTGGTCGTGGTGTCCTCCGGTTTCGCCGAGACCGGTCCCGAGGGCCGCGAGCGGCAGCGGCGCCTGGTCCGCGCCGCGCGCCGGCGCGGGATGCGGGTGATCGGACCCAACTGCCTCGGCGTGCTGAACACCGACCCGGACCTGCGGGTCAACGCGAGCCTGTCGCCGCGGATGCCGCGCCGCGGCCGGGTGGGCATGTTCGCCCAGTCGGGCGCGCTGGGCATCGCGATCCTGGAGTCCACGGTGAGCCGCGGGATCGGGCTCTCCACGTTCGTGTCGGCGGGCAACCGCGCCGACGTCTCCGGCAACGACCTGTTGCAGTACTGGGAGGACGACCCGGCCACCGACGTGGTGCTCCTGCACCTGGAATCGATCGGCAACCCGCGCAAGTTCACCCGGCTCGCCCGCCGGGTCTCCCGGGCCAAGCCGGTGGTCGCGGTCAAGTCCGGGCGGCACAGCCAGGGCGTCCCACTCGGGCACGTCACCCGCGCGCTGACACTGCCCGACTCGGCGGTCGACGCGCTGTTTCGCCAGGCGGGCGTGATCCGGGTGCCCACCGTCGCCGAACTCTTCGACGTGGGCCAACTGCTCGCCTACCAACCGCTGCCCGCCGGCGACCGGATCGCGATCATCGGCAACTCCGACTCGCTGGGCCTGCTCACCCAGGACGCGTGCGCGAGCGCGGGCCTGCGGCCCCGGCGCCCGGTCGACCTGACCACCTCCGCGACCGCCGACGACTTCCGCGACGCGCTCGCCGACGCGCTGGCCTGCGCCGAGACGGACGCGGTGATCACCGTGTTCATCCCGCCGCTGACCACCTCCGGCGACGAGGTGGCGAGCGCGATCGCGGAGATGGCCGGGCACGCGGCACAGATCGGCAAGCCGCTGCTGACCACCTACCTCGCGCACGAGGGGCTGCCCACACAACTGCGCCGGCTGGACGCGGACGGCGTGCCCGCGCTCGGCTCGGTGCCCTCCTATCCGGCCCCGGAGAACGCGGTCCGCGCGCTCGCCGAGGTGGTGCGCTACGCCGCGTGGCGCCGGCGGCCCACCGGATCGGTGCCCGAACACCCCGAGGTACGCACCGATCAGGCCCGGGCGCTGGTCCGCGCCCGCCTCGGGGCCGCGGACGCGGTGGGCCTGTCCCCGGCGGACGCCGCCGACCTGCTGGCCTGCTACGGCGTCGAACTGCTGCCCGCGGTGCGGGTGGACAGCGAGGACGCGGCGGTCCGCGCGGCGACCGAACTGGGCTATCCGGTCGCGCTCAAGACCATCGCCGAACATCTGCGGCACCGCGTGGACGTGGACGGGGTACGCCTGGACATCGGCGCGGAGGCGGGGCTGCGCCGGGTGTTCCGGGAGATGACCACCCGCCTGGGCGGCCCGGACCAGGCCCGGCTGGTGGTGCAGCCGATGGCGCCGCACGGCATCGCCACCGTGCTCGGGCTCACCTACGACGAGTCGTTCGGCGCGGTGTTGTCCTTCGGCCTGGCCGGCCCGGCCACCGAACTGCTGGGCGACGTCGCCCACCGACTGGTGCCCGCCACCGATCAGGACGTGGCGGATCTGGTCCGCGAGGTGCGGGCGGCGCCGATGTTGTTCGGCTACCGGGGCGCGCGCCCGGTGGACGTGCCGGCCCTGGAGGACGTGCTGTCCCGGTTGTCCCGGCTGGCCGACGACCTGCCCCAGGTCACGTCCATCGAACTGAACCCGGTGATCGTGGCGGCGGAGGGCGCGCACGTGCTCGGCGCGCAGATCCGACTGTCCCGCCCACCGGCCCGCACCGACCTCGGCCCCAGGTCGTTGTCCCGCCCGTAGCCGGCCCCGCGGCGCGGTCAGCGGCGCACCGATCCCGGCGGATCCCGGCGGAAGTCGTCCGGACACGCGGAACCGCCGCCGTACCCACATGCCACCCCGAGCTGTGGCACCTACGTACGGCGGCGGCTCCAGGCCGGATCCGCCCCGCGGCATGCCCCTCCGCGCCTGCCCTCCACATGGCCGCGCAATTCATGCCGTTCGACGCTGTCCGGACCAGGCCGCCCCGCGCCGGTCGTTTCCCCGAGTGTCCCCGGCGGTGAGGCGGTGTCACTCGTTCCCTCCCTCGAGGGCGCGAGTGTCGCGAGAGTTCCGTCGGTGCCACCGTGTCGACGGCGCGTCCCTGTTGCCCCGGCGGTCCTCTCAGGAGACGAGTCAACCCCGCCGAGGCGTCCACCGGGAGGGCGCACGGAAGGCGCACGGTGGCGATCCGTGGATACCGCACCAACAGTGCGCATCCACCTCACCCGTTCGGTCCTGTCATTACATCGACAAACCGTCACCATTTGGCAACGGCAGGTGCGCAACCCCACCTTCGGACGGGGCGGATGGCGCACGTGTGCCCTTGGAGGTGCCAGGATGGGGGTATGGCTAAGACCACCACCTCGACCCAGGGGCTGCGCACGGCCATCGAGCGCAGCGGTTACTACCCGAGCCTCGTTGCCGACGCGGTCGAGTCCACGATCGGCACCGAGCCGGTCGACGCTTTCCTGGTGCACCAGGAGACCACGTTCGATTCCAATGAGGTCCGCCGCCACATCACCGTTCTGGTGCTCACGCCAGGCCGCTTCCTGGTCAGCCACACCGACGAACACGCACCCGACGACACGTCGCCCACTCCCTACGCGACGACGTCCACCGAGACCGTGCGGATCGACCGCCTCGAGTCGGTCGTGGTCAGTCGCGTCGTGGGCAACCCCGCCGAATACGTCCCGGGAGCTCCACCCCGCGAGGCCGTGCTCACCATCGGGTGGGGCGCGGTCGGCCGGATCGACCTCGAACCGGCCGGGTGTGCCGACCCGAACTGTGAGGTCGACCACGGCTACACCGGCTCGTTGACCGCCGACGACCTCTCGCTGCGGGTCAGCGAGGCCGCCGACGGCCCCGAAGCGGTGGAGCGCACCCTCACCTTCGCCCGCGCGCTGTCCGAGGCAGTGGCCGGCATCAACCAGTGAGTGCCTCCGTCTGGCTCGACGAACAACCCCCGGTCCCGTTGCCTCGCTACGGGACCGGGGCGTTGTCCGACCTGATGCCCTCGATAGCCGCCTCCCTCGGCATGCCCGGAGAGGAGAACACGCTCGGCCTCGCGCCCGCGCGCGCCGCGTGTGTGTTCCTGATCGACGGCCTGGGCTGGGACCTGCTGCGCGGGCATCCGGTCGAGGCGCCGTACCTGTACTCGCTCCTGGAGACGTCGTTCGCGGGCAGCGGCCGGCCGCTGACGGCCGGCTTCCCGGCGACCACCGCGACCAGCCTCGCGTCGTTCGGCACCGGGCTCACCCCGGGCGTGCACGGCCTGGTCGGCTACTCGGTGGCGGTGCCCGGCGAGAACCGGCTGATGAACCAACTGCGTTGGGTGGGCGACATCCGCCCGCGGGACTGGCAGCCGTACCCGAGCCTGCTCGAGCGGGCCGCCGCCGCCGGGATCACCGTCGCGCAGGTCAACGACGGCATGTTCGAACACACGCCGCTGACCAGGGCGGTGCTGGGCGGCGGTCGCTACATCGGCGCCGAGTTCGGCGCGCCCAGGGTCAAGGGCGTGCACAAACAACTCGCCCAACCGGGACCCGTGCTGGTGTACACCTACGCGAGCGAACTCGACCGCTGCGGCCACGGCATGGGCGTCGACTCACCCGAGTGGCGCGCCGAGCTGCGCCGGATCGACGACGTCGCGCGGGCGATGGCCGAGGGGCTGCCCGCCGACTCGGTCCTGTACGTGACCGCCGATCACGGCATGGTCGACGTGGCGCCCGAGCAGCGGATCGACGTGGACACCGATCCCGCCCTGTCCGCCGGCGTCGCCCTCCTGGGCGGCGAGTCCCGCGCGCGGCACGTCTATACGCGCCCCGGTGCGGCCCGGGACGTGCACGCGATCTGGGACGACATGCTCGGCGACCAGATGTGGGTGGTCACCGGCGAGGAGGCGATCGAGTCCGGCTGGTTCGGCCCGGTCGTCGAGGACCGGGTCCGTGCCCGCGTCGGCGACATCGTCGCGGCGGCCTTCGGCGACATCGCGGTGGTCGCCTCCCGCCGTGAACCGGGCGAATCCCGCCTCACCGGCGTGCACGGCTCGATGACGTCGGCGGAGCAACTGGTGCCGCTGCTGGAGGCGCGCGCCTAGGGCGTGTCTTCCATCCCCCGTCGGGCTTCCCGCTCACGCCGAAGGGACGGCCTCCGGATGGAGGCCGTCCCTTCGATGAACCCGGGCCGGTTCAGGCCTGGTTGCGCCGCTTCGACGCGACGAGCGTGGCGACGCCCGCGGCGGCGGCGAGCAACAGGACGATCTTGAACAGCTTGCCCATGGAAATGGACCCCCTCGATGGTCGGGACGAAGAAGATGCGTCTCCCGGCCGAGGAAGGCCGCGGGCGACGTGATCCGTGTGTACGTAGGCGCACGGGTCCCGCCGATCCCGGACCCCGTTTCCGGACGGGAGCCCGTCACGCTCGACTCTACGTCACCCGTTTGATTCAAGGGTGGAGTGGTTTCGGTCGGAGTGGCGGGTCGAACCCGGCACTCCCGCAGGCGGATTCGGGCCGGACGGACTATTGCGGATCATTCGGATTCGAGGCCACCGCGATCACGTTGAACACCGCGCCCTGCGGATCCCGCACCGCGGCCAGTCGGCCGTACGGCGACTCCTCCGGGCCGCGCAGCACCTTGCCGCCCAGGCTGTCCACCCGGTCGACGGTCTCGTCCGCGTCGCGCACCGCGAAGTACGCGGCCCAGTGCGCCGGCGGGCCGTTCCGCGCGCCCGCCATGCCGCCGCGCAGGACACCGCCGACGTGGAACGTCGCGTAGTCGAAGTCGGCGTCGGACATGTCCTCGTAGGTGAAGTCGAAGACCGCCGTGTAGAACTTCTTGGCCCGCGCGCTGTCCGGTGTGTACAACTCGTTCCACACCACCGCGCCGGGCTCGTTGACCACGCCCGCGCCGTTGTGGTCGCCCGCCTGCCACACGCCGAACACGGCGCCGGTGGGGTCGGCGGCGACCGCCGTACGGCCCGACGTCGACACGTCCGTCGGCGGCGCGACCACCGTGCCGCCGGCCGCGCCGACCCGTCGCATCACCGCGTCCGCGTCGTCCGCCGCCAGATGGGTGGTCCACGCGACCGGGCCCTCCTGTCCGGGCACGCGGCCCATCAGGCCGGCGACCGGGCGACCGCCGAGCGTGCAGGTGGTGTATCGGCCCATCCCGGCCGGCCCGACCTCCCCCTCCCAGCCGAACAGGCCGCGGTAGAAGGCCAGTCCGGCCTCGACGTCGGGGACGCCCAGGTCCACCCAGCAGGGCACGCCGGTGGGATATCGCGAGGTCCACTCGCTCATCGATGCCTCCTCGACAGATGCCGACAATTCGGGACGATCCGCCATCGATGCTGCCACCCGGATCGGACATGTGCTCGTCGATGGCCGCCGCACGCGGCAGGATGCCGGTATGAGTTCCCTGATCAAGGCGGCCGACCTGGCCGCCGCCCTGGACAGTTCGTCGCCGCCGCTGGTGCTCGACGTCACGTGGCAACTCGGCGGCCCGCCCGGCATCGAGGCGTACCGGGTCGCCCACATCCCCGGCGCCCGCTTCGTCGACCTCGCCGCGGAGTTGTCCGGGCCGCACACCCCCGGCGGGGCCGGCGGCCGGCATCCGATGCCCGAGCCGGCCGCGTTCGGCGCGAGCATGCGCCGGCTGGGGATCGGCCCGACCACCGACGTGGTCGTCTACGACGGTGGGCCCAGCGTCGCCGCGGCGCGGGCGTGGTGGCTGCTGCGCTACTTCGGCCACGACCGGGTGCGCGTGCTCGACGGCGGCTTCGCGGCCTGGACGGCGGAGCGGCACCTGGTCACCGACGTGGTGCCGGAACCCGCCGCACCCGGCGCGTTCGTCCCGCGCCCGGGCGGGATGACGCGCCTGGACGCGGACGAGACCGCGGCTCTGGTGGCCGCGGGCGGGGTGCTGCTGGACGCGCGCGCCGCCGAGCGCTTCCGGGGCGAGACCGAGCCGATCGACGCGAAGGCCGGCCACATCCCCGGCGCGGTCAGCGCGCCCGCGACCGAGTACACGCACGCCGACGGCCGCTTCCACGAACCCGCCGAGCTCAAGGAGTACTTCGCGGCCCGCGGCGCGGTGCACGGTGCCCGGGTCGCCGCGTACTGCGGCTCCGGCGCGACCGCCGCGCACGAGGTGCTCGCGCTGTCGCTGGCCGGCGTGCCGGCCGCGCTGTACGCCGGTTCCTGGAGCGACTGGATCACCGACCCGGAACGCCCGGTGGCCACCGGCGAGTAGCGGGCCCGGACCGCGGCGCACGGCGTCGAGCGCACGAGAAGAGCCGAGGGCCCCGTGCGGACCCTCGGCTCCGGTCGTATCCGTCGATCACTCCCGGCGTTTGCGCCTGCTGCCGAACACGATCTCGTCCCAACTGGGCACGGTCGCCCGGCGACCGGGACGCACGCCGTCGGCCTCGGCCTGGCGGTCGGTGCTGCCGACCAGCCGCTCGCGGTGCGGGCCGACCACGCCGCGCGGCACCAGGACGTTCTCGTACGCGCTGCCCGCGCCCGCCGCCGCGGCGGGGGCCTGGGTCTCCTCTTCCTCGATCGGTTCGGCGCGCTCCGGGCGTTCCGACCGCTCGACGCGTTCGATCCGCTCGGGACGCTCGACGCGCTCGATCCGCTCCGGGCGCTCGGCCCGTTCCGCGCGCTCGATGCTGCCCACGCGCGGGCGTTCGGCCAGCGCGGTGACGTCGATGCGCATCGGGCCGGGCGAGGCCGACTGGGTCTGCGGTTCGCCGCGCAGGCCCGGGACGGCGTCGAGCAGGCTGGTGATCGCGTCGTCGTCGCTCTCGCGCGGGATGGTGGCCAGGCGCGGTCGGAACGGGAACGGGGTCTCGGACGCCGCCGGGTGCTCGCCGATCAGCGAACGGGCCTCGTCGTCGTTGGTGGTGACCAGGCGCCGGGGCGGATCGAAGCTCCAACTCGCGGAGCGCATCTCGCCGTCGGCGCGGTAGAGCAGCAGGATCTCCCAGCTGCCGTCGTCGCGTCGCCACGAATCCCACTGCACGGACTCGGAGTCCGCGCCGCGCAGGTGCAGGCGCTCGGTGACGATCTCGCCGAGCAGCGGGCCGGTGCTCTCGCCCTGCCGACGGATGGGGGTCTTGCGGGCGCGTTCGGCCATGAAGGCGCGCTCGGCGAGGACCGGGCCCTCGAAACGCCGCACCCGGTCCACCGGGATTCCGGCGAGCTGTGCGACCTCCTCCGCGGTGGCACCGGCCCTTATCCGGGCCTGGATGTCACGCGGGCGGAGCTGGCTCTCGACTTCGATCTCGATCTGGCCGAGCCTGGCGCGGTCGCCCCTGACGGCGGCACGGAGCCGTTCGTCGATGGGCAACATGTACTCAGTGCCGTCGGCAGCCTTCAGCACCAACCGTGTGCCGTCGTTGCTGACGGCCACGACACGCAGTTCGGGCATGGGGACCTCCCGGGTGGTGCCTGCCGACGTCACCTGCGTCGTTGCTCCCGCTACGAGTGTGACCTGCCCAGCCTCGGCGTGGCCACAACCTGACCGAGTTGTCCGGCGTGTCGGATTTATTACCTGACTGGCCGAATTGCCTTGGTTACACCATTTCGGGTAGATACCGGGGCGGCGCCCCACCCTGACCTCCGCGGTCGGTCGCCTCCCCCTTCGCGCACAGGTCGTTCCGGAACCTGGCGTGAACAGTACTCCATTCGGGGGCTCTACCGGGACACACCGCGCCGCATCGGCGCGTCCCGTTCGGACGAGTCGTTTTCGGCCGTCCGGGGTGATGTCGATCACAAGATTGGGCCGATCGGAACGATGTCGATGGGCCGTTCAGTCGTAACCAGGGTGAAGTCCTGTTTTTCATGATTAACCACCGTCCGTGCACGGACGGGCAAGGAAAGTGATGCCGGAAAGGACCGAGAATGAACGTCGCCGGATCGATGTCAACGCGGTGCAGGTTGTGGGCAGTGCCCTGGCGGCCATCTCCTCGGCTTTCCTGCTCTCCACGCTGGGCGTCGCCGGGACGGTGATCGGCGCCGCGCTCGCGAGCGTGGTCGCCACGGTCGGAAGCGCGCTCTACGTGCACCTGTTCCGCCGCACCGGCGAGCAACTGCGCGACGTGCGGGCGACGCTGATCCCCCCGCACGAGGGCGGGCCGAGTCCGGACCCCACCGCCGTGCCGGAGCGACCCACGGGCGTGGCCGACCCGCGATCGGCCGCCGACGAGACGATGTTGCTGCCGGTCGGCGACTACACCCGGTTCGAGGAGCGTTCGCGGACCGCGGTCACGGGCTCGACGAGCGCCGAGCGCCCGCTCGGCGGCGCCGGGACCGACGCCCAACCGGCCGCGGCCGGCACGGACAGCGACAAGCGGCTCCGGCCGGCCCGTTCGCTGGTCGCGGCGGTGCTCGTGTTCGTGGTGGCGATGGGCGTCGTGACGCTCACCGAGACCGCGATCGGCCGCTCGTTCGCGAGCCTGTTCGGACACGGCGACGCGGGCGGCTCGACCATCTCGCGGATCGTCGACGACAAGCCCGCCCGGCACGACACCCCGAAGCAGCCGAGCGGTTCGACCCCGCAGCCGACCGGATCCACGCCCGCACCCACGCGCGGGCCGGACACCGGCGACAAGGGCACGACCGGCGAGAACGGCACGGGAGCGACCTCGGTGCCCTCGACCACCCCGTCCACGCGACCGAGCCGCACCCCCTCGCCCGACCCGAGCGACTCCGCGCCGCCGAGCACGGCGCCGCCCGCGACCTCTTCGGCGGGCGGCTCGGGCGGGACCGGCGCGGCGAACGGCGGCGCGGCGGCCGGCAACGACGCCGGCGGCAGCGCCCAGGGCGGCGCGAAGAACGACTCGCGGTCGAACGCGGGCGCCGGCACGTCCTAGCACCGCGCCGGCGCGGCCGGCCTCAGTCGCCCAGCACCCGGCGCAGGTAGTCGTTGCCGAAGCGGCGCTCCGGATCCACCCGGTTCCGGAGCGCCGTGAAGTCGGCGAACCTCGGGTAGAGCTGCGCGAAGTACTCCGCGTCGCGGGTGTGCATCTTGCCCCAGTGCGGGCGCCCGCCGTGCCCGACCATGATCTTCTCCACCTCGGTGAAGTACCGCTCGTGCGGCGTGCCCTTGTACATGTGCACCGCGATATAGGCGGTGTCGCGCCCGTACGCCGTGGACATCCACAGATCGTCCGCCGGGGCCACGCGTACCTCGACCGGGAAGCTGATCGGCAGGCCGGCCGCCTCGACGAACGCGCGCACCTCGGTCAGCGCGGCCGTGGCCGCCGCACGCGGCAGCGCGTACTCCATCTCGATGAAGCGCACCCGGCGCGGGCTGGTGAACACCTTGTGCGAGGTGTCCGAGTAGGTCCGCGCCGACAACGCGCGGCTGGACAGGCGCGCGATCGTGGGCACCGTCCTGGGCGCGGCCCGGCCGACCCGGCAGGCGAGCGAGAACACACCGTTGGACAACAACTCGTCGTCCAGCAGGAATCGCGCCTTCGACAGCGGTTTCGCCGGCCCCTCGATCCGGTTGTTGCGCTTCACGTTGCAGTTGTCGGTGTGCGGAAACCAATAGAACTCGAAATGCTCGTTGTCCGCGCACAGCGCGTCGAAGTCGGCGAGCACCGCGTCCAGTCGCATCGGCTCCTCGCGCGCCTCCAACAGGAAACGCGGCTCCACCGCGAACGTCAGCGCGGTCACCACGCCCAGCGCGCCCAGACCCACCCGGGCCCCCGCGAACAACTCCGCGTTCTCGGTCGCCGAGCACGTGGTGATCTCGCCGTCCGCCAGCACGATCTCCATGCCGCGGATCTGCGCCGCCAGCGATCCGGACGCCCGCCCGGTCCCGTGCGTGCCGGTGGACGTGGCGCCCGCCAGGCTCTGCACCGCGATGTCGCCCATGTTGGCGAGCGCGAGGCCGTAGCCGGCGAGCAGCGCGTTGAAGTCGCTCAGCCGCATCCCGGACCCGACCGTGATGGTGCCCGCCGCACGATCGAGCGCGTGCACCTCGGTCAGCCCCTCCGGGCGGATCTGCACCCCGTCGGTGACCGCGACCGAGGTGAACGAGTGCCCGGCGCCGACGGCCTTGACCGCCAGACCCTGTGCCGCCGCCCGGCGGACCGCCGCCGAGATCTCCTCGGCCGACCTCGGGGTGAGCACCGAGTGCGGCCGCGCGGACTGGTTTCCGGTCCAGTTCCGCCAGATCGGCGGCGTCTTGGAGACGGCGGGGGTGGCGCTGCTCAACGGGTTCCTCCTGGGGTCGCCGTGGGATCAGCCGGACATTACTCGCCGGTCATCGGACCGGGAAGGGGTCGGGCCCCGATGGGCCGCAACTCACGCCCCCGCGCGCACCGGGGCGTTGGGGCGGGCGGGGATCGCGATGCGAGGATCACAGGCATGCACGCGACACAGGCCCCCGACCCCAGTCCGTACGACGCGCTCCTGGTGCTCTCCTTCGGCGGGCCGGACGCCCCCGACGAGGTGCTCCCGTTCCTGGAGAACGTGACCGCGGGCCGAGGGGTGCCCCGGGAACGCCTCGAGGAGGCCGCCGGCCACTACGCCCACTTCGGCGGCGCCAGCCCGATCAACGCGCACAACCGCGCCCTGATCGCGGCGATCGAGGCCGAATTCGCCGCGCACGGGCCGCGGCTGCCGGTCTACTGGGGCAACCGCAACTGGCGCCCGTACCTCGCGGACACCGTGCGGCGGATGGCCGACGACGGGATCCGTCGTGCCGCGGTCCTGGTGACCAGCGCCTACGCCTCCTACTCGGGCTGCGGGCAGTACCACGAGAACCTGCTCGCGGCCCGGGCCGAGGTCGGCGACCGGGCGCCGGTGTTCGACAAGCTGCGGCACTTCTTCGACCACCCCGGTTTCGTCGAGCCGCTGGTGGACCACGTGGTGGCCGCGCTGGCCGAACTGCCCGAGGCGGTGCGGGCCGGCGCCCGGCTGGTGATGGTCACCCACTCGATCCCCACCGTCACCGCGCGCACCGCCGGCCCGGCCGGCGGCGGATACGTCGAGCAGCACCGGGAGACCGCGCGCCTGGTCGCCGAGGGCGTCGCGCGCGCGCTCGGTCGCGAACACGACTGGGACCTGGTGTACTCCAGCCGCAGCGGTCCGCCGCAGGTGCCGTGGCTGGAGCCGGACGTCAACGACCACCTCGTGGCGGCGGCCGAGGACGGCGGGGTGCCGGCCGTGGTGCTGGTGCCGATCGGATTCCTCTCCGACCACATGGAGGTGGTCTACGACCTCGACGTCGAGGCCGCCGCGACCGCCGCGCGGCTCGGGCTGCCGGTCGCCCGAGCGGCGACCACCGGCGCCGACCCCAGATTCGCCGGCGCGGTGCGCGACCTGCTCCTGGAGCGCGCCGCGACGGTACGCGGCGAGGCGCCCGCACGGTGCGCGCTCGGCGTGCTCGGCGCCGCGCACGACGTGTGCCCGGTGGGCTGCTGCCCGGACCCCCGGGCACTGCGCGCCGACCCGGAGGCGGCCGCGCGGGCGCCGCGCGGCGAGGCCCTGCACGGTCGCGCCGGCAGGATGGGTCCATGACGATCGACACCGCGGAACTCCTGGCCATCGCTCGCGACGCGGCCCGGCACACCGGCGGCTTCCTGTTGCACGAGCGTCCCGCCGACCTCGGCGTCGCGGCGACCAAGAGCAGCCCCACCGACGTGGTCACCGAGATGGACACGGCCGCGGAGAAGCTGATCATCGAACGCATCCGCGCCCACCGACCGCACGACGGCTTCCTCGGCGAGGAGGGCGACGCGAGCGCGGGCAGCAGCGGCGTGCGCTGGGTGATCGACCCGATCGACGGCACCGTGAACTACCTGTACGACCTGCCCGGGTGGTGTGTGTCGATCGCCGCCGAGACCGCCGAGGGCACCCTGCTGGGCGTGGTCGAGGTGCCGGTGGTGGGGGAGACCTTCCACGCCGTGCGCGGCGGCGGCGCCTACCGCAACGGCAAGCCGATCCACTGCCGCGCCTCGGTCGAGCCGGCCCGGGCGCTGGTGGCGACCGGATTCGGCTACACGGTCGAGCGGCGCACCCGGCAGGCCGCCGTGATCGGCGCGCTGCTGCCGCGCGTGCGCGACCTGCGCCGGGCCGGCTCGGCCGCGATCGACCTGTGCTCGGTGGCCGCCGGTCGGGTCGACGCGTACTACGAGCGTGGCCTGAACCCGTGGGACGTGGCCGCGGGCGCGCTGATCGCCCGCGAGGCCGGTGCCGAGGTGATCGAGGACCTGTGGCCCGAGCCCGACGGGTCGAGCCTGTGCCTGGCCGCGCCCGCCGGACTGCGCGCCGAACTCGAGGCCGCGCTGGCCGCTCTGCACGCGTAGACCCGAGCGTGCGCAAGGCCCGGATCCGGTGCCCCCGCACCGGATCCGGGCCTTCGCGAACTCGGCCCGACAGCCGAACCCCCGGCGTCCGCTGGGGACCTCGCCGGGGGAATCAAGAACCGTGTGTCTTCGCGTGGCTCGGGTGCGCTCGCCCGAGCGGTGTGACTAGGCGCTTTCGGGGAGCACCCGCACGCCGTGCTCGGACGCCACCCGCAGGAGGTCGTCCAACTCGGACTGCTCCACCTCGACGAGGAAATCGTCGCCGGTGTCACAGGCCTGCTTCAGAGCCTGTTCGGTCTCACGTATGCGTCGCAGTACGCCGGCCGTGAATTCGTCCATAAGGCCGCCCCAATGTCACTCGTCGTCGCCGGTTTCGGTTGTCCTCCCCCCGTGCAACGCCGGGGAAACCACGGTTCCGGGCCTTTGGCGGGGCTCGACCGAAGGGTGTGACCAGGGGCGATTTCCGGCCCGCCGGCCCGACAGCGGACTTTCCGGGGCGTACCGGAATCCTTCCCTCCTTCGGGGGGTCCCGTAACGTCCGCGGCACGACGCGCTCGCCGGGCCGGTCCCGCCCGCCCCGGTCGGCCGGCCGGCTTACCGAGGCTTTACCGGGGCGCGGAGGAAGATGGACAACGGATCCATCCACTCATCGAGCAGGAGGCACAGCCGGTGCGGGTTCTCGTAGTCGAGGACGAGCAGCTCCTGGCGGACGCGGTCGCGACCGGGTTGCGCCGAGAGGCCATGGCCGTCGACGTGGTGTACGACGGGGAGGCGGCGCTGGAACGGATCGCCGTCAACGACTACGACGTGGTGGTGCTCGACCGGGATTTGCCGATCGTGCACGGCGACGACGTGTGCCGGGCGGTGGTGGAGACGGGCATCCCGATGCGGGTGCTCATGCTGACCGCGGCCGGCGACGTCAGCGATCGGGTCGAGGGCCTGGAGCTGGGGGCGGACGACTATCTGCCCAAGCCCTTCGCGTTCAGCGAGCTGATCGCCCGGGTGCGCGCGCTCGGCCGGCGGGCCGTCTCCCCGCTGCCGCCGGTGCTGGAGCGGGCCGGCATCCGGCTCGACCCGAACCGGCGCGAGGTGTTGCGCGAGGGTTCCCCGGTGCATCTGTCGCCCAAGGAGTTCGCGGTGCTGGACGTGCTGATGCGCGCCGACGGCGCCGTGGTCTCGGCCGAGCAACTGCTCGAGAAGGCCTGGGACGAGAACACCGATCCGTTCACCAATGTCGTCCGCGTCACCGTCATGACACTGCGCCGCAAGCTCGGCGAGCCGCCCGTCATCCTGACGGTGCCCGGCGCCGGATACCGCATTTGAGGACCGCCATGAACGACAGCTCTCGGGCCGTCCCGGCGGAAGCCGGAAGTACCGCAGCCGGTTCCGCGGAGCCGGCCGCGGGCGCCTCGACCGCGCCCGCGAAGCCCAACCCGGCGGCGAAGTCCGGCCCACCGCCCCGTCCGGGCCGGCCGCCCCAGCCGC
This sequence comes from Embleya sp. NPDC001921, assembly GCF_053594475.1. NCBI lineage: Bacteria > Bacillati > Actinomycetota > Actinomycetes > Kitasatosporales > Streptomycetaceae > Embleya > Embleya sp. NPDC001921. Next base: position 64,997 of record NZ_JBSFEO010000031.1, read on the forward strand.
CGCGCCCCAACGCGCCGCCGGGCGCGCCGCCCAGGCCCAGCCGCGAACCCGTGCGCGAGCCGGGCCGCGACCCGCAGCGTCCGGTCACCGGCGGGCGGCGGCTGATCCTGGGCCGCGACGCCGACGACGCGGCGGAGATGTCGCGGCTGTCGAGGATGGCCCCCTCGCAGTTGCCCGCGCTGCTGCGCTCCACCATCAAGATGCGGCTGACCGCGCTGTACGGCGGGATGTTCCTGATCGCCGGGGTGCTCCTGCTGGGCACCGTCTACCTGCTGGTGCGGCAGAGCCTGACCGAGGGCCGGCTGAATCTGAGCCTGGCACCGAACACGTTGATGACCATCAACGGCGTGCCGATGACGCCCGAGCAGTTCGAGCAGTGGCAGACCATCCAGCAGATCCACCAGCGCGACGCCGCGCTGAACTCGCTGCTCCAGCAGTCGCTGCTGGCCCTGCTGCTGCTGTCGGTGATCGCCTTCGGGTTCGGCTACGTGATGGCCGGCCGGGTGCTGCGCCCGCTCGAGCGGATCACCTCGATCGCCCGCGAGGTGGCCGGATCCAATCTGCACCGGCGGATCGACCTGGACGGTCCGGACGACGAGTTCAAGGAGCTCGCCGACACCTTCGACGACATGCTCGACCGGCTGGATCGTTCGCTGGAGTCGCAGCGCAAGTTCGTCGCCAACGCGTCGCACGAGTTGCGCACACCTTTGGCGATCAACCGCACCCTGCTGGAGGTCGCGCTCGGCGACCCCGAGGCGTCCGTCGAGCTCAAGCAACTCGGCAAGACCCTGCTGGCCACCAACGAGCGCAGCGAGGGCCTGATCGAGGGCCTGCTGCTGCTGGCCCGCAGCGACAACGAGCTGACCGAGCGCAAGCCGGTCGACCTGGCCGAGGTGGCCCGCCGCGCGGTGGACCAGACCGGCGCGGAGGCGGCCGAGCGCAAGGTGAGGCTCCACGACGACCTGGGCCCCGCCGTGCTCCAGGGCAACGGGGTGCTGTTGGAGCGGGTCGCGATGAACCTGATCCAGAACGCGGTGCGCTACAACCGGGCCGAGGGCACGGTCGACATCTCGACCGGGACCACCGCGGGTGTCGCGGTGCTCACCGTGGTCAACACCGGGCCGGTGGTGCCCGGCTACGAGGTGGACAACATGTTCGAGCCGTTCCGGCGGCTGCGCACCGAGCGGACCGCCAGCGACAAGGGCGTCGGGCTCGGGTTGTCCATCGTGCGCTCGATCGTGCGCGCGCACGGCGGCTGGATCGAGGTCGAGCCCCGGGAAGAGGGCGGTCTGATGATGCGGATCGGCTTCCCGGCGGGCTGATTTCGGGCACCGGCCGCCCCTGCGCGGGCGGTCGCCGGGGCCGAAATCGATCGTACGTACGTGCGAGAGTCGTGGATCACATTTCCGTCTTGGGGTGGAACCAACCTACGCTGTCGTAAGTTACGGAATCGTAGGGACGCGTCGTGCGGGCGATGCACAGCGTCGTCCTCCGTGTCTGCCGCTGAACGACGTTGTCTGCCTATGCCCTGGAGAGCCGATGAACCTTCTCGCCCCCGCCCCGACCGGTGAGCACCTGCTCCGTGAGTTGGAGCAGGTCGTCGCCGTCGAGCTGGACCGCCACCTCGCGGTCGCCAAGGAGTGGTTCCCCCACGAGTACGTGCCGTGGAGTGCCGGTCGCGACTTCGACGGCGTGCTCGGCGGCGAGGCGTGGACCCCGGCGGAGTCGGGGCTCACCGACGTCGGCCGGATAGCTCTTACGCTGAACCTGCTGACCGAGGACAACCTGCCCAGCTACCACTACGAGATCGCGGCGATGTTCGGCCGCGACGGCGCGTGGGGCACGTGGGTGCACCGCTGGACGGCGGAGGAGGGCCGGCACGGCATCGCGATCCGCGACTACCTGATGGCCGCCCGGGCGGTGGACCCGGTCGCGCTGGAGCGCTCGCGGATGGAGCACATGGAGGCCGGCTATCAGGGCGACCACATGGACAATCCGCTGCACGTGATCGCCTACGTCACCTTCCAGGAGCTGGCCACCCGGGTCTCGCACCGCAACTCGGGCCGCACCTGCGGCGACCCGATCGCCGAGCAACTGCTCGCGAAGGTGGCCACGGACGAGAACCTGCACATGGTCTTCTACCGCAACCTGCTCAAGGCCGCCTTCGAGATCGCCCCGGACCAGGCGATGCGCGCGGTCACCGAGATGGTCACCGACTTCCGGATGCCCGGGCACGGGATCAGCGGTTTCGAGCGCGCGGCGGCCAAGCTCGCGGTGGGTGGCGTGTACAACCTGCCGATCCACCAGAACGACGTGATCCTGCCGGTGCTGCGCCACCTCAAGATCATGGAGCGCACGGACCTGGGCCCGGAGGGCGAGAAGGCCCGCGAGGAGCTCGCGCTGTTCCTCGGCGGCCTGGACTCCCAGGTGGTGCGCTTCGAGGAGCGCCGGCTCGCCCTGGAGGCCCGCAAGGCGGCCAACCGCCGCTGAGCGCACCCGAGCCGAACACGACAGGGCCCGCCGCCCCCTCGGGGACGGCGGGCCCTGTCGTGCGCGCGCCCCCTCGGCGCCCGCGCATCGACTCGTCGGTTTCAGCGCTTGCGGGTCGACCCGCCGAGCGACTCCTTGAAGCCGACCTTGCCGCCCATCCGCAACACCGCGCCCTCGTACATCCGGGCCGCGAGCCGCACCAGCGCCACCAGGGCCAGCAGCGCGATCGCGAAGGCGGCCAGGTTCTCCAGCACCGAGACCTCGTCCGCCGCGGTCAGCGCCGGTTGCAGCATCGCCGAGAACGGCGGCACGTACGCCAGCACCTGGGCGAGCGTGCCGCCCTTCTGGCCGAGGAAGATGGCGGCCAGGAACGAGGCGATCAGCAGCGAGGTCATCGGCGTGATGACGTTCTGCAGGTCCTCCTGGCGGGAGACCCGGGCCGCGGCGGCGGCGAACATGCACGCGTAGATCGCGTAGCCCACCACGAACCACAGCAGCACCAGCGCCACCGGGTAGATCATGGCGCCGGTCAACTCGATGGTGCCCAGCGCGGACGCCGCGGCCAGCCCGACCACCGCGGTGACCAGCATCTGGAGCAGGCCGAGCAGGCCGATCCCGAGGATCTTGCCGGTCAACAGCGCACGGGCGGGCACGGTCGCGAGCAGGATCTCCACGATCCGGCTGGACTTCTCCTCGACCACGCCACTGGCCACCCACATGCAGAACAGCATGAGCATGCCGTAGAGCACGAGCGTGCCGATGAAGGCGATGCCCTTGCGCGCGTCGCGCTGGTCGGCGTCCGCGTCCAGGGTGGTCTTGGGCATCGGTGCGATCGCCGAGGCCTGGTTCACCACGCCCGGGTCGATGCCCTTCGCGGCCAACCGCTGGTCGCGCTCCACGGTGGCCCAGGAGCTCTGCAGCACGGCCGCCAGCGGGTCGGGCAGCTTGCTGTCCACCAGGATCCGGCCGTTGTCCACGACCGCGTCCAGCTTCCCGTCCGCGAGCGCCTGCTCGGCCGCCGCCCGGTCGGCGACGGAGCCGACCCGCACGTCCACGTCCAGCAGCGTCGCCTGGCGCTGCGCGGTCTGTGCGAGCTGCGTCTGCTGCGGCCCGAGGAAGGCCACGTCGTACTTGTCCGACCCGCCGCCGATCGCGGCCGGGATGGCCACCGACGCGAGCAGGATCGCCAGCATCACCGCCACCGAGATCTGGAAGCCCCGATCCCGGATGCGCTCGGTGAACTCGCGGCGCGCGACCAGCCGCACGGCGGACCAAAACGTGCTGCCGCCGGTGCTCACGCGCCGACCTCCGTTCCGTTGACGACCTCGCGGAAGAGTTCGGCGAGCGAGGGGGTCGCGGGTGCGAAGGCCAGCACCCGGCCCGCCGCCCGGGCCCCATCCAGCAGAGCCTGCTCGCTGGTTCCGGGGAGCAGTTCGACCAGCACCGTGTCGCCCTCCGACTCCGAGGAGAGCACCTTCAGGCCGGGCAACGCCTCCGCCCAACCCGCAGGCGCGTTCGCCAGCCGCACCCGATAGCGCACCGCGCGGCTGTCCCCGCGCAGCTCGGCCACGGTGCCCGAGGCGTGCATCCGGCCGTTGTTGACGATCCCGACCGCGTCGCACAACGACTCGACCAGTTCGAGCTGGTGGCTGGAGAAGACCACCGAGGCGCCGGCGGCGGTACGCTCGCGCAGCACACCGGCCATCACGTCCACACCGACCGGGTCGAGGCCGGAGAACGGCTCGTCCAGGACCAGCAACTCCGGCTCGTGCACCAGCGCCGCGGCCAACTGCACGCGCTGCTGGTTGCCCAGCGACAACGTCTCCAGCCGGTCCGCGGGTCCGCCCGCGACCTGGAGCCGGCTCAACCAGCGCTCGGCCGACGCGCGCGCGTCCGCGCGGGTCATCCCGTGCAGTTCGGCCAGGTAGACCAACTGGTCCTGGATGCGCATCTTCGGATACAGACCACGTTCCTCGGGCATGTAGCCCCAGCGTCGGCGCACGCCGCGGTCCACCGGCGCGCCCCGCCAGCGCACATCCCCCGCGTCCGGTGCCAACACGCCCAGCGCGATGCGCATGGTCGTGGTCTTGCCGGCACCGTTGGTGCCGACGAAACCAAACATTTGACCTGGTTGTACGGTCAGCGACAGGCCGTCGAGGACGACCTTCTCGCCGAATCGCTTGTCCAGGCCGGCCAACTCGAGCACGACACTCCCCGTGAAATTCCAGCCCCCCGTGTCGCACTTATATACGGGGGCGAACGAGGCGTTCAAACCGAGGCGCACGTGTGCGATCCGACACACCCGGATGAACGTCCCGGCGGGCGTGGATCAGTCGATCCGGCGCAGATCGCGGCGGAAGCGACGACCGTTCTCGACGTAGTTGCGCACCGTCTCCGCGAACGCGCCGACCGGAACGGCGTTCTCGCGAATTTTCGCCGGTACCCCCAAGGCCATCGCGTACGACGGCACCTCGAGCCGGTTTCCGACCACCGCACCCGCTCCCACCAGGGCACCTGTGCGCACCACCGCCTGATGCATGACCACCGCGCCGTTGCCGACCAGGCAACGATCCTCGATCACGCAGCCCTCCAGATGCACAATGTGACCGATCACGCACTCGTCGCCCACTACCGTCGGCCACGGCGCCGTCGTGTGCAGGACACATCCGTCCTGGACCGACGTGCGCTCGCCGATCACGATCCGGCCGTGATCCGCGCGCAGTACGGCCCCCGGCCACACCGTAGAATCCGCGCCGATCTCCACGCTGCCGATCACGACCGCGTCCGGGTGCACATAAGCATCCGGGTGCACCTTGGGTATTTGATCACCCAGCGCGTAGACCGTCACGATTCCTCCTGGTTGTGCAGGGCGGTACGGGGTTACAGTGGCCCCCCATCCAACCAAGTCACCTCTTTGGGGGTTCGGTTGGGTGTCGATTGCGTAACGAGCCTTGATGTAAGGCAAAATCTGCGCTTCGGGTCGGGCACAACTCCGGCCCCTCAAGCGTTACGTGCGCTGAAGGCATCGTCCAAGCAGGTTCACGGGCGGTGTCTGCACGACTGAGCACCGCAGATCCACCCGGAGGGGGAGAGGTACATGGCAACCGACTACGACACCCCGCGTAAGACCGATGACGACATCAACGAAGACAGCATCGAGGAGCTGAAGGCTCGGCGCGTGGACAAGTCGGCCGGTTCGGTCGACGTCGACGAGTTCGAGCAGGCCGAATCACTCGAGCTTCCCGGTGCGGACCTCTCCAATGAGGAGCTGTCCGTCCGGGTCGTCCCGAAGCAGGCCGACGAATTCACGTGCTCAAGCTGCTTCCTGGTGCATCACCGGAGCCAGCTCGCCAAGGAGAAGAACGGCCAGCCGGTCTGCAGCGACTGCGCCTGATCGTGTGCGGTCGAGGACGACCGGCGATGAACGGCAACCCTGCACACGCCATACGGGTACCGGCAGGAGTTGGACCGTCGACGTTCGCCGAGCGTCCTTGAACGCGGGAGCACGACGCGGGACGCGGTGGGTGACGCGGATCGTGGGAAGTACCGAAGACGCACGCAGGACGTACGAAGTCGAACGTCCGCCGATTCACCGGCGGGCGTTCTTGACTGTCCGCCGCCGTCCGCCGCCGCATCGCGGCGCCGGACGATTCGCTCACTCCCGGCTCCGTCGAGCCGGGATCGAGCCCGCCCCCGCCGGATCAGGCGCGGGCGCGCAACGCCGCCACGACGTCGACCAGGCGCTGCGGGTTGCGCGAGGACAGATAGAGATAGGGCGTGGGATCGGCCGGGTCGACGACCTCGATCCGCGCGGCCCCCGGGACGTAGGCGCGCAGCAGCATGAACGCGCGCGGATCGGCGTTCTCCATCCGCAACGAGCGGGCCTGCTCGGGATCGAGCGCGACCCCCGCACCCAGCGCGGTCAGCGGGATCCGGGCCCGACCCGCCAGCAGCTCGGTCTCGGTGACGGTGATCCGCGCCGCGCCGTAGGCGCCGGTGGCCCACGCCGCCAGGGCGCCCAGGGCCAGAGCCAGCACGATGGTCGGCACGATCCCGAAGGCCAGCCCCACCAGCCCGCCGGAGACGGCCATCAGGGCGGTCAGGGCCCACCAGGAGGCCGGCACGCCGAGTCGTTCGCTGTACGCCTGCATGCGCCCAGCCTGTCATGCGCGCCCGACACGGGTCAGCGGGGGCCGTGTCGCCGGGTCAGCCGGGCCAGGGCGCGGGTGACGCCCTCCGGAGGCGTGCGCAGGCCCGTCGCCACCCCTTTGGCGTAGTCCGAGAGAGCGGTGGGCGCCAGCAGGTCGAGCAGCGCGCCCGCCTTGGCGTCGTTGCCCACCAGGTAGCGCGGCCTGGGACGCGGCACGCTCAGCGCGGTGCGGACCGCGTGTGCGACCGGGGCCGGACCGGGCAGCGCCTTGGCCCGCCGGACCATGTCGTCGGCGAGGTCGTAGGAGTCGTTGTAGGCCGACGTCTTGCGCGGTGGCAGCCGGGACATGGCGCGCTCCCAGATGTCGGTGCCGAAGCTGCCCGGCTCGATCAGCACCACCTTGACGCCGAACCCGGCGGTCTCGATCCGCAACGAGTCGGTGATCGCGGCCAGCCCCTGCTTGCTCGCGCAGTACCAGCCCAGGAACGGATTGGAGACCCGGCCGGAGACCGAGGAGATGTTGACGATCCGCCCGTCCCGCCGTTGGCGCATCTGCGGCAGCACCAGACGGGCGATCCGCGCGGGCGCGATCAGGTTGGTCTCCAACTGGGCGCGGATCTGCTCGTCGTCCACGTCCTCGATCGCCCCCGGCTGGGCGATCCCGGCGTTGTTGACCACCGCCCACGGGCCGCCGGCGGTCATCTGGGCGATCTCGGTGAAGGCCCGCACCGTCGACGTGGCGTCGGCGACGTCGAGCAGGACCGTGCGTACGCCCACCTCGGCGCGCTCGGCGGCCTCGCGCAGGCGCTCGGCCCGGTCCTGGGTCCTGGCGGTGCCGATCACATCGAAGCCGGACCCCGCCAGCTCCAGGGCGACGGCAAGGCCGATCCCGCCGGTCGCCCCGGTGACGACCACGCTCTTGGTCATGCGCTTCCTTCCGTCCCGCGACCCTTTCGGGCCGCGGCGCCGGCGGCTCCCAAGCCGCTGCGCGGGTGTCGGTCGGAACGACGGTAGTGTCCTTCGGCGTGAGTCGACCAACATCCCTGACCCCGCCTCCGGAAGCGGTGGTGCCCCAGCCCCACCCGGACGCCCCTCCTCCCGGCACCGAGCTGGGCGAGCACTACAGCGACTGCTTCGGCTGCGGCGAGGCCGCCCCCGGCGGGCTGCGCATTCGCGCGCGCGCCGGCGAGGGCGTCTCCGTGGACGCCGAGTTCACCGTCACCACGCTGCACCAAGGAGCCCCGGGCCTGGCCCACGGCGGGCTGCTGACCTGCGCGTTCGATGAGGCGCTCGGCGCGATCGGGTACATGCTGCACACCACGGCGGTGACCGGGCACCTGGAGACGGACTTCCGCCGTCCGGTGCCGGTGGGGTCCACCCTGTACATCCACGCGTGGTGCGAGGCGGTGGCCGGCCGCAAGATCTACTCGCGCGCGGTGGGGCGGCTGGATTCCCCGCAGGGGCCGATCGCAGTCGAGGCCGCGGCGCTGTTCGTCAGCGTCGGACTCGCGCACTTCGTCGACAATGGACGTGCGGAAGACGTTCAGCGCGTCATGGACAACCCCGACCTGATGAAGGCGGCCCGAGCGTTCGAGGTGAACCCGTGAGCACGAGTGTGGACATCCTGGTGCGCAGGCTCGACCCCGGTCTTCCGCTGCCCGCGTACGAGCACCCCGGCGACGCCGGGGCGGACCTGGTGACCGCGCAGGACGCCGAGATCGCCCCCGGCGAGCGGATGGTGCTGCCCACGGGCATCGCCATCGCGCTCCCGGACGGGTATGCCGCGTTCGTGCATCCGCGCTCGGGACTCGCCGTGCGGTGCGGAGTATCCCTGGTGAACGCCCCGGGCACTGTCGATGCGGGATACCGTGGCGAAATCAAGGTTGTCGTGGTCAACCACGACCTGCGTACGCCGGTCGTTTTTCGTCGCGGCGACCGAATCGCCCAACTTGTGATCCAGCGGGTCGAGCGAGCGGGGTTCCACGAGGTCGCCGAGCTGCCCGGTTCCGGGCGCGGCGAAGGCGGCTTCGGATCCACCGGCGGGCACGCGGCGATGGGCGTTTCGAGCGCCGTCGCGGCGGGCAGCGCGGGCATCGTGCAAGACTCGGCTTCCGACAGGGAAGGACTGTGACGTGTTCGGTCGTCGCCGACGCAGCGAAAAGGATGATCTGCCCGTCGAGGAGCACGAAGACCTCGACGAGATCATCGATGACGAGGGCGATGCCGACGAGGCGTCGAGCGACGGGGCCGCGCAAGGCTCCGACGACTCGGACCTCGACGAGCTGAGCCGACCGATCCCGCCCGCGCCCCGGCCGGACGGTCCGTGGGACTTCGAGGAGCTCGAGGACCCGCACGAGGAGCGCATCGATCTCGGCGGGATGCTGATCCCCAGCGACCCGCGGATGGAGTTGCGGGTCGAGGTCTCCAACGACCTGATCATCGCGGCCACGGTGGTCCTCGAGGACAGCGGTCTCCAGCTCCAGGCCTTCGCCGCTCCGCGCAACGAGAGCATCTGGCACGAGGTGCGTGCCGAGATCGCCTCCGGGATCACCCAGCAGGGTGGCATCGTGGACGAGCAGGACGCCGGTCTGGGCTGGGAGCTGCGCGCCCAGGTGCCCGTCCAGCTTCCGGACGGCACCCAGGGCCACCAGTTGGTGCGCTTCGTCGGGTGCGACGGGCCGCGCTGGTTCCTGCGCGGCGTGATCTCCGGTCGGGCGGCGGTGGACCCCAACGTCGGTGCCGACCTGGAGACCATGTTCCGCGACACCGTCGTGGTCCGGGGCAACGAACCGATGGCGCCGCGCGACCCGATCCTGCTGCGTCTGCCGGAGAACGCCCAGGTCGACCCGAACAGCGGGCTCGCCGTGCCGCAGCAGGGCGCCGACGAGGACCGCTTCGCGGGCGATCTGGACCCGTTCCAGCGCGGCCCGGAGATCACCGAGGTCCGCTAGTCCCGGGGCGCCCACGAAGGCGCCCCCGCCTTGCCGCACCACCCGTACGAGACACCGAAGCCCGATCCCGCCGCGAGGCGGGGTCGGGCTTCTGCGTGTCCGGTCGCGGTTTCGAGGGCCCCGCGCGCGTGTTCGCCCCCGGGCTCCGATGCTCCGCGCGCGTGCTCGGTTCCGGCTGCTTCGAATCTTGATGTCAAGGGCGCATCAAGAAGGCATATGGGTGCGTCAAGGCGCCGCCAACGCTTTCTGATTTGCCACTTTTATGCTGATTTTTGGCGGCTTGGAAGTGCTATCAATGTCCTCCTTACGGGCGATCAAGCGCCTGTCCGTCCCAAGGAGCACCCGCGATGGCTGATCTGGCCTTCGTAGTTCTGACGATCGCGTTCTTCGCGCTGGTCGTCGTGATCGCCAAGGGGGTGGCGAAGCTGTGAACGCGGACGGCATCGTCGGCCTGAGCGTCGCCATCGCCCTGCTCGGCTACCTGGTCCTGGCCCTGATCTTCCCCGAGAGGTTCTAGGTGAGCGTCACGCTCGCGGGGATACTCCAACTGTCCCTGCTGATAGCCGTCCTGGCCGCGGTACATCGCCCGTTCGGCGACTACATGGCCCGCGTGTACTCCAGCGACAAGCACCTGCGCGGTGAGCGCGTCCTGTACAAGCTGATCGGCGCCGATCCCAACGCCGAGCAGCGCTGGACCGTCTACCTGCGCAGCGTGCTCGGGTTCTCGATGTTCTCGCTGCTGGGCCTGTACGCCCTCCAGCGGTTCCAGGACCACCTCCCGTTCGACCTCGGGATGAAGCCGATCACACCGGACCAGGCGTTCAACACCGCCGCGTCCTTCACGGCGAACACGAACTGGCAGTCGTACTCCGGCGAGACCGCGATGGGCCACACGGTCCAGATGGTCGGCCTGACCGTGCAGAACTTCGTGTCGGCCGCCGTGGGCATGGCCGTGGCGATCGCGCTGGTGCGCGGCTTCGTCCGGGTCCGCTCCGGCGAGATCGGCAACTTCTGGGTCGACCTGATCCGCGGCTCGATCCGGATCCTGCTGCCGATCGCGGTCATCGGCACGATCGTGCTGGTCGCGTCCGGCACGATCCAGAACCTGGCCGACCCGAGCACCGTGCACACGCTCTCCGGCGGGACGCAGACCATCCCGGGCGGTCCGGTGGCCTCGCAGGAGGTGATCAAGGAACTCGGCACCAACGGCGGCGGCTTCTTCAACGCCAACTCGGCGCACCCCTTCGAGAACCCCAACGCGTTCACCAACCTGTTCGAGATCCTCCTGATCCTGGTGATCCCGTTCTCGATGCCCCGCGCCTTCGGTCGCCTCGTCGGCAACCTCAAGCAGGGCTACGCGATCCTCGCCGCGATGTTCGTGATCTGGTTCGTCGCGGTCCTGCTGATGTGGTGGACCGAGGCGCACGGCAACGGCGCCGCCCCGGAACTGGCCGGCGGCGCGATGGAGGGCAAGGAGCAGCGGTTCGGCATCCCCGGCTCGTCGGTCTTCGCGGTGTCCACCACGATGACCTCCACCGGCGCGGTCAACTCGTTCCACTCGTCCTACACCGGACTGGGCGGCGGGATCACCCTGCTGGGCATGATGCTCGGCGAGATCACGCCCGGCGGCGTCGGATCGGGCCTGTACGGGATCCTGATCATGGCGATCCTGGCGGTCTTCGTGGCGGGCCTGATGGTCGGCCGTACGCCCGAATACCTGGGCAAGAAGATCGGCGCCGGCGAGATGAAGCTGGTCGCGATGTACATCCTCGTGGTGCCGGCCACCATCTTGACCTTCACCGGCATCGCCATCGCGCTGCCCGGTGAACAGGCGGCGATCCTCAACTCCGACTCGCCGCACGGCATCTCCGAGGTGCTGTACGCGTTCACCTCCGGCGCCAACAACAACGGCAGCGCGTTCGCCGGGCTCGGTGCGAACACCGAGTTCTACAACACGATGATCGGGTTGGCCATGCTGATCGGCCGATTCGTGCCGATCGCCCTCGTGCTCGCCCTCGCCGGTCGACTCGCGGAGCAGAAGAGCATCCCCGACACCGCGGGCACCCTGCAGACGCATCGGCCGCTGTTCGTGGGCCAGCTCGTCGGCGTGATCCTGATCATCACCGGCCTCACCTTCTTCCCCGCCCTGGCTCTCGGGCCGCTTGCCGAGGGATTGGCATGACAGACACCGCGATACGACCCACCGAAGAACACGTCGACACCCCCACCGGCCCCGGCCGGGTCGCGGCCGGCCTGTTCGAACCCCGTCAACTGCTGAAGTCGCTGCCCGGAGCCCTGCGCAAGCTCGACCCGCGCGTCATGGTCCGTACCCCGGTCATGTTCGTGGTCGAGATCGGGTCGGTCATCACGACCGTCATGGCGATCAAGGACCCGGGCGTGTTCGCCTGGGTGGTCACCGTCTGGCTCTGGCTGACCGTGGTGTTCGCCAACCTGGCCGAGGCGGTCGCCGAAGGACGCGGCAAGGCGCAGGCGGACACGCTGCGCAAGGCCAAGACCGATGCGGTCGCCCGGCGCCTGGTCGAGGGCAGGGAAGAACGGGTCGCGGCCACCGACCTGGCCATCGGCGACCTCGTGGTGTGCGAGGCCGGCGACGTCATCCCCGGCGACGGCGACGTCGTCGACGGTGTCGCGAGCGTGGACGAGTCGGCCATCACCGGCGAGTCCGCCCCCGTGATCCGCGAGTCCGGTGGCGACCGCTCGGCGGTCACCGGGGGCACCAAGGTGCTCTCCGACCGGATCGTCGTCAAGATCACCACCGAACCCGGCAAGACCTTCATCGACCGGATGATCGCCCTCGTCGAGGGTGCCGCCCGGCAGAAGACGCCGAACGAGATCGCGCTCAACATCCTGCTCGCGTCGCTGACGATCGTCTTCCTGTTCGCGGTCGTCACGCTGCAGCCGATCGCGATGTACGCGCACGCCGAGCAGTCGATGATCATCCTGGTCGCGCTGCTGGTCTGCCTGATCCCGACGACCATCGGGGCGCTGCTGTCGGCGATCGGCATCGCGGGCATGGACCGCCTGGTCCAGCGCAACGTGCTGGCGATGTCGGGGCGCGCGGTCGAGGCCGCGGGCGACGTGTCGACGCTGCTGCTCGACAAGACCGGCACGATCACGCTCGGCAACCGACAGGCGTCCGAATTCGTCCCGGTGGACGGCGTGACCGAGGCCGAGCTGGCCGACGCCGCGCAGTTGTCCTCGCTCGCGGACGAGACCCCCGAGGGGCGCTCGATCGTGGTGCTGGCCAAGGAGCGCTACGGGCTGCGCGAGCGACACCAGGGCGAACCGGGGCACGCCGAGTGGATCGCGTTCACCGCGCAGACCCGGATGTCCGGCGTCGACCTGACCGACGACAACGGTGTGCGGATGGTGCGCAAGGGCGCCGCCTCCGCGGTCAACGCGTGGGTGTCCGAGCGTGGCGGCGCCGTGCCCGCCCGGTCCGGCGAACTCGTCGACGGCATCTCCGCCGCCGGTGGCACGCCGCTGCTGGTCGCGGTCGAGGATGTGGACGGCGCCCGGATCCTGGGCGTGATCCACCTCAAGGACGTGGTCAAGGAGGGCATGCGGGAGCGGTTCGACGAGCTGCGCCGGATGGGCATCCGGACGGTGATGATCACCGGTGACAACCCGCTGACCGCCAAGGCGATCGCGGACGAGGCCGGCGTCGACGACTTCCTGGCCGAGGCCACCCCCGAGGACAAGCTCGCGCTGATCAAGCGCGAACAGGCGGGCGGCAAGCTGGTCGCGATGACCGGCGACGGCACCAACGACGCGCCCGCGCTGGCCCAAGCGGACGTCGGCGTGGCGATGAACACCGGCACCTCGGCGGCCAAAGAGGCCGGGAACATGGTCGACCTCGACTCCAACCCGACCAAGCTGATCGAGATCGTCGAGATCGGCAAGCAGTTGCTGATCACCCGAGGCGCGCTGACGACCTTCTCCATCGCCAACGACGTCGCGAAGTACTTCGCGATCATCCCGGCGATGTTCGCGAGCATCGAGGGTGCCGAGGCGCTCGCCCCGCTGGACAAGCTCAACATCATGCAGCTCGCCACCCCCGAGTCGGCGATCATCTCGGCGGTCGTCTTCAACGCCCTGATCATCGTCGCGCTGATCCCGCTCGCACTGCGCGGCGTGCGCTACCGGCCGATGTCGGCCGACAAGCTGCTCGGCCGCAACCTGCGGATCTACGGCCTCGGCGGCCTGATCGCCCCGTTCGTCGGGATCAAGATCATCGACCTGCTCGTCTCGCTCATCCCCGGAATCGGTTGATTCAGATGGCCTCCAATTTCAGTACCCGCATCCGAGTCCTCGGCGCGTCGCTTCGGGCCTTCCTGGTGCTTACCGTGATCCTGGGCATCCTGTACCCGCTGTCCATGACCGGCGTCGCGCAGGCGTTCTTCAAGGACAAGGCCGACGGATCGATGGTGAGCGTGCACGGCAAGGACGTCGGCTCCAGCCTGATCGGCCAGTCGTTCGACCTGGTCGACGCACAGGGCAACGCGCGCAAGTTCGACGCGGACGGCCGCGAGGTGATCGCGACGGCGGACGGCGAGGGCTACACCTACCTCGAGGGCGGCGGCGCGCTGACCGCCGAGCAGGCGGAGGGGGTGGGCACGCGGCCCGATCCCAAGTGGTTCCAGCCGCGTCCCTCGGCGTCCGATCACGACGGCCTGGCCTCGGGCGCGTCCAACTACGGTCCCGAGAACCCGGTCTTCGTCAAGCTCATCGCCGACCGCAAGGCGCAGGTCGCCGAGTTCAACGGCGTGGGCGAGGACAAGGTGCCGGTGGACGCGGTCACCGCGAGCGGATCCGGCCTGGACCCGCACATCTCCAAGGCGTATGCCCTGCTCCAGGTCGAGCGGGTGGCCAAGGAGCGCGGCGGCCTGGACACGGCCGAGGTGCGCGCCCTGGTGGACAAGCACGTGGACGGACCCAACGCCGGATTCCTCGGCCAGGAGCGGGTGAACGTGCTGGACCTGAACATCGCGCTCGCCAAGCTCGCCGGCTGAGACGGCGCGGTCATGGTGGTCACGGGGTCGGGGAGTGCCGGTGTCGGCACTCCCCGACCCCAGGCAGAGAATGGGTGACATGGCACGCGGCAAGCTCCGGATCTATCTCGGTGCGGCGCCCGGTGTCGGCAAGACCTACGCGATGTTGGGCGAAGGGCAGCGTCGGCGCGGGCGCGGCAGCGACGTCGTGGTCGGTTTCGTGGAATGCCACGGGCGGCCCTCCACCGAGGAGGCACTGGAAGGTCTGGAGGTCGTTCCCCGACGGGAGATGACCCACCGAGGCGGCTCGTTCACCGAGATGGACGTGGACGCGGTCATCGCGCGGCGACCCAGGATCGCCCTCGTGGACGAACTGGCGCACACCAACGTGCCCGGTTCGCGCAACGACAAGCGCTGGCAGGACATCGAGGAGATCCTCGACGCCGGCATCGACGTGATCTCCACGGTCAACGTGCAGCACCTCGAATCGCTCAACGACGTGGTCGAGTCGATCACCGGCGTTCCGCAGCGCGAGACCGTGCCGGACGAGGTGGCCCGCCGGGCCGACCAGATCGAACTCGTCGACATGGCGCCGGAGGCGCTGCGCCGGCGGATGGCGCACGGCAACGTGTACGCGCCGGAGAAGGTCGACGCGGCGCTGTCCAACTACTTCCGGGTCGGCAACCTGACCGCGCTGCGCGAACTCGCGCTGCTGTGGACCGCGGACCGGGTGGACGAATACCTCCAGCAGTACCGCAGCGAGCACCAGATCGACGCGACCTGGCCGGCGCGGGAGCGGATCGTGGTCGGCCTCACCGGCGGCCCGGAGGGCGAAACGCTCCTGCGTCGGGCCGCGCGGATCGCCACCCGAGGCTCCGGCGGCGAGTTGCTCGCGGTGTACGTCTCGCGCAGCGACGGCCTCACCGGTGCCTCGCCCGAGGCGCTGGCCAGGCAGCGCGCGCTGGTCGAATCGCTCGGCGGCACCTTCCACTCGGTGGTCGGCGAGAACGTGCCCACCGCGCTGCTGTCCTTCGCGCGCGGGGTGAACGCGACGCAGATAGTGCTGGGCAGCAGTCGGCGCAAGCCCTGGCAGTACCTGTTCGGCCCGGGCGTGGGCGCCACGGTCGCCGCGCAGTCCGGCGACATCGACACGCACATCGTCACGCACGAGCACGCGGGCGTGGGGCGGGTGCTGCGCCCGCTGCGCTCGCCGCTGGGACGCCGGCGGCGGATCGCGTCGTGGGCGGTGGCGGTGATCGGTCCGGCCGCGCTCACCTACACGCTGGACGCGACACGTGACAGCCACGGCCTGTCCACCGAGATGTTGCTGTTCCTGACGGTCACCGTCGTGGTCGCGCTGATCGGCGGGCTGTGGGCGTCGATGTTGACGGCCGTGGTGTCCTCGATACTGCTCAACTACTACTTCACGCCGCCGCTGCACAACCTGACCATCGACGACCCGGAGAACATGCTCGCGCTGGGCATCTTCGTGCTGGTCGCGCTGTCGGTGGCCTCGGTGGTGGACCTGGCGGCCAGACGCACCCATCAGGCGGCGCGAAGTCAGGCCGAGGCGCAGACGCTGAGCTTCCTGGCGGGCAGTGTGCTGCGCGGCGAGCAGGCGCTGCCGGCGCTGTTGGACCGGGTGCGCGAGACGTTCGCGATGGAGTCGGTGGCGCTGCTCCAGCGCGAGGAGCACCACAGCCCGTGGATGTGCGTGGGCAGTGTGGGGCCGCATCCGGCGGTCCGGCCCGAGGACGCGGACGTGGATGTACCGGTGTCCGACACGCTGGCGCTGGCGTTGTCGGGCCGGGTGTTGCCCGCCGAGGACCGTCGGGTGCTCGGCGCGTTCGCCGCGCAGGCCGCGGTGGTCCTGGAGCGGCGGCAGTTGGTCGCCGAGGCGGCCCAGGCGCGCCGGCTCAAGGAGGGCAACCGGATCCGCACCGCGCTGCTGGCGGCGGTCTCGCACGACCTGCGCACGCCGCTGGCCACGATCAAGGCCAGCGTGTCCAGCCTGCGGGCCGAGGACGTGAGCTGGTCGGAGGAGGACGAGGCCGAGCTGCTGGCGGCGATCGAGTTCGGCGCGGACCGGCTGGACACGCTGATCGGGAACCTGCTGGACATGAGCCGGCTGCAGACCGGGACGGTGACCCCGCTGATGGGCGACATCGGCCTGGACGAGGTGGTGCCGGGCGCCCTGGCCGGTGTCGCCGAGGACCGGGTGGCGCTGGACATCCCCGAGACGCTGCCCGCGGTGTGCGCGGACGCGGGCCTGCTGGAGCGGGTGCTGGCCAACGTGATCGAGAACGCGGTCAAGCACAACCCCGAGGGTCGTCGGGTGCACGTGTCGGCGGGAGCGCTCAAGGACCGGGTCGAGCTGCGGGTCGCCGATCGCGGCCCGGGTGTGCCGGACGAGTCCAAGGAGCGGATCTTCGAGCCGTTCCAACGCTTGGGCGACGCGCCGAAGGGCAATGGGGTGGGACTCGGCCTGGCCGTCGCGCGCGGCTTCGCCGAGGCCATGGACGGCACGTTGATGGCCGAGGACACCCCCGGCGGCGGGCTGACGATGGTGCTGGCCCTGCGGACGGCCGGATCGCCGGCCGCGGGCGCGGTCGAGGGGCGAACCCCTGTGGCCGAGGAACGAACCACTTTGGAGGAACAACGATGACACGGGTCCTGGTCGTCGACGACGAGCCACAGATCGTGCGGGCCCTGGCCATCAACCTCAAGGCTCGGGGCTACGACGTGGACACCGCGGGGGACGGTACGGCGGCGCTGACCGCCGCCGCCGACCGGCATCCGGACGTGGTGCTGCTGGACCTGGGCCTGCCGGACATCGACGGGGTCGAGGTGATCAAGGGACTGCGGGGCTGGACCCGGATCCCGATCATCGTGTTGTCCGCGCGACACGCGTCGGCGGAGAAGGTGGCCGCGCTGGACGCGGGCGCCGACGACTACGTGACCAAGCCGTTCGGCATGGACGAGTTGCTCGCGCGGCTGCGGGCGGCGGTGCGGCGTGCGGTGCCCGAGGAGGAGGCGCCGGTCGTGGTGACCGACTCGTTCACGGTGGACCTCGCGGCCAAGCGGGTCTCCCGGGACGGCGCCGACGTGCGGCTTACGCCGACCGAGTGGCATCTGCTGGAGGTGCTGGTCCGGCACGCGGGCCGGCTGGTCAGCCAGCGGGCGCTGTTGCAGGAGGTGTGGGGGCCGCAGTACGGGACGGAGACGAACTACCTGCGGGTCTACATGGCGCAGTTGCGGCGCAAGCTGGAACACGACCCTTCGCATCCGCGGCATCTGCTCACCGAGCCGGGGATGGGGTATCGGTTCGAGGGTTAGCGCGTCCGATGTGCCCGCGGGGGTCCGGTGCCGGTTCGGCCGAGCGGGTCGGGCCCTGTCGGCGGGTGATTTCGGGCAGCGGCGGGCCGTGGGTTAGGCGGTACCCTTGCCGGCATGAGTGGTAGCGCAGCCGGGGTGGAGCGTCGGTCCGGGCGATTGCGGCGAATGCTGGATCGGTGGACGTCGACCCATGAGGAATTGCACGCCGAGGAGCTGCTGCACGACACCCAGCGGCTCGGCTGTACCAAGATCGTGGACGTGGTCGAGCGGGATCTGATCACGGTCGGCGGCACGCTGCGGACGGTGACGTTTCGGCCGCGAGCGGGCGTGCCGGCGTTGGAGGCCGAGTTGTACGACGGCTCGGCCGCGTTGTCGGTGGTCTGGCTCGGTCGTCGGCGGATAGCCGGGATAGAGCCGGGGCGGCAGTTGGTCGCCCACGGGCGGGTGAGCACCACTCAGGGGCGGCCCGTCCTGTTCAACCCCAGGTACGAGCTGCGCCCCGTCGGCCGAGAGTGAACGAGTGACCGCCCACATGGAAAAGCCCGCTTCCGACGCGGCCGGCGAGCAGCCTGCCCCCACCGACAGCGCGGCCTCGATGATCGCCGCCTTCGGTGGCGTGCGCGGCATGATCGACATGACCGTGCCGGGGCTGGTCTTCGTGATCGCCTACACGATCAGCCGTTCCACCTGGACCTCGGCGATGACCGCCGGCGGCGTCGCGCTGGCGTTCGCCGTGGTGCGGATCGCGCGCCGCGAGACCCTGCAACACGCGCTCGGCGGCTTCCTGGGTGTCGCGGTGGCCGGCTGGATCGCGGTCAAGTCCGGCAAGGCGGAGAACTTCTACGCGTTCGGGATGCTGCTGTCCGGCGGCTACGCGCTCGCCTATCTGATCTCGCTTCTGGTGCGCTGGCCGATCATCGGCGTGGTGCTCGGCCCGGCACTGGGCGAGAACTTCACCTGGCGGCAGAACCCGGGCCGGTACGCGGCGTACCGCAAGGCCACGTGGGTCTGGTTCGTGATGTTCGTGTTGCGGATCGTGATCCAGATTCCGATCTACTGGACCGGCAACGTCACCGCGCTGGGCATCGCGAAGGTCGCGCTGGGCGTGCCGCCGTTCCTGGTGGTCTGTTACATCACCTGGCTGATCATGTCGAAGGCGCCGCCGCCGGTGCGGGTCGTCGACGCGGACGACGAAGAGGACGCGGACGACGCGGGCGGTGTCGGCGAGCGGTCCGCGGCGGGTGGCGGTGCGGTGGACGGCGGTGCGTCGGCGGTGGTCGAGCAGCGCGACGAGCGGCGGGAAGATCGCGTCGCGGATTGAGTGGTGCGGGTGCGGTTCGCGTTCGGGGCGGTTCCGGTGCGGTTCGGCCCCCGGTCCCGGGGCGGGCGCGGTCCCGGGGCGGGCGCGGACCGGGACTGGGGGCGGGCGCGGTCGTGGGTGCGGGCCGAGCGATGTGTGGCTGCGCCGTGGCGATCGAGTCCGTGTCCGCGGGCGGCGCGATCGGGCCCCGGTTTCGTGGGACGACCGATGATTCGAGCCGTGTGGCATGTGCCGTTCGCGGTCGTGAGTTGATCATCGGAGTGATCATTCAAGCCCCGCATCCCGGTCGATTCCGGAGAATTTGGGCCAGGTGCGGTCCAATCAGCTATTCCCGCATGATCCCGTAACTGTGCGATTAGCGTCCCCGTTAGACCTCCAGTGGACGAAGGAGGCGGGGACGGTGGCCGGAAACGGTGACCTCATCGCATTGGTAGCGGAAGCCGGTTTCTCCCGGCGCGAACTGGCCCGCTGGGTCAACACGGTCGCCGAACGGCGCGGCCTGCACCTCGGGTGCAGCCACACCTCGGTGGCCCGTTGGCTGGAAGGTGCCCAGCCGCGCTGGCCGATTCCCGAACTGTTGGCCGAGGCTCTCGGTCGACGGCTGGGATGCGAACTCACGGTCGCGGACCTCGGGCTGTGCGATCGGCGGCCACCGACCCCCGACCCCTTCGACGGGCTGAACGTCGCCCGGACCGCGGCCGAAGTCAGACACGCCGTGGCCGAATTGTCGGAGAGAGACATGAACCGCCGTACTTTCCTGGCCAACACGGCCTTCGGCGTGGGGGCGTTCGCCGCTCCCGCGTTGTTCTGGTCGACCGCGTCCCGGGCCGAGGGTGAGCCCGAGAGACTCACCTCGCACGGGCCCACCACCGTGCGCGACGCGGACGTACTACGCATTCACCAGACCGTCCTGGCCTTTCGTCGACTCGACCGCGCGCAAGGCGGCGGGGATCTGCGGGACACCGTGGTCAACCACCTCAACGGCGTCGCGCGCACCAAGCTGGCCGGCTCCTACGGCGAGGAGGTGGGCCGCCGGTTGTTCCGCGCGGTCGCCGAACTCACCGAACTGGCGGGCTGGTTGTCGTTCGATTCCGGCCGGCACGCGCTCGCCCAGCGCTACCACATCCAGGCGCTGCGGCTCGCGCAGGCGGCCGACGACCCGGCGTACGGGGCCTACGTGATGGCCAACATGGCCTGCCAGGCGGTGTACCTGGGGCACGGCTGGGAGGCGGTGCAACTGGCCCGGGCCGCCGATCAGGGGGCCGGCGACAAGCTGGGTCCGCGGGCGCGCGCGATCGTGGCCGCGATGGAGGCGCGCGGCTACGCGGCGCTGGGCGACCGGCGCGCGTGCGAGCGGGCGATGGGGGTCGCCGAGCGGCATCTGGACGCGGCCGGCCCGATCGAGGACGACCCGTCGTGGTGCAACTACTTCGACGAGTCGGAACTCCAGCACGAGTTCGCGCACAGCCACCGCGACTTGGGCCTGCCGGAGAAGATCCACGGCTTCGCGGGCGAGTCGATCAAACTGCGCCGGGCCGGCGCGTCCCGCCGGTGTGCGCAGGACACCACCTTCATGGCCGCGGCGCACCTGGCCCAAGGCGACCTGGACGCGGCGTGCCTCAAGGCCACCGACGCGTTGCGGATCGCGGGCAATCTGTCCTCCGCGCAGTGCAACGACTTCCTCGCGGACTTCCGCAGGCGGCTGCGCCCGTACGGCAGGGAGCCGATCGCGCGCGCCTTCAGCGAGGAGGCGGACCAGGTCATGGGTGACCTGGCCGCCGCCTGAGCCGTCGTTCGAAGGGCGCCGTCGGTCAGGCCGACAGCAGCTCCTCCAGTTCCTCTTCGCGGTGCGGCGCCGCGACGAACAGCAGTTCGTCGCCGGCCTCGAGCGAGTCGTCCTTGCCGGGTACCAGCACCCGGCCCTCGCGGATGATCGTCACCAGAGCCGTGTCCTCGGGCCACGCCACGTCACCGACGCGCGTGCCGACGAGGGCGGCGTCGCCCGGAAGGGTCAGCTCGACCAGGTTGGCGTCGCCCTGGCTGAACCGCATCAGGCGGACCAGGTCGCCGACGCTGACCGCCTCTTCGACCAGTGCCGACATCAGGCGCGGCGTGGACACCGCGACGTCCACACCCCACGCCTCGTTGAACAGCCACTCGTTCTTCGGGTTGTTCACCCGGGCGACCACGCGCGGGACGCCGTACTCGGTCTTGGCCAGCAGCGAGACGACCAGGTTGACCTTGTCGTCGCCGGTCGCGGCGATCACCACGTTGCAGCGCTGCAGCGCGGCCTCGTCGAGCGAGGAGATCTCGCACGCGTCGGCGAGCAGCCACTCGGCCTGCGGCACGCTGTCCACCTTGATGGCGTCCGGTGCCTTGTCGACGAGCAGGACCTCGTGGCCGTTCTCCAACAACTCGGCCGCGATCGAGCGACCCACCGCACCCGCGCCCGCGATTGCGACCCGCATCAGCTCTCCTCCGGCGCTTTCTCGAAGGCCGCCTCGACGGCGGCCACATCCGCCTGGTGCATGACCACGTGCACGAGGTCGCCCTCCTGGATCACGCTCTCGGAGGTCGGCAGGATGCCTTCGCCCAAACGGGTGATGAAGGCGACGCGCGCGCCCGACGCCTGTTCGAGCCGGGTGATCCGGTGGCCCACCCACGCCGAGCTCACGTGCACCTCGGCGAGCTGCACGCTCCCGGACGGGTCGCGCCACAGCGGTTCGGCGCCGCTGGGCAGCAGCCGGCGCAACATCTGGTCCGCGGTCCAGCGGACCGTGGCCACCGTCGGGATGCCCAAGCGTTCGTACACCTCGGCGCGCCGAGGGTCATAGATCCGCGCGGCCACGTTCTCCACGCCGAACGTCTCGCGGGCGACCCGCGCCGCGATGATGTTCGAGTTGTCACCACTGCTGACCGCCGCGAACGCGCCGGCCTCTTCTATACCGGCCTCGCGCAGGGTGTCCTGGTCGAAACCGATGCCCTTGATCCGGCGGCCGGAGAAGTGCGACCCCAGCCGGCGGAACGCGGAGGGATCGCGGTCGATGACCGCCACCGAATGCCCCAGTTCCTCGAGCGTCTGGGCCAGCGTGGATCCCACGCGCCCGCAGCCCATGATGACGATGTGCACGGCCGTCCTTCCGGATTTGGTCCGTTGTGCCCGGTCTGATGCTCGTTTGTGGTGTTACCAGGGTGGCAGACCTCGCCGAGACGTTACACGTGGGAGCCTTGCGGCATGCCCCCGGCCCGGCGAAAGTCGATGGGCTTACGATCACCTGCGTGTCAAGACTGACCGATCTGTCCAAACGCATCCTTGTCGGCCGAGCCCTGCGCAGCGACAAGCTGTCCGAGACGCTCCTGCCGAAGCGCATCGCGCTGCCCATTTTCGCCTCCGACGCACTGTCCTCCGTCGCCTACGCGCCGGACGAGATCCTGCTCACCCTTTCCATGGCGGGAATGGCGACCTACCACTTCTCGTGGAAGGTCGGTCTGGCCGTCGTCGTGGTCATGCTGACCGTCGTCGCCTCCTACCGCCAGAACGTGCACGCCTACCCCAGCGGTGGCGGTGACTACGAGGTCGCGAGCGTCAACCTGGGGCCCAACGCCGGCTTGACGGTCGGCAGCGCGCTGCTCGTCGACTACGTGCTGACGGTGGCGGTGTCGGTCTCCTCCGGGGTGGCGAACATGGCCTCCGCGGTGCCCGCACTGCAATCACACAAGGTGCTGTTGGCGGTCGGCCTGGTGCTGCTGCTGATGGCGATGAACCTGCGCGGCGTCCGCGAGTCGGGCAAGCTCTTCGCGGTTCCCACCTACGCGTTCATGGCCGCCATCCTGGGGATGACCCTGTTCGGCCTGATCCGCGGCGCCACCGGCGCGGACATGGAGGCCGAGAGCGCCGGGTTCCACATCGAGGCCGAGGACAGCTTCAGCGGTTTCGCGCTCGTGTTCCTGCTGCTGCGTACCTTCTCCTCCGGTTGTGCGGCGTTGACCGGTGTCGAGGCGATCAGCAACGGCGTACCGGCCTTCCGCAAGCCCAAGAGCAAGAACGCGGCCTCCACGCTGCTGCTGATGGGCACCATCTCGGTGACCATGCTGATGGGCATGCTGGCGCTGGCGAACATGACGAAGGTGCGGTTCGCGGAGGACCCGGCCAGTCAGATCCAGGGGGCGCCCGCCGACTACGAGCAGAAGACCGTGGTGGCCCAGGTCGCCGACGCGGTCTTCGGCGGCACGTTCGCGTCGCCGCTGTTCTACCTCGTGCTCGCGGTCACCGGTCTGATCCTGATCCTGGCCGCGAACACCGCGTTCAACGGCTTCCCGGTGCTCGGCTCGATCCTGGCCCAGGACCGCTACCTGCCCCGGCAACTGCACACGCGCGGCGACCGGCTCGCCTTCAGCAACGGCATCATCATGCTGGCCGCGTTCGCGATCGTGCTGATCATCGCCTTCGACGCCGAGCCCACCAAGCTGATCCAGCTCTACGTCGTCGGCGTCTTCGTGTCCTTCACGATGAGCCAGGCGGGCATGATCCGGCACTGGACCCGGCACCTGAAGACCGAGACCGACCCGGCCGCGCGCGGCCGGATGATGCGCAGCCGGGTGATCAACGCGTTCGGTCTGTTCATGACCGGCACGGTGCTGGTGATCGTGCTGGTGACCAAGTTCGCCCAGGGCGCCTGGATCGCGATTGCGGCGATGGGTGTGCTGTTCCTGCTGATGAAGCAGATCCGCCGGCACTACGACCGGGTCGCCGCCGAGCTCGCGGCGGTCGAGATCGACGACACCAAGCTGCCCTCGCGGGTGCACGCGATCGTGCTGGTGTCCAAGCTGCACAAGCCGTCGCTGCGGGCCCTGGCGTACGCGCGCTACTCGCGGCCCAACGTGGTCGAGGCGGTCACCGTCAACGTCGACCCGGCCGAGACCGAGGCGCTGCGGCGGGAGTGGGACGAGCGCGGGATAGAGGTGCCGCTCAAGGTGCTCGACTCGCCGTATCGCGAGATCACCCGACCGGTGATCGAGTACGTGAAGTCGGTGCGCCGGTCCAGCCCGCGCGACGTGGTGAACGTGTACATCCCCGAGTACGTGGTCGGGCGCTGGTACGAGCAGATCCTGCACAACCAGAGCGCGCTGCGGCTCAAGGGCCGACTGTTGTTCACGCCGGGGGTCATGGTGACCTCGGTGCCGTGGCAGTTGGAGTCGTCCGAGCGGCTCAAGGAGCCGAAGGCGTGGGTCGCGCCCGGGTCGGTACGGCGCGGACCGGCGCGCACGCCGCGTGCGGGGGATGGTCGGCGGGGGTCGGGCGGGACGGGCGGGTCGGGCAAGTCGGGCGGGTCGGGCGGGTCGGCGGGGCCGGGCGCGTCGGCGGGGGAGTCGGGGTCGGGGTCGGCTTCGGGCTCCTGAGTCGGTTCGTGTCGGTGGGTTGATCCGGGGCGTGGCTGTGGGTCATGACGTCGGGTCATGGCCTGGGGTCCATGACAGCGGGTCATGACGGTGGTTCATGACGGTGGGCGCGGGTTCTTCGGGTAGGGACTACCCTGGGACCGCGCCCACTGCCGTGAGGCGCTTTCTTTGTGTCGTCGTGTCGTCCCCGGGCGTCGCCGTCAGGCGCCGCCGGCCGAGGGATCACCGAACTCTTGTCGATGTCTGTGCGAGCTGAGCTGTATGAGGAGTGCCGTGCCTGTCGGATCGACCACCCCCGAATCGGACCAGTCCCTGCGGGGTGAGCGGTACGAGGTCGAGATCGGCCCGGTCGCTCACGGTGGGCACTGCGTGGCCCGCCACGAGGGCCGCGTCATCTTCGTCCGGCACGGTCTCCCGGGCGAGCGGGCCGTCGTGGAGATCACCGACGGTGGGCCCACGTCGCGCTTCCTGCGTGGTGATGTGGTCGAGGTGCTGGCGGCTTCGCCGGACCGGATCACGCCCGCGTGCCCGGTGGCCGGTCCCGGTATGTGCGGTGGCTGCGACTGGCAGCACGCCACGCCCGCCGCGCAGCGCCGGCTCAAGGCGGACGTGGTGGCCGAGCAGTTGCTGCGGCTGGGCAAGGTCGACGTCCACGTCGAGGTCGAAGGCGTGGACAGCCCGCCCGGGATGCCCGAGGGCCTCGGCTGGCGAACGCGCGTGCAGTTCACCGTCGACCCGGCGACCGGCCGCGCGGGGCTGCGCAAGCACCGCTCGCACGACGTGCAGCCGATCGACTCCTGCCCGATCGCGGCGCCCGGCGTCGAGGAACTGGGTATCGAGGCGCACGAGTGGCCCGGTGTGGCCTCGGTCGAGGCGGTCTCGGCGACCGGCTCGCTGGACCGCGCGGTCACCGTGGTGCCCGCCGAGGGCGCGGACGGGCGGATGCCGATCGTCGAGCTGAACCGCGCGGTGTCGGTGTTCCGGGCCGACGACAAGGGCCGGGTGCGCAAGGTGCACGGCCGACCGGCGGTGCGCGAGGTGGCCGCGGGACGGACCTGGAAGGTCTCGGCGGGCGGCTTCTGGCAGGTACACCCGGCCGCGGCGGACGTGCTCGTGCAGGCCGTCGTGGAAGGGCTGGAGCCGCGACCCGGCGACCTGGCACTCGACCTGTACTGCGGCGTCGGCCTGTTCGCGGGCGCGATCTCCGAGCGGCTCGCGGACAGCGACACGATCATCGGGATCGAGAGCTCCAAGCAGGCGGTCGAGGACGCGATCCACAACCTTCGGGACGTGCCGGGCGCGCGGTTCGAGACCGGCACGGTGGAGAAGGTGCTGAGCCGGCCGGGCTTCCTGCGTCGGGCCGACATCGTGGTGCTGGACCCGCCGCGCGCGGGGGCGGGCAAGGCGGTCGTCGAGCGGATCGCGCGGCTGACGCCGCGACGGGTCGCGTATGTGGCGTGCGACCCGGCTGCGCTGGCGCGCGATGTGGCGTACTTCGCGGGTGTCGGGTTCAAGCTGCGGTCGGTGCGGTCGTTCGATTTGTTCCCGAACACGCATCATGTGGAGTCGGTGGCGATTCTGGAGCCGGCGCCGCGTGCGGCGAAGCGGGACGGTGGGCGCGGGCGGCGGTGATCTGCCGCGGGTTGGTGGGTTGGGTGTGGGTGCAGGTGGTGGGTGTGGGTGTAGGCGTTGGTAGTAGGTAGATAGGTGTACGTGTAGGTGTTTGGTGCAGGGCCGTCCCGGCTTGGTCGGGGCGGCCCTTTCGTGTGTTCGGGTGTGGGGCTGGGTTGGGGTGGGCTGGGCCGGCGTGGGTCAGGCCGGTGCCGGTGGCTGGGGTGGTGGTGGGGTGGTCCACCAGTCTTCGGCAGGGTGGGTTGCGTAGCGGGTGCCGGGGCGGGTGCGGGGGGTTGGGGTGGTGGGGGTGCCGACTGGGGTGGGGGCGGTCACCCACGTGGGGGACGTGGGGATGGGGTGGGTGCCGCTGCGAGCGGTGCCGCCGACGAGGTCGGGGACGCGGTCGGAGTGTGCGGCGTCGTGTCTGGTCGCCGGGCCGTCGTTGTCGCCGCTGCCGTCGCCGCGTAGGTCGGGTGCGACCCGGATGCCCGTCACCGGGGCGACCGGGGCCGAGGGGGATGGCGCGGCGTGTTGGGGGCGTGAGTCGATTCCGGTTGGGCGTACCGGGCGGGGCTCGTGGGACAGCGGGCTGCCGACGATGGGCGGGGTCGGTGGGGCGGGTGGGCATGGAGGTGTGCAGGTGTGCGAGGGAGACGGGAGGGGTGGCGCGGACACGGGCACGGACGCGGGCGCGGGTGGGAGCGGTGGTGAGAGTGGGAGGTCGGCCGGTGGTGGGGGTGGCGTCGTGGCGGCCATGCAGGTGGCCAGTGGGGTGGTCGGGGGAGTCGGTGGAGATGGCGGGGGCGGTGGGGGTGGTGGAGGCGAAGGCGGAGGCGGAGGCGGTGTGGTCGTCGAGGTCGTCGTGGGCGGTGGGAGCGTTGTGGTCGGCGGGAGCGTCGAGGGGGTCTCGGGAGTCGGGGGTTCGGGAGGCTCGCACGAGGCCGTCGTCGTGGCGGGCGGTGGGGGTGAGGTCTCGTCCGGCATGGCGGTCGGGGTGGAGTCGGCTGCGGGGGTGGCGGGGTCGTTGGTGGCGGGGTCTTTGGTGGTCGGTTCGGGAGTAGCGACGTTGGGAGTAGTGGGATCGGTGGCGGCCGGGGCGGTGGCCGCTGCGCATGGGCGGGGCAAGGTCTGGTCGGTGATGTCGGTGGTCGTGGCCGGGCTCGATGGCGTGGGTTTCGGTGCGTCGATGGGGCTCGGTGGGTCGGGCAGGGCGCACAGGCGGTCACCGAGGTCGCGATACACGTCCTCCAGGCGCGTGGCGGCGGCTCGCGCCGCCGTCGGGTCGGTCGCGTGCTCTTGGGCCCGGGCCACGGCTTGTGCCGCCGCGCCGAGGTGCTCGTGCAGCGCGTTGCCCTGGGCGGCGAGTCGATCGGCGGTATCGGCCAGGGCGTGGCAGCGGGCGGTGAATCGCTCGGCGCCGCCGCCGGTCCAGATCCCCGCGCCGTGCCGGGCGGTCTCGGCGAGCGCGTCACGCAATTCGGCCAGCCGGGCGGCGGCCAGGCGCCAACCGTCGGCCGCGGCGCAGACCTCGCCGGGCCGGGCCGTGTGGATCGCCGTGTACGCGTCCACGGCGTCGGGGGCGGTCATCGCGTCGGGGACGGTCATCGCGGCGCCACCGTGCGCAGCAGCGTGCCGACCTCGGCCTCGGTGTCGGTGAACCGGTCGGCGGTGTGGCCGAGTTCGACCCGGGTCGTGGCCAATTCGGCGCGGATCTCGGTCAGGAGGTCCACCATCCGGGCCGAGGCTCGGCGGTGCCGCTCGCTCAGCTCGGCGGCGCCCGGGAGCGAGCCCAGGGCGTCGGTGCCCAGCGCGGTGTCGGCCGCGACCCGGGCGGGCTCGGCGAAGCAGCCGCGCGCGAGGTAGTCGGTACCGATGTTGTGCAAGCGCCGGACCAGACCGTGCAGTTCGCCGGTGTCGACGGTGTAGTCCGCTGTGCCGTCGCCGTCGGTGCGGGACATGCCACCACCCCCTGATGTGTGTTCGTGCCGTGTGCTCGATCGCCGGTCGACCTCGGGAGCGGCCGGCCGGAACGCGGTGCTCGGTCGGGAATCGATCGAGGCACCCTCCCGGGAAACGATCAGGTTGGCACACGGTCACTCTGCGTGCCGACGTCCTGTGGACAACCCGGGGAGTACGTCACTCCGGAGAGTGAAACCGCGCCGAAATCCGCTTGGTTGTCCACAGATTGTTCGGTGGCGGGCGATTCGTCCGTCTCCCGGGCGCAACCTGGAGGCGTCGTGAACACACCGGACCGACTCCAGGCGAGCCGGACAAGTACCGCACGAGGGAGCGATCATGCACACCGTTCAGACCTTCGCCGAACTGGACGACGAACTGGCCACCGTCGATTCCACGCCACGCGCGCTGGCCGCCGTCGCCCTCGCGCTGCACACCGTGCAGGAGGTGGTGCACGCGTGGAGCGGCAAGCCGGACCGGGGCGGCTGCCTGTGTCGGGTCGCCGACGAACTCGGCGATGCCCGGGAGATCGTCACCCGGATCGTGGGTCCCGACGCCGACACGGTGGTTCCGCTGCCCGGCGGCGACCCGGCGAGTGTGCCGATCGCGGGCGCCGCCCGAGTGCTCGGGCGAGTGGCCAAGGTGCTCACGCTCCTGGCCAGGCAAGGGGTGGCGGACAACCCCTGCGGGGACTGGGCGCGGCTCGAGCCCGCCGAGCGCCGGGCCTGCGCGGCGGCCTGGGCGATCGTCTTCCGCAATCTGGTCCGGCTGCGCGCGGCCGAGGAGACCGCGACCTGGTCGGGCCGACCGCATCGGCACGCCCCCGCGATCCCGCCACGTCGGCGGCGCGGCTCGGCGCACGTGGTGCCTTTCCCCGCGCGGCTCGCGTGATCGCCTCCCGCGCGCCGGGCCCGCTCCGCTTTCGGGCGGTGCGGCCGCTCGGGGTGCGTGCGGTACGCCTGTTCGGCTTCCGGGGGCTGTGCGTGGTCGGCTCCCGTGCGACTCGCGCGCTCGGGAGAGGATGGGTGTATGGATCTTCGTATCTTCACCGAACCTCAGCAGGGCGCGACCTACGACACGCTGCTGACCGTGGCCAAGGCCACCGAAGACCTCGGCTTCGGGGCCTTCTTCCGCTCGGACCACTACCTGCACATGAGTGGCGACGGCCTGCCCGGTCCCACCGACGCCTGGATCACCCTGGCCGGACTGGCCCGGGAGACCAAACGCATCCGACTGGGCACGCTGATGACGGCGGCGACCTTTCGCCTGCCCGGCGTGCTCGCGATCCAGGTCGCGCAGGTCGACGCGATGTCCGGAGGTCGGGTCGAACTGGGCATCGGCGCGGGCTGGTTCGAACAGGAGCACACCGCGTACGGGATCCCGTTCCCGCGCGAGAGGTTCGGGCGGCTCGAGGAGCAGTTGCACATCCTGACCGGGCTCTGGGACACCCCGGTCGGCGACACCTTCGGCTACGACGGGCGGCACTACTCGCTGGCCGACTCGCCCGCGCTGCCCAAGCCCGCGCAGCACCCGCACCCGCCGATCCTGATCGGCGGCTTCGGCGCCAAGCGCACGCCGACCCTGGCCGCCCGCTTCGCGAACGAGTTCAACGTCCCGTTCGGGTCGGTGGACACCAGCGCGCGGCAGTTCGAGCGGGTCCGGGACGCGCTGATCGAGCACGGCCGCAAGGCGCAGGACATGGTCTTCTCGAACGCGCTGGTGGCCTGCGTGGGCAAGGACGACGCCGAGGTGGCCCGGCGCGCCGCGGCGATCGGCCGCGAACCCGCCGAGCTGCGGGAGAACGGACTCGCCGGTTCACCGGGCGAAGTGGTGGACAGGATAGGGCGGTTCGCCGAGATCGGCTCGACCCGGATCTACTTCCAGATCCTGGACCTGGACGACCTCGACCACCTGGAGTTGATCGCGTCGGAGGTGATGACCCAGCTCGGCGGCTGAACCGGCGAGCCGAGGGCGAACGGGACACCCGCGAGACCCCGGACGCCCGCGAGACCCGGGAATGGGAAAGGGCCCTGTCGCAGCCCGTGCGCTGCGACAGAGCCCCTCTTCTCACCCCACCGCCCCCGGTGCTACAGCGGGCGGCCGTTCGGTGTGTCCCCTCGGTATCAGGCGGTCGCGGGAGTGTCCTCGTCGCCGTCGCCGAAGGTGCCGCTGCCCGCGAGCAGAGCGCTGCGGGTGCCGCGTGCGCGGTACCACATGACGCCGCCGATCATCAGGAGGGTGCCGCCCGCGGTGCCGAGCAGGCGCGGGTCCAGCAGGCTTCCGGTGCGCGCGAGGCTACCGCCGCCGCCTCCGTTGCCACTGCCGGCGGAGCTGCCGGAACTGGTGCCGGAGGCCGTTCCGGTGGTCGTGCCGGTCGTGGTGCCCGTCGTCGTACCGGTCGTGGTGCCCGTGGTGGTACCCGTGGTCGTTCCGGTGGTGTCACCGGCCGTGGTGCCGGTGGTGGTCCCGGTGGTCGTGCCGGTCGTGGTGCCCGTCGTCGTACCGGTCGTGGTGCCCGTGGTGGTACCGGTCGTGGTGCCCGTCGTGGTGCCGGTCGTCGATCCGTTGGTGGCTCCGGCGTGCACGAGCGTGATCTTGAAGGGGCGTTCGACCTTGGGCCCGGTCTCGGACGCGGTCACCGTCAGGATGTAGTCGCCGTCGGTCCACGTGGCGCCGGTCCGCGGGAAGACGGAGCGGACCGCGGTGAAGAGACCCTGGGCGTCCGTCCGGTCCGAGGCCAGCTCGACCGAAGGGAAGGTCGTGTCGTTCTTCTTGGTGACCGTGGCCTTGAACGGGACGCTCGCGGGGAAGTTCGTCAACGACAGGGAGTAGTTGACCTCGACGCCGGTCGCGTCGGGAATCTTGATCTCCTCGTCGAAGCCCACGGTCGGGACGACCGTGGCCACCACCTTCCAGGTGGTCCCCTCGAGCTTCAGGTTGACCCGCGCGAGGTCGTTCGCCACGACCGCGCCGGCGTCGTCCAGGCACTGTGCCCGGATGCGGTAGTCGCCGGCCGCCCCGTTCGGGTTGATCGGCTTCGGCGTCATCGCCGGCTTGCGGTCCGCGGGCAGCGGCTGCGGGGAGAATCCGCCGATGCGAATCTCGGAGCCGCCCCCGGGGGGAGTCATGATGAACAGGAACTTGGTCGCGCCTTGAGGACAGGCCTTCGAGGCGGTGATGCTCGCCCGGGCCCCCAACTCACCGGTCGTGGGATCGAGAACGAGCGTCTCGTCCTCGCCGGTCGGTGGCGTCGTCGTCGGCGGCGCGGTGGTCGGCGGCTCGGAGGTGGGCGGAGCGGCCACGCTCCACGTCTTGCCGTCCGCCCCGTCCGCCGTGGTGATGTCGACCGACGCGGGTTCACTCAGCAACTCGCCGAGTTCGCTGACACACTGCGCGGTCATCTTGAAGGTGCCCGTGAGATCGGTCGCCGCCAGGAACAACCGGATCGGTGCGGTGCGGTCGGGGACGCGATCGGCGGGAAGCGGATCGCCGGTCTCGCCACCGATCAGACGCGGCGTCGTGAGCGTGCCCCCGGACACGGTCCACCGGAAGTTGACGGCCGGTTCCGCGCAGGGCACCGTCGCCTTCATCGTGACCTTGGTATCGATCTTGCCGGTGCCCGGAGCGACGATGATCGTCGGTGTCGGGGAGCCGGAGTCGGCTGCCGCCGCGAGCGTCGGCATGGCCGACATTACGAGCAGCCCGGCTCCGCACGATGCCAGCACGCGCGCGAGTCTTAGGCTCATCTGGTCAACTCCGTTGAGAAGAAAGGAAAACGGGGACGGATCGCAAGTGGGCCACCGGGAGAATCCCGGCGGCCCAAGGCGTTGTCACCGACGCCGCGTCACCACCACAGGCGGGACGAGTCGAGGGTGATCGCGACCGAGGTGGCCGCCTTCGAGTTCGTGCCGGAGAGCACGAGCGTGTAGGAACCGTCGGCCACGGTCGCCGGGAGCGTCAGCAGCGCGCCGCCCCAGGTGCCGTCGGGCGCGATCTGCGGCTGGAGCGAAACCGGGGTGGAGGTGCCGTCGGCGGCGCGCACCGCGCCGTCCACGTGCTCACCGGGCGCGAAGCCGCGGAACAGGACCAGACCGAAGCGCAGCGCGCCGATCTTGGTCGGCAGCGCGCGGGCCTCGGGCGAAAGCGAGCTCCACACACCGGAGTTGACGCGCAGGTCGACCGACGCGGGCTCGGTGATGGTCAGCACACCGTCGGCGCCGGTCGTGTAGCACTGGGCGACGAGCTTGTGCGCGACACCTTCCTGGGTGGCGGAGCCGACCGGGAACAGCGCACGCAGCCCGACGACCGCGGTGTCCGCGACCTTGTCGGCCGGCAGCGGGGTGCCCAGGAACGAGCCACCGAAGACCCGCTCGTTGGCGCCCTCCGAACGCACGACGAACCGGAACGCGGTCGCGTCGGGGCCACACGGCACGCTCGCGCGGACGGTCGCCTTGCCGGTGGCGTCGGCCGGGCCGTACAGCGGGCTCACCTTGATCGTGCCCGGCGTGCTGGTCGCCGACGACGTGGGAGCGGCGTCCGTGGCGATGGCCGGCACGGAGGCGATCGCGAGCGCGGCCGGAACCGCGACCGTGAGCGCGAGCAGACGACGGAGCTTCATGAAATGCCCTTCCGGGGTCAGTGGGTTCGAGCAAAACAGCACGCGGCGGCCGATTGGGCATCCGCGAGGGAAACGTCAGGCGCTCGCGATGGCGGATGGATGAGCGATCCGCCACCGGAGGGTGAACAGTGCCGCGAGGACTCCCGAGACATCGGATCGGGAAGGCACCGAGTGGGAACATCACGTCGGTCCGACGACGATCAGGGCCTGAAACCGTGGAAGGCCCGGATCGGGAGCTGCGCCGGAGCCTCGGCCCCCTGGTGCACACGATCGTCGCGGTGTCGTCCAGGGCGAACCCACCGCTGCTGTCGTTCCTCGGCGGCCGCGTCGTGCGCACGACACCGAGAACGTTCTCGCGCGGGGCCCCGCGCTCATCGAGAAGAGGTTGCGCCGCGGGCCCGAAGGCCCGTGGGACGGGCCGTCCCTGATCCCCCGATTCGGGACGGCCCGCCAGTGGTCACGCCTTGCGGTTCGGCTCGGGCCAGGACTAGGCGACGAAGCCGAAGGTCTGCCAGATCGGGAGCTGAGCCGGGGCCTTGGCCCAGTTGATGAACGCGATCGTGTCGGTGTCGCTCTCGGTGTCCAGCGGGTCGTAGACGAAGTAGACCGAGCGGTTGCCGATGAAGCCGGTCGCGTTCGGCGCCTTGTTGTCGATCTGGCGCGGGGTGAAGCCGTTGGTGTGGTTGGTCACGCCCGACGCGGGGGTGGTCTGCTCGCCGTACGCGGCCTGCGAGTAGGGGATGATCGCGTCGGTCGTGGTGATCTGCGGCGCGTCGCCGCGGTTCTCCTGCGCGGTCTGGATCACGGTCGCGGCGCAGGCGCCGTTCGCGGCCGAGGTCGGGTCGAAGCCACCGAGCACCTTGTCGATGAACTCCTGGCGGGTGCCGGAACCGGCCTGCGGGATGTGCTTCTGGATCGCACCCGACAGGCTCGCGTTGATCTGGCTCCAGTTGGTGATCGAGCAGTCGTAGATGCCGTGCAGCTGCGCCGCGGTCAGGCTGGCGGGCGCGCCGGCCTTCTTGGTGGCCCAGGTGACCGCGTCGCCACCGACGCGGACGAAGGTCAGCGTGGTCTCGGCGGTACCGGCCTTCGGGCCACGCGAGGAACGCGTGAAGTTGAGGCAGTTGGCACTGGTACCGGCGCGCTCGGCCAGCAGCGCGTTGATGCCGGCGCTCGAGCCGTTCGGCCACGGGTTCGCGCCGGTGCCGTACTGGGTGTTGCACGCGGCCTTGCCGGTGGCCTGGCCACCGGCCGGGACGCCGGCGTTCACGGTTATCCAGTTGTTGCCGCCCGGGTCGACGTTGGCGGCATAGTCCGACGCGAGCGCCGCGGTGACGTTCTGCAGCGTGTCCGAACCGGCGTTGACGTAAGTGGCCGCGTTCGCCGACGCGTTGGCGCCGACGACGAGCGCCATGGCGGCGGTCGCGGTGCCCAGTACGGTGGCGGTCTTGCGCATGCTGAAGACGCTGGACATTCGAAGTCTCAACTCTCTCTTGGCATTTGCTGGCCGTCGACCGCAGTGGCCGACGCCGACAACGCTGCCGGCGGCTTGATCGTCGTGGGATGTCCGGCAGGGAAACGGCACCGGGCCGCACGAGGCGCCCACACGAACGGGCCGCGCCTGTAACGGAAACCGGATACTCCACAACCCGCGCGGCACGGATATGACAACTGCCGTACACCCTCGGCACCGGTTGTTTCCGTAGCGGACAGTCGCCGAGGGGCTGCGCTCTGGTTGTCTCCAGGCGAGGGGCAT
The DNA here is from genome assembly GCF_053594475.1 of Embleya sp. NPDC001921. Classification (NCBI taxonomy): domain Bacteria; kingdom Bacillati; phylum Actinomycetota; class Actinomycetes; order Kitasatosporales; family Streptomycetaceae; genus Embleya; species Embleya sp. NPDC001921. The sequence continues at coordinate 99,601 of NZ_JBSFEO010000031.1, forward strand.
CCGGCTTGATCGCCGGGCGACATGACGAACGGTCAGGTCGGTTCGCCACCCGCTTCCAGGAGCCGACAGCCATGGCACATCCGCCCGTGTTCGCACCCGAGTCGCCGGAACTCATCGATCGGCCCCGGCGGATCGTGGTACGCCGGACCAGGGCCGACCACGCCTTCCGCTGGACCACGCGCGGCGTTGCGATCCTGGTCCTGGGGCTGCTCGTCGCGATCGGCGGCTATCTGCTCTACCAGGGCAGCAGCGCACTGGATCGGGCCGGTTGGGGATTCCTGACCGAGGACGTATGGGAGCCCAAGTCCGGCACGTTCGGCGTACGCGGCCTGCTCACCGGCACGGTCCTGGTCGCGCTCGTCGCGCTCGTGGTCGCGGTGCCCATCGCGCTCACCGCGGCCCTGTACATCACCGAGTTCGCGCCCCGGCGCCTGCGCGGCGTGCTCACCTCGACCGTGGACCTGATGGCCGCGGTGCCCAGCATCATCTACGGCATCTTCGGCTTCTTCGTGCTGCAACCCCAGTTGATCCCGGTCAGCCGGTGGCTCGCCACGAACCTGGAATTCCTGCCGATCTTCGAGATCCGCACGATCGACGTCAAGGCCCGCTTCGTGGACAGCCAGTTCAGCTCGTCGCTGTTCATCTCCGGCGTGGTCGTGTCCACCATGGTCATCCCGATCTGCTGCTCGGTCAGCCGCGAGGTGTTCGGCCAGGCGCCGGTCGGGGAGAAGGAGGGCGCACTCGCACTCGGCGCCACCCGCTGGGGCGTGATCCGCGCGGTGGTCCTGCCGTTCGGTCGCGGCGGCATGATCGGCGGGGTCATGCTCGGCCTGGGCCGGGCCCTGGGCGAGACGATCGCCGTCGCGATGATCATCTCGTTCAACACCGACTTCTCGTTCCGCATCCTCGACGGCCAGGGTTCGACGATCTCCTCGTTGATCGTCCTGAAGTACGGCGAGGCGGACAACGAGTCGATCTCCGCGCTGATGGCCGCCGGCCTCGCGCTCTTCGTCCTCACCCTCGCCGTCAACACCGTCGCCGGTGTGCTGGTCGCGCGCTCGCGCAGCGGCAAGTCCACCGAGATCTGAACACCGAACAGCGGCTCCACCAGACCCACCACCGAGGGGATCCACGACGATGACCGTCACCGAGCCGATCGTTCGGCCCGGGCCCGACGCGCCGCCGCCCGCGACCGCGCCGCGACCACCGGAGGAAGCCCGCGTGGCGCTGCGCCGCGTGGCCCCCGACGACATCGGCGTCGCGCTCGGCGCGGGGGTCGCGGGCGCGAGCCTCGCCTGGGTGCTCTACGGGCGGATCCTGCCGGTCACCGGCTGGCAGGGATACCTGATCACCGCGTACGTGTGCTTCCTGGTGCTCTACGCCACCGCCACCCGCATGCGCCTGGACCGGGTGGCCGCGAGCGACCGGGTGGCGGGCGCGGTGATCTCCACCGGCGCGGCCCTGATGGTCGGCACGGTCGCGACCGTGATCGGGTACGTCTTCGTCAAGGGCTTCGGCCAGATCCTGCACGCCGACTTCTTCACCGCGACCCAGCGCCACTTCAGCGCGCTGAGCACCGAAGGCGTCGCGGTCGGCGCCGCGCACGCCATCGTCGGCACGTTCCAGCAGATGGGCATCGCGATCGTCCTGAGCGTTCCGCTGGGGGTGACCGCCGCGATCTACATGAACGAGGTCGGCGGCCGGTTCGCGGCCGTGGTGCGGGTGGTCGTGGAGGCGATGACCGCGATCCCCTCGGTGGTCGCGGGCCTGTTCGTCTACGCCTTCTTCGTCATCTCACTGGGCCAGGGCTTCTGCGGCCTGGCCGCGGGGCTCGCGCTGTCCGTCGAGATGATGCCGGTGGTCACCCGCGCCACCGAAGTGGTGCTGCGCCTGGTGCCCAACGGGCTGCGCGAGGCCTCGTTGGCGCTGGGCGCCGGGGAGTTCCGCACCCTGTGGAACGTGGTCCTGCCCACCGCGCGCAGCGGCCTGGTGACCGCGGTCATCCTCGGCTGCGCCCGCGTGGTCGGCGAGACCGCGCCGGTACTGCTGGTCGCGGGCGGCAGCGCGGGGATGAACTGGAACCCCTTCAGCGGTGTGCAGAACTCGCTGCCGTACTTCATCTGGGAGAACTACAAGTCGCCCAGCGACGAGCTCAATTCCCTCGCGTGGGGCGCCGGCGTCACCCTGCTGCTGATCGTCCTCGTGCTGTTCACCCTCGCGCGCCTGATCGGCGGGCGCACCCCCGGCGAGTCCGGGCGTCGCAAGCGGCAGCGCACCGCCGTCGCCAAGTCCCTCACCCCGGAGCCCACCTCATGACCAGGATCAGGCGCGTACCCGCGCTCTTGCTACGACTGGCCACGGCGTCCGCGCTCGCCGTCCCGCTCACCCTGATGCCCGCCGGCAGCGCGTCCGCCGCCGCCGCGATCCACGGCAGCGGCTCCACCTGGAGCGCGCCCGCGACCAAGCAGTGGGCGGCCGACGTCGCCGCCCGCGGCCTCGCCGTCGACTACAACCAGAACGGCTCCACCGCCGGACGTACCGACTTCTCCCAACACCTCGTCGACTTCGCGGTGTCGGAGATCCCCTTCCAGGGCAACTACGTCGACCGCACCGGCAAGGCGACCAACGAACTCGCGGCGCTGGCGAGCACGAACACCAAGTTCAAGTACCTGCCGATCGTCGCCGGCGGTACCTCGTTCATGTACAACCTCAAGATCCGCGGCCAGCAGGTACGCAACCTGCAACTGTCGCCGCGCACCATCGCCGGGATCTTCACCAACCAGATCAAGCTGTGGAACGACAAGGCGATCAAGGACGACAACCCGGCGCTGTCGCTGCCTTCGACGCCGATCACCCCGGTCGTTCGCTCCGACGGCTCGGGCACCAGCGCGCAGTTCACCGCCTTCCTGACCAACCAGGTCAACGACATCTGGCGGCCGTTCTTCCCCGGCGGGATGACCTCCGAATTCCCGGTCAAGGGCGCGGCCAAGGCGCAGGCGGGCTCCGAGGGCGTGGCCAACTACGTCGCGGCCGGCTACGGCGACGGCGCGATCACCTACGTGGAGACCGCGTACGCCCTCCAACGCCAGTTCCCGGTCGCCTCCGTCAAGAACGCCGGCGGGGTGTACGTCCAGCCCACCTCCGACGCGGTGGCCGTCGCGCTCACCAAGGCCCGGCTGAACCCGGACAGCACGCAGATCCTCGACGACGTCTACACCAACGCCGATCGGCGCGCGTATCCGATCTCCAGCTACAGCTACATGATCGTGCCGGCCGCCAAGCAGTTCTCGTTCAACGAGGCCAAGGGCGAGACGCTCGGCAAGTTCATCAAGTACTTCCTGTGCGCGGGGCAGGCGCAGGCCCCGCGGCTGGGGTACTCGCCGCTGCCGCCCAAGCTGGTCAGCTTCGGCTACGAGGCGATCAAGTCGATCCCCGGCGCGCCGGATCCGGGAGCGATGCCGGCGAACCTGGACAAGCCGACGAAGGCCGACTTCGACGCGTGCCCGAACCCGACCTTCGACCCGTCCTGGGTCCCCCCGGAGCAGAAGTCGCAACAGCAGCAGCCGCAGCAGAACGGCGGCAACCAGAACAACAACACGAACAGCAACAACAACCAGAACAACAGCAACAACTCGGCCAACCCGAGCGGGAGTTCCACTCCCACGGCGGGAGGCCCCGGTGCCGGGGGCACGCCCGGGGCGCAGGGTGGGGACGGGAGCAACGGCGGTACGCCCGACGCGGGCACCGGCGAGGTCGTGGCCGGCGGGGACAAGGGGAACGGCGGGCCCGTCAGCGCGGGATCCGTCGAGGCGGGCGACTCGCCACCGCTGCCACCGGTGTGGTTCTACGCGCTGACCCTGGTCTGCCTCGCGGCGGCCGTGTTCGGCGCCCCGTTCCTGTACAGCCGCCTCGGTCGAGGACGTGGGCCCGATGTCGGTTGAGTCGGTCGAGCCGGGTGAGTCGGTCGATCCGGTCGAGCCGGGTGACCGGGAGATGTCCGGTCCGTGCGGCGCAGGCGAACTTTCGAACACCGTGCCGGTTTTCGCTCCCGCGGTGCCGCCGCGCCGCGCGAGGATCGGCGCGGGTCGTCCTCGCCGGGAGTCGATTCCGAACGCGGGCGAAAGAAGTGGAGTCGCCGTGACGGGCACCGAACGATCCGCCGCCTCGTCGGACGGGCGAGCCCTGTCCGTCGCCGGCATTCTCGCGTTGTGCGTGGCCCTGCTCGCCGGCTGGCTGAGCGTGGTCGCGGGCTCCGCCGGCGCGGCCGAGCCGGGCCGGCCCGCGGTGACCGTGTCGCAGAGCGCCAACCTGGTCAACCAGCGCATCCTGGTGAAGTGGACCGGCTTCACGCTCGCCGCCGGGACCAACAGCATCGTGGTGATGCAGTGCAAGGGCACCACGCCCAAGCCTCGGGACTGTTGGGCGCCGCGCTGGACGCAGAACGGCCAGGAGATCGGCCAACCCGACGGACTGCCGCCGGGGCTGGCGACCAAGCAGACCGGGCTGCCCACCGCCGCGGACGGATCCGGACAGGTCTGGATCCAGGTGCGGCCCGCCCTGCAACTGGCCGAACTCGGCTGCTCCGACCGGCAGGCGTGCTCGATCGCGGTGTTCGTGATGCCCGACGAGACAAGCACCGCCACTTCCTTCCGGCCCTTGTCGACCGTGCTCCTGGGCGACACCCTGGCGCCTCGGGACACCGACATGGAACTGGCCTTCGCCGCCGGGCAGGCCGCGTTCACGCCGCTGTCCTTCGTACCCACTCCCGACGCCTGCCCGGGCATGGAGCATCCGGACCTGTCGGTCAACGGTTCCGGCGAGTTCACCCAGGCGGGTGCCTCGTGGGTGTTCGGCCTGTGCTCCGCCCGGAACAACGCGGTCAACATGACGGTGAGCGCCGGCTCCGGACCCAGCGGTCGCGAGGTCTTCCTCAGCGACGGGGTCGACATCGGCGTCACCCAGCAGCCGATCGGCGGCGCACTCGACCAGGCCCGTCCGGTACCGCTGCCGGGCATCCGTGACAAGGCCAAGACGGTGTACGCGCCGCTGACCAACGGGGCGCTGGCGTTCGCGTTCAACATCGACGACGTGCAGACCCACCTGCCCATTCCGTCGATGAAACTGACGCCCCGTCTGATCGCGAAGCTGATCACCGGCGCGTATCCGGCCGCGCCGCAGACGCCCGGTTCGATCAGGTCGTTGTGGACGGACCCGGAGTTCACCGCCATCAACGACACCCGCAACTGGCCCGGGAACATCCGGACCCCGATCCTGCGGGGCGTCCAGGACGACACCATCTGGGCGCTGACCACGTGGCTGGCCTCCGACCGGGAGACCCTGGCGTGGCTTTCGGGCACACCGGACCAGAACAACGTGGTGTGTCCTCCCGAGTGGCGCGTGGGCAGCGTCGGCTATCCGCTCGCGGTGTACACCAACCGCCTGGAGATGCTCGTCGACGTGAACGTGCCGCAGACGGTCTACGAGGACATCGTCAACCGGCTGGGCAACTCGGTGCCGACCAACCGCTCGATGACCGACGTCGGCCCCAAGGACGACGGCCAGGACAAGTACGGCTTCCACAGCGTCATGGCGATCACCTCGGTCGAGGCGGCCACCCGGATGGGCACGCCGGTGGCCAAGATTCGCAACGCGGCGGGCAACTTCGTCGACCCGACCGACCCCGCGACCGTGCGCGCCGGCCTCGCCGCCGCCAAGCCGGGGCCGGACGGGGTGACGCTGACCAACGACTTCCAGAGCACGGTCGCGAACGCCTACCCGCTCACCGTCACCGACGTGGCGATGGTCTCCACGGACAAACTCACCGCCGCCAAGGCGGCCAAGATCGACGCCTTCCTCGCCTACGCGGCCGGCGCCGGCCAGGTGCAGACCGGGAGCTTCCAGCCCGGCAGCCTGCCGCCCGGCTACATCCCGCTCAGCGACGCCCAGAAGCAGCAGATCGCCGCCGCCCGGCAGAAGATCGCCGCCGCGCCCAAGTGGACCGGCGAGCCGCCGCCCACCACCGCGCCGCCGGTCGACCAGGGCGGCAACAACAACAACGCCGGCACCTCGGCGGGCACGAGCGCCGGCAACACGGGCAACCCGAACACCCCGCCGGTGACCGACCCGAGCACGACCCCGACCGCGGCGCCGTCGACCGCGCCCACCACCGCCCCCGTCGGCGCGGCCGCTCCGCCCGCCGACAACAATCCCTTCCCCTCGGTCGCCAACGTGATCAAGGACGCGCTCGCCGGCGACCCGTCCGCGGTCGTGCTGCTGATCCTGATGTGCGTGAGCGGGGCCGCCCTGCTCGCCTGCCCCGTGCTGCTCTCGCTCGGGCACAAGCGCCGCACCGGCGACTGGCCACCACCGGTGGCCGCCGTCCTGCGCCTGATCGGTCGCCAGGGGGCAGCCGCATGACCGCCGACACCGTCTCCAAGGTGCCCGCGACCGCGCCGGCGACCGTCCCCGCGACCGCATCGACGCCTGCGAGCGCACCCGCGGGCACCGGCGCGCGACCGCCCGCGAGCGCGAGCAAGCCCGGTGCGGGGCGCCCCGACCCGTACACGATCGCCGGCGCGTCGGTCGCGCTGCTCGCGCTGCTCATCGCGGGCTTCGTCGGCTACCTGTACGTGGTCTCCGACATCCAACAGGCGCGCGACCAGAGCATCCTGGCCGACCGGCTCTCCGACGAGCTCTACCGCGACGTCGGTCCGCTCGGCGGCACCATCGACAAGGGCAGCCCCGTGGCGATGTTGCGGATCCCCGCGATCGGCCTCAGACAGGTCGTGGTCGAGGGCACCACCGCGGACTCGCTCGCCAAGGGACCCGGACACCTGCGCACCAGCGGTCTGCCCGGCCAGGGCGGACACAGCGTGATCATGGGCCGCGCACACACCTTCGGCGGCCCGTTCCAGGACATCGGCAAACTGCGCGTCGGCCAGCGCATCGAAGCCACCACCCAGCAGGGCGAGTTCACCTACAAGGTGATCGAGCGCCGGCATGTGACCAACGGCAAGGACGACGTGCTCGCGCCCGGCCGGGAGAACCGGCTCGTGCTGATCACCGCCGACTCGTGGATCCGGCCCGGCGGCCGCACCGTGGTCATCGCCGAACTGCAGGGCGCCCCCAAGGCCCAGGAGGGCCGCCGTCCGCAAGGTCTACGCGCGGACGAGAAGGGCACCGGCGGCTACGCGGACGCCGGCGTGCGACTGCTGCTGTGGGCACAGGCGTTCACGCTCGTGCTCGTCGTCCTGGCCTGGGCGCTGCGCCGCCATCCCGATCGCCGAGTCACGCTCCTGCTCGGCACCCCGGTCGTGCTCGCCGTCGTGTGGGCACTGTACGAATCCGCCGCTCGCGTACTCCCGGCGACGCTCTGACGCCGGTTCTCGTCCCGTCCCACTCCACACCCCGGAGGCTCCGCACGTGACCAGCCCGGACAGCGGTGCGACGACTCTCGCTCCCGCAGCCGAGACCCAGCCTTTACCGGCCCAATCCGCCGGCGGGCGTGGTTCCACGCTCACCGCGGAGGCCGTCAGCGCCTGGTTCGGCACCCACAAGGTGCTCGAACGCGTCGACCTCGTAATGGCGGCCAACTCCGTCACGGCCCTGATCGGGCCGTCCGGCTGCGGCAAGTCCACGTTCCTGCGCATCCTCAACCGGATGCACGAACTCGTGCCCAGCGCCCAACTCGCGGGCCGGGTCCTGCTCGACGGCGAGGACATCTACGACTCCACCCGCCGCCCGATCGAGACCCGGCGCCGGGTCGGGATGGTCTTCCAGAAGCCCAACCCGTTCCCGGCGATGTCCATCTACGACAACGTGGTCGCCGGCCTGAAGCTGACCGGCGTGCGCAACGCGGACAAGGACGCCGTCGTGGAGTCCTCGCTGGTTCGGGCCGGCCTGTGGATGGAGGTGAGAAATAGGCTCAGGCAACCCGGCGGCGCGCTCTCCGGGGGCCAGCAGCAACGTCTCTGCATCGCCCGCTCCCTGGCGGTCGACCCGGACGTGCTGCTCATGGACGAGCCCTGCTCGGCGCTCGACCCGACCTCCACCCGGCGGATCGAGGACACCATCGGTGAGCTGCGCAACGACGTCACCATCGTGATCGTCACGCACAACATGCAGCAGGCCCAACGTGTCTCCGACCACTGTGCGTTCTTCCTCGCGGCGGAGAACACCCCCGGCCACATCGTCGAGGCCGGACCCACCACCGCGATCTTCGGCGCCCCCCGCGACCCCCGGACGGCCGACTATGTCGCCGGTCGCTTCGGATGAGTCGCGGGCCCCGGACGGTACGCCGGAACGGCACGCGCGCTACGACGTCCACCTGGACGCCGAGCAGCACGTGCGGTGGCGGCTCATCGCCCCGAACGGCCGCGTGCTCGCGCGGTCCGCTCGGGGCCATGTCACGGCGGGGGCCTGCCGTATCGAGCTGGACCGGCTGCGTCGCCGGGTGGTCGACCTCGTGCCCGTGATCGGACGGGCCACCGGAGCGCCGGGCTGGTTCTGGAGCGTGGCTCTGGAACCCAGCGCTCCCGTCGCGTTGTCGGCCCGCACCTACGAGCGCCTGGAGAGCTGCCAGGTGTCCTACGAGAGATTCGTCCGCCTGCTGACCGTCACCGAGCCCGACGACTGGTGATCCGGGCCGCGCGCCCGCCGCGATCGCGACGATCGTGGCGGCGCGCCCCCCTGCGGTAGGCGCCCCTGCAGTGGGACATCCCCGTGCCCCTGCGGCGGCCCTTCCGACGCCCGCGCGGTGGAGCTTCCCGCGCGTGTGCGCCGGCCTCCCGGTTCCGGCCGACGGAACTTCGCGTGCGCATGCGCCGGCCCTCCCGGTGCCCCCGCGGTGGACCCTCCCGTCACGGGAGAGGGCACTGTGGTCGATCGGGAGGTGATGGGGATGTTCCTCGGCATCGGAGACTTCGCGCGCGCCACGGGCCTGACCGTCAAGGCGCTGCGATGGTATGACGAACAGGGCGTGCTGGTGCCCGCGGACGTGGATCCGCACACGCGCTACCGCCGGTACACGATCGGCCAACTCGAACAGGCGGGCCTGGTCCGCGCGCTCCGTGCGGCCGGCGTGCCGCTCGCGGCGATCCGCACCGCGATGGGCGACGGCGGTTCCGCGCACGAGGCGTTGCGGGCGCGCCGGGAGGCGATCCGATCCGAACGGGCACGCGAGGACCGGGCGATCGCGGCGGCGGAGCGGGTGCTCGCCGGCGCCGACGTGGACTACGACGTGCGACTGCGCCGGACCGGGCCCCAGGCGTGGGTCGGCGTCGTCGAGTACGTCGCGACGCCCGAGGACGCCGAACCCGTGATCGAGGGCCCCGACGGCGACGTCGTGGACGCCGACGTCGCGATCGAGGGCGCCCTGCTCGACTTGTACGCGAGCCTGCACGCGGACGGCATCGCACCCACCGGCGCCTTCTGGCTCGATCTGGGACGCCCCGCCGACGCGGCCGGGGCAGAGGTCGCCCTGTGCCTGCCGCTGGCCGAACCGGTTCCCGAGGGCTGGTCCGTCCCGGGCCGCCGGACGATCGCCGGCGTACGTCCGGCCGGACGCGAACTGTGCACGGACCACGTGGTCACCGACGACGACCCCGACGACGGCACCGCCGTCCACCCGGCGTTCGCCGCGCTCGTGCGCGCGGCCGCCGAACGGGACGTGTCGATCGACCTGGGCAGCCTGCGCCAGCACAGCCCGCGAGAGGTCGCGAGCGCGCCTGGGGCGGCGAGCCGTATGGCGGTGGAACTGTCGGTCGACGTCGACGTCGACGTCGACGTCGATGGGGACGGGGACGGGGATGGGGACGGAGGTGGCGTCGATGGCGACGTTGCCGGTGGCGTCGGCGGGTGAGGGCTCCGCGGGAAGGGAGGTACGGCGAGGGTGCGTCGAGAGCGTGCCGAGGGTACGGAGTGCCGGCGCGGACCGGTGAAAAGCGATCGTCGGCGCGTGGGCGTCTGGCACATAATCGGCCTGGTGTTCCTGACCATCGCAACCACTCATCAGCCCGCCACCGACCTCGGCTTCCTGCTGCACAAGCATCCCGGGAAGGCGCAACGGTTCTCCACGACCTACGGCGAAGCACACGTGTTCTACCCCGAGGCGGACGACACGCGCTGCACCGCGGCGCTGCTGCTCGACGTCGACCCGATCGCGCTCACGCGCGGGGTCAAGCGGGGCAAGGGCGCCAAGGGCTCGCCCGACCTCGCGCTCGCGCAGTACGTCAACGACCGGCCCTACGCCGCCTCGTCGCTGCTCGCGGTCGCGCTCGGCACGGTCTTCCGTACCGCGATGCAGGGGCGCTGCGACGCGCGGCCCGAACTGCCCGCGACGCCGCTGCCGTTGGAGATCGAGGTGCCCGCGCTGCCCGCGCGCGGTGGCGAGGAGATGGTCCGGCGGCTGTTCGAGCCGCTGGGATGGCAGGTGGCGATCGAGCCGATTCCGCTGGATCCGCGCTTCCCGGCGTGGGGCGACTCGCGTCATGTGCGGCTCGCGCTGACCGGCACGATGCCGCTGGCGGAGGCGCTGCGGCAGTTGTACGTGCTGCTGCCGGTGCTGGACAACGCGAAGCACTACTGGGTCGCACCCGACGAGGTGGACAAGCTGCTCCGCGCCGGCGAGGGCTGGTTGTCGGCGCACCCGGACCGGGACCTGATCGCGAGCCGGTACCTCTCGCGGCGACACACCCTCACCCGCAGTGCGATCGAGCGGCTCGCCGAGATCGACGAGACCGCGCCGGAGAACCTGGACAACGCGGTACCGGACGAGGTCGAGGAGGACGCGGGGGCGGCGGAGGAGTCGGCCGCGGACGCGGTCGCGAGCGCGGTCGCGAGCGCCGCTTCGGCCGCGGACGTGCCCGAGGGCGTGGGCGCGACGCCGGCGGGGGCGCCCGCGGGTGCCCCCGCGACCGGGGCGACCGCGCCTGCGGGCGCGGGCGATGCCCCCGCAGGCGCGGGCGCCGGCGATGTCGCCGCGGAGGAGGCGCTCGCGACCACGCCGGCGACCGCCGACGCCGTGGTCGCGGGCGCGGATGAGGACGAGCGGCCCGTGACGCTCGCCAGGCAGCGGCGGGACGCGATCCTCGCGGCCCTGCGGGCGGCCGGGGCCGAGCGCGTGCTCGACCTGGGCTGTGGCGACGGCAAGTTGATCGGGTCGATGCTCCGGGAGCCGCGCTTCCGCGAGATCGTCGGGGTCGACGTGTCCACCCGCGCGCTCACCATCGCGGAGCGCAAGCTCAAGCTCGCCCGGATGTCGGAACGGCAGCGCGACCGCGTGCGGCTGATCCAGGGTGCGCTGACCTACACCGACAAGCGGCTCGTCGGTTACGACGCGGCCGTGCTGTGCGAGGTGATCGAGCACCTGGACGAGCCGCGCCTGCCCGCCCTGGAGTACGCGGTGCTCGGCGCGGCCCGGCCGGCCACCGTCGTGGTGACCACGCCCAACGTCGAATACAACATCCGCTACGCCCCCGAGGAGCCGGGCGGCGAAGGCCTCGCGGCCGGCGCCATGCGGCACGGCGACCACCGCTTCGAATGGGACCGCGCCACGTTTCGCGCGTGGGCCGAGCGGGCGGCCGCCAAGTACGGCTACGCGGCCCGCTTCGAACCGGTCGGCGAGGTCGACCCCGAGGTCGGCCCCTCCACCCAGATGGCCGTGTTCACCCGAACCGAGACCGAACCCGCCGGCACCGCGCGAGCCGCCGAGGCCCCCCGACCCATCGACACCCCCATCCCCGCCTCCATCCCCACCCCCACCGCGAACGACGAAGGCACCGGAGCCACGGCATGACCCACGACGCGAGCGCCCGCCGCGCATTGACCATGCCCGACCTGTGCCTGGTGGTCCTGATCGGCACCACGGGCGCGGGCAAGTCGACCTTCGCCCGCACCCACTTCAAGCCCACCCAGGTGCTCTCCTCCGACTACTTCCGCGGCCTGGTCGCCGACGACGAGAACGACCAGGCCGCCTCCGGCGACGCGTTCGACCTGCTGCACCACGTCGCCCGGATGCGGCTCGCGTCCGGCCGGCTGACCGTCGTGGACGCGACCAACGTGCAGCGCGAGGCCCGTGCGCACCTGGTCAAGGTCGCCCGCGACCACGACGTGTTCCCGGTCGCGATCGTGCTCGACATCCCCGAGGCCGAGTGCCAGGCACGCAACGCCGAGCGCCCGGACCGGATGCACCTGCCCCCGCACGTGGTCCAGCGCCAGCACCGGGACCTGCGCCGCTCGCTGCGCGGCCTGCAACGCGAGGGCTTCCGCAAGGTGCACGTGCTCTCCGGCGTGGACGAGGTCGCCCGCGCCGAGATCGTGCACGAGCGCCGATACAACGACCTGCGGCACCTGACCGGGCCGTTCGACGTGATCGGCGACATCCACGGCTGCCGCGCCGAGTTGGAGACGCTGCTGGTCGAGCTCGGCTACGGGATCACCCGCGACGACGTGGGGCGCCCGGTCGACGCCGTACACCCCCTGGGCCGCACCGCCGTATTCGTCGGCGACCTCGTGGACCGGGGACCGGACACGCCGGGCGTGCTGCGCCTGGTGATGGGCATGGTCGGCGCGGGACACGCGCTGTGCGTACCGGGCAACCACGAGAACAAGTTGGTGCGCGCGCTCAAGGGGCGGCAGGTCAAGACCACCCACGGCCTGGCCGAGTCGCTCGAACAACTGGCCGCGGAGAGCGAGGAGTTCCGCGCCGAGGTGGTCGACTTCTGCGAGTCCCTGGTGAGCCACTACCTGCTCGACGAGGGCAGGCTCGTGGTGTGCCACGCGGGTCTTCCGGAGAAGTACCACGGTCGGATGTCCGGGCGGGTGCGCAGCTTCGCGCTGTACGGCGACACCACGGGGGAGACCGACGAGTACGGTCTGCCGGTGCGCTACCCGTGGGCCGACGAGTACCGGGGCAAGGCCACCGTGGTCTACGGCCACACGCCCACGCCCCGTGCCGTGTGGGTGAACAACACGATCTGCCTGGACACCGGCGCGGTGTTCGGCGGTGAGCTGACCGCGCTGCGCTGGCCGGAGCGCGAGTTGGTCGCCGTGGCGGCCGAGCAGGTCTGGTACGAGCCGGTGCGACCGTTGGCCTCGGAGGCCCCCGGTGGTCGGGACGGGCGCACCCTCGACCTGGGCGACGTGCTCGACCTGAACCCCGGCGGGGTCGGTCGCCGGCACGTCGAGACGGCCGGCGCGGGCAGGGTGACGGTACGTCAGGAGAACGCGGCGGCGGCCCTGGAGGTGATGAGCCGGTTCGCCATCGACCCGCGCTGGCTGGTGTACCTGCCGCCGACGATGGCCCCGTGCGCGACCAGCACGCTGCCGGGCCTGCTCGAACACCCGGCCGAGGCGTTCGCGCAGTTCCGCGCGGACGGGGTCACCACGGTGATCTGCGAGGAGAAGCACATGGGCTCGCGCGCGGTCGCCCTGGTGTGCCGGGACGAGGCGGTCGCGCGCGAGGCGTTCGGCGTGGACGAGGGGATGGGCGTGGGCGCGGTGTGGACCCGCACCGGCCGCGGCTTCTTCCCCGACCGCGCCACCACCGACGGCTTCCTGGACCGCCTGCGGGCGGCGATCGACGCGGCGGGGCTGTGGGCGGAACTGGACACCGACTGGTTGCTGTTCGACGCCGAGCTGATGCCGTGGTCGGCGAAGGCGCAGGAGTTGTTGCGGCAGCAGTACGCGTCGGTGGGCGCGGCCGCGACCTCCGCGCTGCCGGTCGCCGGCGCCGCGCTGGCGCGCGCACTCGAACGCGGGATCGACGTCGGCGAACTCGCCGACCGGATCCGGGACCGCGAGGCGAACGCGCACGCCTTCGTGGACGCGTACGGCCGGTACTGCTGGGAGACCGACGGTCTCGCGGGGCTGCGCTTCGCGCCGTTCCAGGTGCTCGCCGGGCGCGGCGGGTCCTACCTGGGCCGGGACCACGCGTGGCATCTCGCGCTCGCCGACCGCCTGGTGGCGGCCGACACCTCGGGGCTGCTCGCGCCCACCGGTCGACTGGTCGTGGACGTCACCGACGACGAACAGGTCGCGGCGGGCGTCGAGTGGTGGACCGCGCTGACCGCGGCCGGCGGTGAGGGCATGGTCGTCAAACCACTCGCGGGCGAGGCCGCGCGAGTGGCGAACCGACGTGTGCAGCCCGGGGTCAAGTGCCGTGGTCCGGAGTACCTGCGGATCATCTACGGCGCCGACTACACCGAACCGGTGAACCTGGAGCGGTTGCGCGATCGCGGCTTGGGCCACAAGCGTTCGATGGCGCTGCGTGAGCACGCGCTGGGTGCCGAGGCGCTGGACCGACTGGCGGCCGGCGAGGCGCTGTGGCGCGTGCACGAGGCGGTCTTCGCCGTACTCGCGCTGGAATCGGAGCCGGTGGACCCCAGGCTCTGAGTCCGCGTCACCTGTTCGCAGCAGGGGCGGTATCCGTGGCGACACGGATGCCGCCCCTGCGTGCGTGATTGCCGGAAAGTTTCGGGTATGTCGCTTCAGTGTCCTGTGCCGATCGAGGCGGATCGACGGTCCCGCGTCGAGAGGTTCCAGCGACGCCGCAGGTGGTGACCTGTGTCGGAGGTGCGCGCCCGGTTCCGGGTGCAGGATCCGAACGTGGTGGAAAGCGGAGCCGAACCCGCGGCGCCGGATCGCCTCGACACACGGAGGAGCAGCGATGAGCCACGTGGTGGATCCCACGACCCCCACGTCCTCGCCGGCGACCGCACCCGAGACCTCGTCGCCGGCGCCCGCACCCGCGGCGGGCGAGACCTCGCAGGGCACCCTCGGCCTCCCGCAGGCGACCGCACTCGTGGTCGGCGGCGTCCTGGGCACCGGGATCTTCCTGCTGCCGGCCACGCTCGCCAAGTACGGCACGATCAGCATCCTCGCCCTCGGCCTGGTCACCGTCGGCGCCCTGGCGATCGCGGCGATTCTCGGCGCACTGGGCGCGCGCGTCCCGGCGGCCGGCGGTCCGTACGCCTGTGCCCGCGCCGCGTTCGGCGAGTTCCCCGGCTTCCTGACCGCGTGGTCGTTCTGGATCACCGCCTGGGTCGGCAACGCCGCCATCGCGGTGGCCTGGGTCGGCTACGTGAACTACTTCCTGCACTGGGACTCCACACCCGGCAAGATCACGATCGCCCTGGTCGGCCTGTGGATCCCGGCCCTGATCAACCTGTCCGGGACCTGGAACACGGGCCTGTTCCAGGTCGTGACCACCGTGCTCAAGGTCGTCCCGCTGATGTTCGTGGCCGTCGTCGGCCTGTTCTTCGTCGAGAGCGGCAACTTCGGCGAGTTCAACACGAGCGGCAAGAACTTCCTCGGCGCGTTGCAGGTCTCCGCGGCGCTGGTGGTGTTCGCCTACTCGGGCATCGAGGCCGCGTCCGTGGCCGCCGGCAGGGTCGAGAACCCCGAACGCAACATCGGCAGGGCCTCGATCCACGGCACGCTCGCCTGTGCCGCCGTGTACATGCTGAGCACGATCGCGGTGATGGGGACCGTCCCGCACGCCGAACTCGTCGACTCGTCCGCACCGTTCTCCGACGCGCTGAACCACATGTTCGGCGGCGGCCCCTGGGGCGGCGTGATGGCCGCGATGGCGATCGTCTCCGGCATCGGCGCGCTCAACGGCTGGACCCTGCTGTGCGCCGAGATGCCGTACGCGGCGGCGAAGGACGGCGTGTTCCCCCGGCGGTTCGCCGCCCTCAACCGGGCGGGCGTGCCGGTATTCGGCGTCCTGGTCGCCGCCGTCCTGACCTCGGTCGTGGTCGCGGTGAACCACGTGTGGTCCGAGGACGCGTTCGAGACGATCCTGCTCCTGGCCACGGTCACCACCGTGATCCCCTACCTGTCCTCCGTGTCGGCGCAACTGTTCTGGCTGGTCACCGGCGAGCGCGCGGTCACTCGCGCGGCACTGGCCAAGGACCTCACCATCGCCGTCGTGGGCTTGCTGTTCACCCTGTGGATGCTCCACGGCGCGGGCACGGAGGCGGTGCTCAAGAGCCTGGCCATGCTGCTGCTCGGCATCCCGGTCCACCTCCGGGTCAGGGCCGCGCGCGGCGCGTACGGCCCCGGCGGCACGGAGGCGACCCGCGTCGGAGCCGAGGGCGCGACCCACGCCGTGCGCGAGTAGCGCGGTGTGCGCCCGGCGCGCGTCGTACCCCTCGAAATCGGAAACATCATCCGCAGGCGCACACGGCACGAGAACCGGAAGCACCGTCGGAAGCAGAACCGGAGCCGGTCCCGATGGCCGGAAGGCACACCGCAGTTCGCAACGGTCAGGAGGACCATCCATGGGGTTCCACGTCGAGTCGGAGACCGGTCGACTCAAGCAGGTGATCCTGCACCGCCCGGATCTGGAGATGAAGCGGCTGACCCCGACGAACAAGGACGAACTCCTGTTCGACGACGTTTTGTGGGTCAAGCGGGCCCGCGAGGAGCACGACGGTTTCGCGGACGCGCTGCGCGATCGGGGCATTCGTGTGCACCTGTTCACCGACCTGCTGCGCGAGACGCTCTCGGGCGAGCCGGCGGCCAAGAAGATGGTGCTGGACCGGGTCTTCGACGAACGCGAGTTCGGCCTGCTGGCGGTGGACGAGTTGCGCGGCCTGTTCGAGGGCTTCGACACCAACGAGCTGGTGCGCTACCTGGTGGGCGGGATCACCAAGCGCGAGATCCTCGAGATGATGCAGGAACCGCACAGCGTCGCGTTCCACACGATGGACGTGGACGACTTCGTGCTCAAGCCGCTGCCCAACCACATCTTCACCCGGGACACCTCGTGCTGGGTCTACGACGGCGTCGCGGTGAACGCGATGATGATGCCCGCCCGGCGGCGCGAGACCGTGCACTTCGAGGCGATCTACAACTACCACCCCAACTTCGCCAAGGGCGACTTCAACGTGTGGAACCCGGGCCAGAGCAGCTTCCCCGCGTCGATGGAGGGCGGCGACGTCCTGGTCATCGGCAACGGCGCGGTCCTGGTGGGGATGAGCGAGCGGACCACCCCGCAGGGCGTCGAGGCGCTCGCGCGGGCGATGTTCAAGCATGGTTCCGCGACGAAGGTGGTCGCCCTGAACATGCCGAAGAAACGCGCCTTCATGCACCTCGACACGGTGATGACGATGCTCGACGGCGAGACCTTCACCAAGTACGCGGGCATGGGCATGCTGCCGTCGTACACGATCGAACCGGGCGAGCACGTCAAGGAGCTCAAGGTCACCGACCACCCGGCACACGACATGCACAAGGCGATCGCGAACGCCCTGGACCTGTCCGACATCCGGGTGCTGACCGCGACCCAGGACGTACGCTCCGCCGAGCGCGAGCAATGGGACGACGGCTGCAACGTGCTCGCGGTCGAGCCCGGTGTGGTCTTCGCCTACGAACGCAACGTCACCACGAACACCTACCTGCGCAAGCACGGCATCGAGGTGGTCACCATCCGGGGCAGCGAGCTCGGCCGCGGTCGCGGTGGGCCGCGCTGCATGAGCTGTCCGGTGGAGCGCGAGGCCGTCTAACCTGGCGGTTTGCCGATCCGTCGACGAATCGGCCGACCCGCCCGACCCGCCCGACTCGTCCACCGACCTTTCGATCCCGCACGAAGAGAAGCCTGGAGCCATGGCCTTCAACCTGCGTCACCGCAACTTCCTCAAGGAATTGGACTTCACTCCGAAGGAGTTCAACCACCTGCTCGACCTCGCCGCGGACCTGAAGGCCGCGAAGTACGCGGGCAACGAGCGCAAGCGTCTCGTCGGCAAGAACATCGCGCTGATCTTCGAGAAGACCTCCACCCGCACCCGGTGCGCGTTCGAGGTCGCCGCGTACGACCAGGGTGCGGGCGTGACCTACCTCGACCCGGGCGGCTCGCAGATCGGGCACAAGGAGTCGATGAAGGACACCGCGCGGGTGCTCGGGCGGATGTACGACGGCATCGAATATCGCGGCAGCAAGCAGGAGTACGTCGAGGAACTCGGCAAGTACGCGGGCGTGCCGGTGTGGAACGGCCTGACCGACGAATGGCACCCCACGCAGATGCTCGCGGACATGCTCACCATGCGCGAGCACTCGGACAAGCCGCTGCACCAGGTCTCGTTCGCCTACCTCGGCGACGCCCGCAACAACATGGGCAACTCGCTGATGATCACCGCCGCGATGCTGGGCATGGACGTACGCATGGTCGCGCCCGAGGAATTGTGGAACGACGCGGAGATCGTCGCCAAGGCCAAGGAGATCGCGACCGGGACCGGTGCCCGGATCACGCACACCGCCGACGTCGGGGAAGGCGTCAAGGGCGTGGACTTCCTCTACACCGACGTGTGGGTGTCGATGGGCGAGCCCAAGGAGGTGTGGGACACCCGGATCGCACAACTCAAGGCGTACCAGGTCAACATGGACGTGGTGAAGGCCACCGGCAACCCCAAGGTCAAGTTCATGCACTGCCTCCCGGCGTTCCACGACCGCCACACCAAGGTCGGCCAGGACATCTTCGAGAAGACCGGCATGGAGGCGCTGGAGGTCACCGACGAGGTCTTCGAGTCGGACTTCTCGATCGTCTTCGACGAGGCCGAGAACCGCCTGCACACGATCAAGGCGGTCATGGTCGCCACACTCGGCGACTAGAGCGCGGTACGAGGAACGGCGCGGCCCGGGCACCGGACCAACCGGTACCCGGGCCGCACGTGATTGTGGAACACCCTATTTGCCCCACTCGTTCGCTTTGCCGCGACGAGGTGAGCGGTCGACGGCCGCTCGCGCTCGCCGCCCGAACCGAAGGGATCCACCATGCGCGTCGTCGTCGCCCTCGGCGGAAACGCGATGCTTCAGCGCGGGGACAGGCCCGACGCCGACATCCAGCTTCAAAACATTCAAAAGGCGGTCAAATCGCTGGCCCCGCTGGCACGCGAACACGAACTCGTGGTCACCCACGGCAACGGCCCCCAGGTCGGCGTGCTCGCCCTCCAGTCCGCCGCCGACCAAACGCTCACCCAGCCCTACCCGTTCGACGTCCTGGGCGCGATGACGCAGGGCATGATCGGCTACTGGCTGCTCCAGTCCCTACAGAACGCGCTGCCGGGCAGGCAGGTGTGCTCGCTGATCAACCAGACCCTGGTCTCCACCGCCGACCCCGCGTTCCAGGATCCGACCAAGTTCGTCGGCCCGGTGTACGAGGAGGACGAGGCCAAGCGACTGGCCCACGAGCGCGGTTGGATCGTCAAGCCGGACGGCAAGTGGTGGCGCCGGGTGGTGCCCTCGCCCAAGCCCGCGCGGGTCGTGGAGACCCGACTGATCCGGCAACTGCTCGCCTCCGGGGCGGTCGCGGTGTGCGCGGGCGGCGGCGGTGTCCCGGTGGTCCGCAACGAACTCGGCCAACTCACCGGCGTCGAGGCCGTGGTGGACAAGGACCTGACCGCGGCCCTGCTGGCCGAGGCCCTGGACGCGGACGTGCTGTTGCTGCTCACCGACGTCCCCCGAGTGGTCCGCGGATTCGGACAACCCGACGCGCAGGAGATCACCAACTCCACCCCCATGCAACTGCGCGCGGGGGACTTCCCGGCCGGTTCGATGGGCCCCAAGGTCGACGCGATCTGCCGCTTCGTCGAGATGACCGGCGACATGGCGGCCATCGGCGCGCTCGATCAGGCCGCGGAGATCCTCCGGGGCAACGCGGGGACGATCGTCACGCCCAGCGGCAAGTATCCGGAGACCAGTTTGTTGTGACGGCCGGGTTGTGGGGGCGGGGGCGAGGCCGAGGGGCCGAGGGGTTGAGGGGCCGAGGGGCCGAGGGGCGGAGGGGTCGGGAGCGAGGGAGTGAGGGGCGAGCGGTCGAGGGCACAGTGCCGCGGGTGGGACGGGGCCTTCGGGCGGCCGCGGGTGTGTGTCGGCGTGACGGTGGAGGCGATGCGGATCGCGGCGGACACGTGTGGGGGCGCGGGTTCGGCGACGATCTTTTCGAGCGCGGATCGGTAAAGGGTCTGGTCCGATCGGCCCGTGTCCTGTGACCATGTCGAGCATGGCCGTCTCCGTGATGCCTGCCGCCGACACACTCGCTCGAACGCTGCTCGCCGCCCGAGGCGCCGAGTGGGGGGACTGGTCCGTCGAAGCCCTGCAGGAGACCGCCGGACGGCTCGGCTGGGAGACTCGCCGCGTCGAGGACGGGCAGGTGGCGATCGAGACCGGCATACCCGGGCTGCAGTGCCGGGCGGATCCCGGTGAACTCGCCGAGGGTGCGCCTTGCGTACGCTTCAGCGCCCCGCTGCCGGTCCGGGTGGACCCGCCGCCGCCGGTGCCCGGGTTCCAAGGCCCGTCGGTGCCGGGTCAATACGCGTACGGCCCGGGCTCCGGTTCGTGGGGCGCCGTGCCCTACGTTCGCGATCGAGGGCGGGAATTGGACGCGGCGCACACCCGGCTGGGTGCGGCGCTGACCGCGACGCTGGGGCCCGCGCCGTGGCGGGGCGGGCCCGCCGCGTGGCTGCGCTGGCGATCGCGTCGGATCACCCTGCGACTGTCTCGGGACGACGCGAACGAGGCGCTCGTCATGGAGTTGTTTCCGACGCGCGCCGGCGAGGCGTTCGAGCGGCACGGCTTCGAGCGGGCGGGGTCCCTGGCCGAGTTGCCCTACATCTGGTGCGTCAGTCGGCCGGACATGAGCCTGGCGGAACTGTTCCTGCCGTTCGGGCCGGACCCGCGCGACTGGGCCGACTTCCGCGAGGCGCTGCCACGCGTACTGTCCTCGCTGGTGGTGGACATGCCGTTGGTCGGGTGGGTGGAACCGGTCCTGTTGGTGCTCGGCGATGTCGCCGAACCCGCGCACACGGTCGAGATCCGGGTCGGGCAGGACCGCCTCGAACTGGGCAACGTGCCGGGCAACGGACGCCAGGTATGGCTGCGCCCCGGCACCGAACACGCGGTCGCGGCGGCCGAGTCGATCCTGGAGGCGTTCGCCTTCTGGGGCATCGACGGCGCACGGCGACTGCGCACCCGGGCGTGGACGTCGGGTGGGTATGTCGACCTGCCCGGGATCGGAGTACGCCCGGAGGGGACACACCCGGACGACGTGTGACCGGCACGACTTGAGACCTGGTGCTCGAGGCCTGACACGCGGGCGAGGCGGGGCGGGGCCGGATCGCGGGGCCGGGGTGCGCGGTCGCGGCGGCGGGGTGAGGGGCGCGCACCTGCGCCTGCGACCGGTGCGCCTGGCATGCGCGATGCAGCCGCGATCGCGACTGTGGGCCTGCGATCGCGACTGCACCGGCGACGGTGGGCTGCGCGCCCGCACCCGCATGAGCGCTCGCCTGCGGGTGCGGGCGCCGTCGCCCGCGCCTGCGTCGCCTCGGGCGACCGCGCACACGCAGGTGTCGGCGCAGGCGCACGCCGGCGGTCGCGCGCATGCCCCCGCGACCGGGCCGCGTATACCCGCAGGCGCACCTGCGACCGCGACCCATGGCGCTGCGCGCGCGACCGCGCCGGCGCGTACCCGCGACCGCGACCGCGACCGCGACCGCGCCGGCGCGTACCCGCGACCGCGACCGCGACCGCGACCGCGACCGGGGTCACGGTCCCGTGTTCGGTTTGTTTGTCAGTCCTTGGTGCCCGCTCGCCATTGCAGGCCCCAGCCGTAGGTCTGGTCGACCTTCTGCTGGTTGCCCTTGATGTAGCGCACCTCGCGCTGGATCGTCAGGTCCCCGCCCTGGTTCTGGACGAGCGCGATCGCGCACGAGCGCGCCGCACCGCCGGTCTCGTCGAGCCGGATCTCCAACTCGGGGCCGGTCGCCGGGGTCAGCGTCACCACCGCCTGCGCGTCGTCGAACGTCACACCCTTGTAGATGAAGGCGAAGATCAGCAGGCGCTTGAAGCTGCTCTTGTGGTCGAGGTTGATGTACAGGTTCTCGCCGGCGGTGTTCGCGCCGGTGCGGTCGTCGCCGTCCAGGTACACATACGGCGGCGAGTCCGCCGAACCGAACATGTTGCCGAGCGCCTGCACGATGCCCTTCGTGCCGTCGTTGAGCTCCCACAGGCAACACAGGTCGAGGTCGGTCGGCCCCATCAGCCGCTTGATCATGCCGCGCCCGGGAGCGGCCTGCACCCAGTTGAGGTTCACCCGCATGCGACTGCCGGTGATGCCCTCCTTGCTGAGCGAGACCATCGGTGAGGCCTTGGTCAGCGTCACCTTGCTCAGCCGCACGGGAGGCCGGTTCGGAGTGGTCGCCGGCGCCGGCGTGGGCGCGGGCGGCTGCCGTACCGGCTCGGGCTTGCGGACGTTCAGCCGAGGCGCCGGCGGAGGTGTGGGTGCCGGCGGGGGAGGAGGCGCCTGCACCCGAGGGGGCGGCGGAGGCGCCTGCACGCGAGGGGGCGGCGGAGGCGGGGCCGTCACCGAGATGCCGAAGTCGGTCGCGAGCCCCTCCAGACCGGTCGAGTAGCCCTGCCCGATCGCGCGGAACTTCCAGGCCCCGCCCCGGCGGTACAACTCGCCCGCGAGCATCGCGGTCTCCACGGTCGCGTCCGCGATGTCGAACCGGACCAGGTCCACCTCGGCACCCGAATCACTCACCAACAGGTGCAGATCCCGGATGCCCGCGAAGGTGCCGCTGTGCGCCGACGCCGCGAGCACCACCCGATCCACACTCGGCGGGAGCGACCCCAGGTCGATCTCCAGCGCGTCCCTCGACCACGTCCCCTCGTTCTTGCCGGCGTGGCGGACCGCGCCGGAAGGATGGGTCGGCTGGTTGTAGAACACGAAGTCCGCGTCGCCCGAGACGCGACCCGACGCACCCAACAACAGCGCCGACGCGTCCAGACCCGGCGTACTCGGCCCCGGTCGCCAGACGAAGACCGCGCTCACCTTCGCGGCGGCCACCGGCGTGTTCTGTCCCTTGCCCAACTGCTGCACCATGCGCACGATCGTCACACGAGTGGGCTGATCGGTTCATCCTTTGCGGCGAAAAAATCGGGTGCCCACTCGTACGGGTCAGTAAAACCGGGGTGAATCGTCCCCGCTCGTCCGCTACTCTTGCTCGCCTTGCCCGGGGTGTTGCGGGCCGGGGCCGGCGTTCGTCACGCATCAGGCTCGGCGCAACGAAACCAAGAGTGAGCATCCCCACACCTCCGACCGAGGTCACTTCGGTATGCCCGGAGTCGCGTGTCCCGCTCGGCCCCGCCGAGGCCGCACGCTGCCCGGGGAAAGGGATTTCACCATGTCGTTCGCTTCCGCGCGCTCACTGCGGATCGACCAACCGCCGGACCGACGGGCCCGGCTGTACCGCTTCGGCGCGCTGTTCGGCGCGGGCTTCCGCCGCTGGTCCACCTACCGGCAGGCAACCCTCGCCGGATTGTTCACCAACATCGTCTTCGGTGTGATGATCTACTCGCTGATGCGCGCCCTCGCCGAGGACGGCCGCCGGCCCGGCGGCTACGACGCGGCGCAACTGGCCACCTATGTCTGGGTGGGTCAGGGCATTCTCAGCGTCGTCCACGTGTGGACGTGGAACGAACTCGCCGACCGGGTCCGCAGCGGCGACGTGACCGCCGACCTGCTGCGCCCCATCGACCCGTTCGAGGCGTTCCTGGCCGCCGACCTCGGCCGGGCCGCCTACGCGGCGCTCGCCCGGATGGTGGTACCCGTCCTCGCCGGCGCGCTGATGTTCACCCTGTACATCCCGCAACGTCCCTACACGATCCCGCTCTTCGTGCTCTCGCTGACCCTGGGCACGGTGCTCAGCTTCGCGATGCGCTACCTCGTCAACCTCGGCGCGTTCTGGCTGCTCGACGCGCGCGGTCTCGGTGCCGTGTGGCTGCTCGCCTCGGGTGTGTTCGCCGGCACCTTCTTCCCGCTGCGCTTCCTGCCCGACTGGGCCCAGGCCGTGTTGTGGTTGTGCACCCCGTTCCCCGGCCTGTTCCAGATCCCGCTCGACGTCCTGGTCGAACGTCCCGGCCCCGCCCAGCAGATCGGCAGTGTCGCGCTCCAGTTGCTCTGGGTCGCGATCCTGGTACCCGTGGTGCGGCGCGTGCAGCGGGCCGCGACCGACAAGCTGGTGATCCAGGGTGGCTGAGTCGAGCACGATCCAGGCGTACGCGCATCTGGTGCGAGCCCAGATCCGCAGTCAGACCCAGTACCGCGCCTCGTTCACCGTCGACGTCGCGTCCTGCGCGCTGACCACGCTCGTCGAGGCCGCCGTCGTTCTCGTGGTGTTCCGGGTCTCGCCGACGGTCGGCGGATTCGGGCTGCGCGAGGTGCTCGTGATGTCCGCGCTCGCGGTCTTCGCGTTCGACCTCGCCGACCTGTTCGTCGGCAACATCGAACGACTGTCCCTGTACGTGCGCAAGGGCATGCTCGACGCGATCCTGGTCCGCCCGTTGCGCGTCCTGCCGCAACTGCTCGCCACGGACTTCGCGTTGCGCCGGATCGGCCGAGCCGCGCAGTCCTTGGTGCTGCTGGTGGCCGTACTCGTGTACGCGGACCCGCACTGGACTCCCGCGCGCGTACTGCTGCTCGTGCTGACCCCGATCGCGGGCTGCGCGCTGTTCGCCGCGGTGTTCGTGCTGGGGGCCTGTGTCGCGTTCTGGTTCGTCGAATCCGGCGAGATGGCCAACGCGTTCACTTACGGCGGCAAGGAGTTCGCCCGCTATCCGGCGACGATCTACCCGGGGCTGCTGCGCCGGGTGTTCGGCTACGGGGTCGGCCTCGCCCTGGTCGGCTATCATCCCGCGCTGTTCCTGACGGGACACGCGGATCCGCTCGGCGGGCCGGACTGGCTCGCATGGTTGTCCCCGGTCGTCGCGGCGTTCGCGTGGACGATCGCGCTGCTGGTGTGGCGGACCGGGATTCGGCACTACAGGAGTACGGGATCGTGACCGCGACCGAGACCATCACCCAGACCACGACCGAGACCATGATCGAAGTGCGGGACCTACGAAAGGAGTTCACCGTCAGGCGCAAGATCGGCCGGGTCCGCCGGGAATCGCGCACGGTGGCCGCCGTGGACGGCGTCGCGTTGAGCGTCGCGCGCGGCGAGACGGTCGGCTACATCGGACCCAACGGCGCCGGGAAGTCGACCACCCTCAAGATGATGACCGGGATCCTGACGCCGACCTCGGGGCATGTACGGGTCTGCGGCCTGGAACCGGTGCCCCGTCGACGCCGGCTCGCCCGTCGGATCGGGGTGGTCTTCGGACAGCGCTCGCAATTGTGGTGGGACCTGCCGCTGCGCGAGTCGTTCCGGTTGCTGAGGTTCGTCTACGCGGTGCCCGCCGTCGAGCACGAAGCCAGGCTGCGACAGTGTCGGGCGATGCTCGAACTCGACGAGTTCATGGACACGCCGGTGCGCCAACTCTCGCTCGGGCAGCGGATGCGCGGCGAGATCACGGCGGCCCTGCTGCACGGTCCCGATGTGCTGTTCCTGGACGAGCCGACGATCGGACTCGACGTGGTCAGCAAGCAGTCGCTGCGCGCGTTCCTGGCCGAGATCGGCACGCGCGGGGACGTCACGACCGTGCTCACGACGCACGACCTAGCCGACATCGAGCACCTGTGCCGGCGGCTGATCGTGATCGACCGCGGCCAGGTCGTGCACGACGGGACGCTGGAGGCCCTGCACGCGCGCTACGGCTCGCGCCGGCGGGTGGTGGTGGACCTGGACGAGGCGCGCGCGCTGGACGTGCGGATGCCCGGGGTCGCGGTCGAGGCCGTCGAGGCGGACGGCAGGCGGGTCACCTTCGCGCTGGACGGCGTGCCTGCCGGGGAGTTGATCGCCAGGATCGCGCGCGACGGGGGCCTGCGGGACGTGTCCGTGCGGGAGCCGGCGATCGAGGAGGTGGTCGCGAGGCTGTACCGGGGGTGACGGGGCGGACCCGAGGGCGGCCCGGGCCTCTGCGGGCGATGGGCATTCGGCTGCGGTCGCGGGAGGTTGCCGGGGATGCGTTTACGGTCGGAGCCGGTCTCCGGGGCGGTGTCGAGGGCCGGTGTCCGCGGACGTGTCCGGGGCCCGCGGACGTGTTCGGGGCCTGCGGACGTGTTCGGCGGGCTCCCGGTTTTGAGGGATTGCCCCCTGTGGTCGTGTGCGGTCCCGGAGGAGAGTCTTCCCGAGGGGGACGGGACATGACGCGCAGTCAGGACGAGGTCGTCGGTGCCGCTTTGCCGCGGTGGGCGAACGGGCGGTTTCCGTTGCCGACCGACTCGGGGCATCACTGGTACACCGCTCGCGGAGGCGTCGTCGCGGCCTTGGCCGGGGCCGCCGTGACGCTGCGCGCGGCTGAGCCCGACGCGGCGGTGGTCGGGTGGGTGGGCGACGCCGACCCGGACCAGATACGGGTACTCGCCGCCGCGTCTGCCCGTCCTCCCGCCCTGGTGGTCGTGGGGGCGGCCGGTACGGGCAAGACCAGGACCGCCGCGATGGTGATCCGCCGCGAACTCGACGCCGGCGGACGGGTGCTGGTCGTGACGCGCCAGGGGTATGGGGCGCGGCGGGTGTGGGCGGAACTTGCGAGCGTGGGTGTGGGCGCGGGGGACGGGCTCGCGGGTGCGGGTGCGGGCGGTGGACACGCGGGTGCGGGTGCGGGGCGCGTAGGTCCCGGTGGGGGTGGTGCTTGGCGCGGGGGCGGGCCGGGAACGGGGGCCGGGCTCGGGGCCGCAGGGGATTGCGATGCGGACGAGGTGTCGTTGGATCGGCATGTGCGCTCGATGGTCGAGCCGTACGGGGCTTGGGGGGTGACCCTGGCCGGAGTCCAGGACCACCTCGTGGGGCGGCCGCTGTGGACCGGGCCCGTGCTCGATCCGGAGGTCGTGTCGGCGCTCGATCCGCACGAGGCCCATCGGCTCGGCCGCGACCTCGAACAATTCGCGCATGCGGGCGGGCTGCGTGACGCGGCGTGGCACGGTGTGCGGATCGATACGCCCGAGCAGGCTCGTTTCGTCGTCGGCGAAGTCGCCGAACTACGCGCACGCTTTCGCGAGATCCGCGCCGCCGCGGCCCGGGCCCGGCTCCACCCCGATCGGACCGAGCCGCGTGATCTCGCCGAATGGACGGCGTGTCTCGCAGTCGTCAAGCGAGTGCGGCAGCTCTCGGTCGTGGTCGACCCGGAAGTCCTCACCGGTCCGTACTCGATTCCCCAACTGCTGGCGGCCACACGCTGGTACGGACGACCCGCGGCGCGCCGATATCTGCGCGACCGTACGCGATTCCCGAACGACCGGGCCGCCATGCGGCTCACCATGACCGAGGCCCGGGCCTTGGTCCGGCTCTTCCGGGAGCAGCCGGACGGGGTGCCCGAGACGGCGTTCCTGCGGGACATGGTCCCGGCGTGGTCCGACTCGGAACGCGAACGGCAGGCGCTTGCGGGCTACGCGGACTCGCTGTTCCCGGTCCTGGGCCTGCCGGTGGACACATCACTGCCCGACATCGGGGATCGGCTCGATCGGCTCGCCGAGTCGATCTCGGCGGACGGCGTGTCCTGTGAGCGACTGGCGGACCGCTGTCGCTCGTACGGTGCTCTCGCGACCGCCGGTCTGGGACCGCTCATGGCGGACCTGACGGCGCGAGGGGTATCGCCGGAGGGGGTCGCGGACGAGTACGAGCGTTTCCTGTACACCTCGCTCGCCCACACCATCACCGCCGGCGGGCCCGGCGGGGTGGTGGGCCTACAGGCGCACGCGTACCGGTATCGAACCCGGGTGTCGTCGTCGGCGGTTGCCCGCCCGATCTCGGTGACGAGGGTGCGGTACGGCCGGTCGGGTGTGCCGGCGGGCGTACCCGTGAGTGTGATGTCGCCGCGCGCGGTTCGGCGCTTGCCGGATTACGCGCGCTTCGACCTGGTGGTGGTGGACGACGCCGGGACGGTGAGCGAACGCGACGTGATCCCCGCGCTGCTGCGCGCGGATCGGGCCGTGCTGTTCGGAGACCCGGCCGGGCCGGGACTCGGTGATGCGGACGGTCCGGTCGAGCCGGGCGATCCCGGTTCGGAAGGCGACCTGCGCTCCGCCCTCGCGGCGGTGAGCCGGTTCGTCGATCCGGTTCGGATCGGGCACCCGCACCGCGCACTCGACGAACGCCTCGCGCTGCCGGGCGTGTCGCGGGCGGTGGAACTCCCGGGCGTGCACGTCGAGCCGGTGGCCGTACAACACCTCGTGGCGGGCGCGGACGACGTCGCGGAAGTGCTCGCGACGGCTCGTCGGTACCAGGCGCGATATCCCGGGGAGAGTCTCGCGATCGTCACGCTGGGCGGGTCGCAGGCGCGGCGCATCCGCTCCGCCCAGGAGACGGGGCACGCGGCCGCGGAGTTCACGGTGGATCGAGCGGCCGCCCTGCACGGTGGCGAATGGGACACGGTGCTCCTCAGCATCGGGGCGAGGCGGGATGCCGAGGGACGGCTGATCCACCGATTCGGCGCGGCGACCATGCCCGGTGGGGACGCGCTGGTGGCCTCGGCTCTCTCGCGGGCGCGCCGGCGACTGGTCGTGGTGACCGCCTTCGAGGAGAGCGAACTCGACCCGGCCCGGCTGCGGGCTCCCGGCGCACGGCTGTTGCGAAGGGTGTTGCGACACGCGGCTTCGGGTGGGCGCGGGGGCGGGGTCGAGTATGGGCAGGCCGAGGGCGGGGCTGCGCCTGCGGTCGTCGACGTCGACGCCGGTGTCGGTGTCGGTGTCGAGAACGAGGTCGGTGCGGGTGCGGGAGCGGCTGGAGCCCTGCTGGACGTGTTCCACGCCGATGTGATCGATCGGCTGCGGGCGGCCGGCCTCGAACCGGTGTACGGGTTCGGCGGGCCGGCGGGCGTCGTGATCGCGTTGCCGGTCGCCGGCTCCACCCCGGGCGCGGATGCGAGTGCGCGTGCGCGTGCGGGCGGACGTACGGTAGCCGGCGCAAGGACCGGAGCCGACGCCTGCGAACGTGAGGCAACCGCAAGGGAGCCGGTTCCGGACGAGTGTGCGTTCGCAGGCGCAGGCGCAGGCGTCGGCTCGCGTCTCGGCCGTGACGCCGGCGCCGACGAGGGCGAGCCCGCAGTCGCGGTCGCAGACGCCGGCGCGCCCGCGGGCACCGGGCTCGCAAGGCGGATGGTGGTCGCGATCGAGACCGATCGAAGCGCGACCTACCTCGCGGAGGCCTCCGCCCGCGAGCGCGAGTGGTTGCGGGCGGCTCGGCTGGAGCGGCGCGGGTGGGTCGTGTACCGCTTGTGGAGCGGTGACTGGATCCGTGACCCGGACAAGCAGATTCGGCAGATCGTGGCGTTGTACCGATCCGCGGCGAACGACGTGCCGGTGGTTGCGACAAAGGGGTGACGCCGGAGCCCGGTCCGGCGTGCCCCACCTTTCCCCATCCGTGAGACCGCACCATGGCGTGTGGCGCTTGAGCGGATGAAAAGGACGACTACGTGAGCGGATCCAGCCGGGACGATGCCGCCGCGCCCCGCGTGGACCCGGTCGTCGCGGCCATCGGATTCGCCCTCGTGCTCGCGGTGGTCCTGTGGGGCGTCCTCGCCAAGGGTTCGCTCGACACCGCGGCGTCGACCGGACTCGATTGGACGATCCGCAACTTCGGCTGGCTGTTCGTCGTCGCCGCCGACACCTTCCTCGTGCTCGCGGTCTTCATCGCCGCGTCGAAGTACGGCCGAATCCGCTTGGGCGAGGACGACGACGAGCCGGAGTTCAGCACCGGCGCCTGGGTCGCGATGATGTTCAGCGCGGGCATGGGCATCGGGCTGATGTTCTATGCCGTGGCCGAACCCATCCAACACTTCGCCGCGCCGCCGCCGGCCTCGGGCGCGGTCGCGCAGACCCCGGGGGCCGCGGGCGCGGCGCTCGAATGGACGCTGTTCCACTGGACGTTGCACCCCTGGGCGATCTACGCGATCGCCGGCCTCGCCCTCGCCTACGCCACGTTTCGGCGCGGTCGCGGAAACCGGGTCAGCGCCGCGTTCGTACCGCTCCTGGGCCGACACGCAGACGGTGCCGCCGGGCAGGCGATCGACCTGCTCGCCATCTTCGCGACCGTGTTCGGCTCGGCCACCAGCCTGGGACTCGGCGCACTCCAGGTCGCCAAGGGCCTGGACCTGACCACCGACATCAAGGACACCTCGACCCTGCACGTGGTGATCATCGTCGCGCTCACGGCCGCCTTCGTGGTGTCCGCCTTCAGCGGGATCCATCGCGGCGTGAAGTGGCTCAGCACCGCCAACGTGCTGCTCGCGCTGGTGCTCATGTTGTTCGTGTTCGTGGTCGGTCCCACGGTGTACGTGCTCGGGGTGCTGCCCGCCTCGGTCGGCAGCTACCTCAACGACCTGCTGACCCTGGCGACCCGTACCGGAACCTTCGGCGGGGACGCCTGGATGGGCTCGTGGACGATCTTCTACTGGGCGTGGTGGCTGTCCTGGGCTCCGTTCGTGGGCACGTTCATCGCACGCATCTCGCGCGGCCGCACGGTTCGCCAGTTCGTGATCGGCGTCCTGCTGGTACCCAGTGGAGCGAGCACGATCTGGTTCGCGGTGATGGGCGGGACCGCGTTGCGCCTGCAGCAGACCGGCGCCGCCGATCTGGTGACCGAGGTCGCCGACGGGCCGGAGTCGGGCCTGTTCGCGATGCTCGACGCTTTGCCGCTGTACGCCGTCACCGCGACGGTGGCGATGGTCCTGGTCGCCCTGTACTTCGTCACCGGAGCCGACTCGGCCTCGCTCGTGCTCGGCTCGCTGACCAGCCGCGGCTCGCTCAAACCGGCGCGCTGGCTGGTGGTGGGGTGGGGCGCGCTGATCGGCGCGGTCGCGGCCGTGCTCCTGGTCGCGGGTGGTCTCACCGCGCTGCAACAGGCGACCATCCTGGTCGCGTTGCCGTTCGTGCTGGTGATGCTGGCGCTGTGCGTGGCACTGCTGAAGGACCTGAACAGCGATCCGATGGTCGCACCGGGACCGAGACGGATGCGGGCGCGCGGTTTGTCCGCCGCGGTGCGTGCGACCGTGGGCGACGAGGGCGAGGGCGTCGACGCGGAGGCCTTCCACCGACACCACGGCGGTATCTGAGTACGACGATCTGATTGGATCTGTTCGGGCGAAGTCGGCCTCGATCGGTCGTGGTGGTGTCAGAGCGAATCCGGGCGCATCCCGGTCGGGAGGCCGCGGTGTTGTTGGAGGACGAGCGTCGTGAACTGTGCGAGTTCGGAGCGCGGATCGTCCAGGGCGGACTTGTGGTCGGCGCCTCGGGCAACCTGAGCGTGCGTCGGGGTCCGCTGGTCGCGGTCACCCCCTCCGGCGCCCCGCTGGAGCGCATCACGCCGGCGGAGTGCGTGGTCGTGGACATGACGGGCACGGTCGTGGAGGGCGCCCGGACGCCTTCCTCCGAGACGCCGATGCACCTCGCGCTGTACGAGAGCGACCCGGACGCCGGCGCCGTGGTGCACACGCACGCGGTGTTCGGGGCGGTGGTGGCGACGACGCTGCCGGTGTTGCCGGCGATCCACTACAACGTGCTGCTGCTCGGCGGCCACGATGTACGAGTCGCGCCGTACGCGACCTACGGGACGCCGGAGTTGGCGGCCTCGGTGCGAGCGGCGCTCGCGGGCGGCCGCAGCGGGGCGCTGATGGCCAACCACGGGGGCGTGACCCTGGGACGGGACCTGACCGAGGCGTACGACCGCACTCGGATCCTGGAGTGGTTGTGCGAGGTGTACGTGCGCGCGCTCGCGGTGGGCACGCCGAACGTGCTGACCGCCGCCGAACTGGCGGCGGTCGAACGTCGGATGAACCGGTAGGAAGGCCCGGGCCGGCGGCGGCGGAGCGCGGCCCGGTCCCGGTCAGCGCTTGACGTCGATCACGATGCGGCTCGGGTTGTTCAGGACGAACGTGAGCACCTCGCGCACGTTGCTCTTGTAACCGACGCCGACCTTGAGCTTGCCCTCGAAGTCGCACGTGACCGCGTACCCGGTGAGCGAGGGCATGTTGGTCACCACATGGCGCGGACCGGTGTACGTGGCGTTGCCGTCGTCGTCGTGCGCGGCGCTGGCGATGTCCAGTTCGAGGTATTCGGCGCTGTTCGGGAAGCTGACGGGCTTGCCGCTCGCGCACTGCTCGAGACCGCTGCTCGTGGTGCTCCCGTAGGCCGGAAGGCCGGCGGAGAAGTCGAGGACCACACGGTCGTAGGTCGCGTGTTGTCCGGTGCGGATGTTGGTCAGGTACGTGGTGCCGGCGGCCTGGGCGGTCCCGGACAACACGGTGGTGGCGGCGATGCCGACGACGGCGGCGACGCCGAGGGCGGAGCGGACGAGATGGCGACGAGGGACGGATACAACAGCCATGACAGCCTCCGAATGAGCCGATATCTA
Source organism: Embleya sp. NPDC001921 (assembly GCF_053594475.1). Lineage (NCBI taxonomy): Bacteria > Bacillati > Actinomycetota > Actinomycetes > Kitasatosporales > Streptomycetaceae > Embleya > Embleya sp. NPDC001921. The sequence continues at coordinate 131,883 of NZ_JBSFEO010000031.1, forward strand.
CAGCGACGAAACGTTTCGTACTCTGGTTCCGAGATCATCGAAGTTGATCTTCAATGCACTCTTTCGAAGTAATCCGGCCGCATTTGCCGGCGCTTCGCCGATACACGAGCAACCCTGGACACACGTCGGAACCGGGGCAACGGATTCGACGAACGGGGTAACACCGATGAACCGCATGCGACGTCGTCTTGTCTGCGCGCTGGCCCTGACCACGAGCCTGCTGGCCGTGGCGGCACCGGGCGCCTCCGCCGACGCGACCGGGGCCGCCATGTGCGAACCAGGTCAGGTGTGCTTCTGGACCGGGCCGAGCTTCGCCGGTGCGCCGGCGGCGGCCTTCGAGTTGGCCGACGCCAACGTCGAGCAGTGTGTGTCCCTGCCCGCGGGGGTCGACGCGCTGTCCTTCGCGAACCGCATGGATCGCTACGTGACGATGTACCAGAGCAGGGAGTGCGCCACGGAAGGCGACTTCAGCACGTATCCGGGCGAGGGGGTCTTCGTGCCGGATGTGCCCTTCACGGTCCGGGCCTTCCAGATCTGGGAGAAGCCGTGACGGCGGCCGCGGGGGACGGCCGTCATCCCTGGACTCCGGAGTAGCCCGAGAAGTCGAAGGACGCGGCGATCCGATCGACCGCCGCGTCCAGACTCGGCGGCATGGCGAAGGTCTCGATGGACAGCTTCGTGATCGGCAGCCACCACACCCGGGGGTGATAGGTCGATCCGTTGTCGCAACCGGCCGACCAGCGCCGGTAGTCGGCGGTCTTGGGTCCGACCGGGCGGAACCCGCGTTCGACGATCGTCGAGGACGTGGTCAACGAGGTGCCGCGGGGGATCGCCCCGCGGCACCAGGCGTCGCCCTGCCAGACCCAGCCCGATCCGGATTCGAGGTTCAGCGCCCGGCCCGCTTCGTCGCCCGGTGGATCGGGCAGGCGGATCTCCACGCCGTCCACCGCGCATCCTTCGTTCGGGCGACCCAGGAGCGCGGCGGGCGGCAGCACGCACAGCACGTTGGGGCCGTCACCGCCCCGCTGGACCGTCCAACCCGCCGGAACGGCGAATGTGATGCCTTGAAGGTTGTGCCGGCTCTCACCGCCCGCGCCCGGAGGGATCGCCGAAGGGCGTGCTCCGGGCACCGTGGGCGCGAGCGAGGCGGTGGGCGTGGTCCGATCGGGCACGGCACTGCCCGGAGCGATGGCCTCGCCCGGAGTGGTCGCCCGCGTCGGTACATCCGTTCGGCGGGCAGCCGGCGGGTCGTCGTGGATCAGCTTCGGTACCGCCACCGCCGTGCCCACGGCCAGGAGGCACGCCGCCGCGGCGGCGGCGATCGGCCCGGCGCGTCCGCGCCTGCGGGGGTCGACCGGAGGCGGGATCGGGGGAAGGGCGCCATGGCTCACGGGGTGGGCCGATGGTCGCGACAGCGGAGACGGCGTCGCGTGGGGCGTGTGCACGGGTTGCGGCCGGGTGGGTGACGGCGATGGCAGGCCGGGGGACGACGCGGGCATCGGCGGCGGCGTGGCGGTCGCCGGGGGCGTGGGAGTCGGCGCGGGCGGTAAGGGTACGGGCCCGGGTGGGTCGTCGACGGCGGCCCGGTGCGCCGGGAGCATCGTGGTGACGGCATCGGGGAGCCAGGTGTCGGGGGCCGTGCGCGCGTCGACGCCGAGGGCTTGAAGGTAGGTCAACACCTGGGCGGCCGGCGGGCGGTCCGCGGGGTCCTTGGTCAGACAGGACTGGATCAGGCCACGTAACTCGTGGGGGACGCCGTCCAGATCCGCTGCGCCGTGGACGACCCGATACACGACCGCCTCCACCCGGCCACCGCCGAACGGCGGGCGACCGGTCGAGGCATAGGCCAGCACGCCGCCGAGCGCGAACACATCACCGGCGGGGCCCACCTCCGCACCCAGGGCCTGCTCGGGGGCGAGGTAGCCGGGGGAGCCGACGGTGCTCCCGGTGCGGGTCAGCGCGGTCTGCTCACCGATCCGCGAAATGCCGAAGTCGATCACGCGCGGACCGTCCTCGGCCAACAGCACATTGGAGGGCTTCAGGTCGCGATGTACGACCCCGGCAGCGTGCAATGCGGCCAGCGCCTCGGCGAGGCCGCCGGCCAATACCCGGACCGCCTCGACGGGCAACGGACCCTGCTCGGCCACCGCCGTGCGCAGCGATGGCCCGGGGATGTAGGCGGTGGACAACCACGGTTCGTCGGCATCCGCGTCGGCGTCCAGCACGGGCGCGGTGAAGAAGCCCTGTACGCGCCGGGCGACATCGATCTCGCGCCGGAACCTGGCCCGGAAATCCTCGTCCTGGGCCAGTTCGGTATGGATCACCTTGACGGCGACCGGCCGTCCACCCGGCGATCGGCCGAGGTAGACGCGTCCCATGCCACCGGCGCCGAGCCGGGCGTGGATCGAGTACGGCCCGATCCGAGTCGGATCACCGGCCTGGAGCTCGCGCATCGATTCCCCCTGAGTCGATGAGTGTTCGCGCCCCGAGGACGACGAGCCGCCGTCAGCGTGGCACGCGCGTCACGAGGTCGAGCAGGTCGTGCCAGTGCAGATCCGCCTGTGGATCCCTGGTCCGCAACACCGCCGCTGCGTGGGCCAGATGGTCCCGTGCGCGGTCGAGCGCCGGAGCTCGCTCCGGGTCGCCTCCGCCCGCCCGCTCGCGCCCGGGATCGTCTCCGCGCCCGTGCACGGGCCCGGATTCGGCGGTATCCCATGCGGCGCGGAACACGGCCGCGATCGTGTCGGGTTCGAGGCGGCGCTCATCCCGCAACGACGCCCCGACGCGCCGGTAGGCGGCGAGGAACGCGGGCGCGGACGGCTCGCGATCCGCCGCCAGGGCCTGGATCAGGTCCGCGGCGGCGGCCGGTGTCGGGCAGGTCGGGGTTCGTGGCCCCGCCACCCAGTACAACTGCTTGTGCGGCATTCCGGACTCGATCACCAATCGGCCGGCGATCGCGGCCACACGATCGGCATAGCCCCGGATCCGGAAACGCGCGCCATTGTCGTCCTGGCGCCACAGTTCCCACTCGTTCATGCGACACATTGTCCCTCTTTCGAGTGATCGCAGGGCGGGCAGACGAGACACTCCGCTCCAATACATCGCATGACGACGATGGCGTTGACAGCCGCCGAAACTCGATCACCAATCGGCCGGCGATCGCGGCCACACGATCGGCATAGCCCCGGATCCGGAAACGCGCGCCATTGTCGTCCTGGCGCCACAGTTCCCACTCGTTCATGCGACACATTGTCCCTCTTTCGAGTGATCGCAGGGCGGGCAGACGAGACACTCCGCTCCAATACATCGCATGACGACGATGGCGTTGACAGCCGCCGAACAGACCCGAACCCGCGTGCGGTCGGATCCGCCGCACCCCGACCTGGAGGCCGCGGTGGACGCGGCGCTGGAGCGGTTGATGCTCGCCGGATCCGCGCGGTCGGCGTCCATCCGGCCGCGCCGTACCGCGATCGAGGCTCGCGCGACCACGGAGCCGCAGGCGTGGGTGTGCTGGTGGCGCCGGTTCGAACCGGCCCGGGAACGGCGCGACCTACCGGCCATACGCGGCATGATCCTGGGCTTGATGGCCGGCTACGGTCTCTCCCGGTTGATCGAGGGCATCCCCGAACGCAGCCTCACCCGGCGGGTGTGCGATGTCGTGGGCGTGCTGCACCGGTTGAACGGAGTGGGCGAGCGCGACCTGGTCCCGGACCTCGCGGGGCTCGCGCTGCGCCGACTGGAGACCGACGAGTCACTCGCCGGCAACCCCAGCCACTGGGCCTGGGACGCTGCGGAGGACCTGCGCGACCTGTCAGCCGGCCTCGAACAACTCGCGCTCGGTGCCTGTTGAGGCCGCCGCGACCTGCTGTGGGCCGCGCCGCAAGGGGATCTCCCGCAACATGAGCGCGAGGACGAAGCCGAGCACCGCGATCGGGACGGCGGCCAGGAACACCGCGTCGAGCGCGTCCGCGAACCCGACGAGCGTCGCCTCGCGCTGCGCTGGCGGCAACGCGTCGATCGCCTGCCGGGTGACCCCCATGCCGGATTCGCCCGCCCCGGCCGGCCCCGTCCCGTCGGCCACCCCGTGCGCGAACACCGCGCCGAGCACGGCCGCGCCCAGGGCCGAGCCGATCGAGCGCGCGAACGAGTTCAGGCCGGTGGCCACGCCGATGTCCGCGTGGTCGACCGAGTTCTGCACCGCGAGCGTGGTGACCGGACCGATAGTGCCGAGCCCGAACCCCAGCACCATCAGCCCGATCAGCAGATGCCAGTACGGGCTGTCGACGCCGAGCAGCGACAACACCACGAGCCCTGCCGCGGCCAGCAGCGTGCCGACCAGGGGGAAGCGCTTGTACTTGCCGATTCGCGAGATCAACCGACCCGACAACGTCGAGCACACCATCATCGAGAGCATCATCGGCGCGAGCAGCAACCCCGACTGGGTCGGCCCGTGACCGCGCACGATCTGCTGGTAGATCGGCAGGAACGTGCTCATTCCCAGGGTCAGGCAACCGGTGACCATCGTCAGCGGACACGCGACCCGCACGATCGTGTTGCGCGAGAGCAACCGCAGCGGAATCAACGGGTCGGCCGCACGCCGCTCCACCAACACGAAGGCCGCGAGCGCGCCGACCGCCGTCAGGGCCAGCACCAGGCTCGATGCGGAGACCCAGGCGAACTGCGTACCGCCCCAACTGGTGAACAGGATCAAGGCACTGGTTCCGCAGGTGAGCAGGGCGAGGCCGAAACCGTCGAACGGACGCTTGGTGTAGGCCTTGCGCGGCAGCCTGAGCACCACGGACGTGACCATCAGCGCCACCGCGCCCAGTGGGATGTTCACATAGAACACCCATCGCCACGACAGCGCCTCGGTGAAGAAGCCGCCGATCAGCGGCCCGCACACGGTCGAGAACGCGACCGTGGACGCGATGAAGCCCTGGTATCGACCGCGCTCGGCGGGCGGTACGAGGTCGCCGATGATGGCCTGCGCGTTGCTCATCAGCCCGCCGGCGCCGAGTCCCTGGATCGCCCGGAAGGCGATCAGGGCGCCCATCGACTGTGCGGTGCCGCACAGCATGGAGCCCACGAGGAACACCACGATGGCGAACTGGAAGAGCCGCTTGCGGCCGTATAGGTCGCCGAGCTTTCCGTACAGCGGGATCGAGACCGCCGTGGCCAGGGTGTACGCGGTGGTTACCCATGCCAGGTGTTCGAGCCCGCCGAGGTCGGCAACGATCGTCGGCATCGCCGTCGAGACGATGGTCGCGTCGAGCGATGCCAGCATCACGCCGAGCATCAACCCGCAGAAGACCAACATGATCTGGCGATGCGTCAGAGTGGGTGGGGCGGCGGAACCCGCCCCCGAATCCTTCACATCGCTAAAAGCTAGGCTTGGTAATGAACCATGTCAATGATCATCCACGGCCCGGCCTGCGATGTCCCCCGGCGCGGCCCGCCTACGCGGCGCCGCTGCGCAGTTGCGCCACCACGCCGTCCACCCCGTCGCTGCGCAGTCGCTCGACCACGCGCACGCCGTCCAGGCGGGTCTTCATGTCCTGAGGGGTCAGGCCCCGCTCCAGGCACGCCGCCGCCAGCTTGTACTCCGCGGGCAGGATGCCGGCGGTCAGCCAGGCCAACACCTGGGCCGCCGTCAGATCCAACTGGGTCCAGCTCGTCGCCATCGCGTGCCGTTGTTCGGGCGTGGTCCGGGGATCGATCTGCTTGATCACGCGACCGATGTCGAGAACGCGCGTAGCGTCCCGATTGGGTGCCGCCGCGGGCACCGGCGCCGGGATGACCGCACGCGGCACCGACTGCGCCTGACGGCGCTGCTGCTGCGGGGGCTGGTGTTGTCGATTGGACCGGGTCGGCGTCTCCGAGGCGCGCCGACGAGGCCGCCGACCGTCGAGAAGGTTGGCCAACATGGCCTGTTCGACGGCATCGAGATCTTCCACCACAGGTAGTCACCCTTCTGGAATCCGCACCGTGCACAATCCGGTCATTCACAGAGGAATGCCGCTGTTCGGCGCTCACAATCACACGTCGGGAGGGACGTGGACTGCGATGGTCTTGCCCATGTCGACCTTCACTCACACACGCGACCGATCATCGAATCGTAGCGATATGACGAATCGTCAACCGTGCGCCCGCAAGCGCGCCGGTCAGTACGCTGAGGCGCGGTGCCGAAAGGGGTGACATGGGAACGGGATACGAGCGATCCTGCTGGTTCACCCTGCCCGCCCAACCGGCCTCGGTCGCCCAGGCCCGACGGGCGCTGGCGGACCATCTGACCTACTGGGGACTGCCCTACGGGCACGATCTGGGCTACGCCCTCAAGCTGGTCGCCTCCGAGCTGATCACCAACTCCGTCGAACACGCGGCCGTATTGTCGCCGGAGGTATCGGTCACCTGCACCGTGCACGACGGTTGGTTGTGGCTGGGCGTACGCGACCGCCATCCCTACCGTCCGGTCGCCCTGTTGGAAACGGTCGACGACACGTCGGGTCGAGGTCTGTTGATCGTGCGCAACATCGTCACCGAACTCGGCGGTCAGATCCACATCGAGGCACACCCGGACGGCAAGACCCTGTGGGTGATCCTGCCGTGGCCGGTCGCCTGACCCGCGCACCCGGCTTTTCCTCCCTGCCTCGGTCACCGTGCCCGCTACGGGCAGGCGATGTTCAGGACACGCTGCTTGTCCTTCATCGGGCCCGTCTCGTTGACGAATCGGTCCGACGCGGCCCGAAAGCCCGCCGAGTCGCCGCTGTTCAGCGTCGAGGCCGCCTCACTCAAGGCGTCGACCCGGCTGTCGTAGGCGTCACGCCATTGCGTGAACGGCCCGGCCGCGGCCGGATCGGCCGGCAGCGGTACGGCCCTGATGTGGGATCGGGTGTTCTTCAACTCGGCGCTCGCCGCGGCCAGTGCGGTGCGTTGCTGCGCGACGTCCTTCGACACGGTCGAGGCGGTCAGGTCGTTCAAGAGCTTGGTGACGTTGTCCGAACGAGCCAGGCAGACCTCGTTGACCGCCCGGACGTAGCTTTCCGCCGTCTGCTTCGCGGGACCCTGCGTCGCGACCGCCGGTCCGGCCCCGTTCTGGTCGCTCCCGCCCGACGCCGGCGAGTCGTCCGAGAGATCGAACGGGCCGATGCCCACCGCGACGAGCACGCTCAGCACGGTCGCCACCGTCCCGATCAGCGTGAGGATCAACATCAACCTCCCATTGCCGCCGCCGTCTCGGTCGCGGCGCGGGGGTGGTTGCGGTGGCGGGTAGGAGGGCGGGATCTGCGACGGATACGGCTGGTGGGGCTGTTGCCCGTAAGGCGGTTGGTGCGGGCCGTTCGGCTGATGCTGGTACGGCATGACCGGCTCCGGATTCCGTGTTTGCCAAAGGCTGAGGCCCGACGCGCGGCGGCGGCAGGTCGATCTTCAGGCAGTGACGGAGCCTCGCCCAATCGTCCGCGGAAACGTGCGCGCGGAAGTACGGACTGGACCGAGATTCCCCCCGTTCCGTCCCTCGGCACCTACGGCACAAGGGCGTTCGTATCGTAACCACAAGTGGACGGTCGGTGGCGATGATCGACGGATCGAGGAGATCGCAGGGGGGAATTTTCCCACCCGCGCCCCGATCCGTCGTGAATGGCGCAAACTCCATATGGGTGCGAGGTGCGAGATGTACATCGCGTTCATCCCCAATCGCCCGCATCGACGATCACCCCGGGCCGGCGGACCCCACGATCGCCTTGCCGAGCCCGCGCGACCCCACCCCGGGGAGCGCGAAACCGACCGAAGTTGCCGACTCCGGCCCCTGATGCCGCTCTTACGGGGCCGTTCGTACCGTGGCGAGGCGTCCTCGGACATGCCCGGTGCCGACGCCGCGAGCGACGGGTCGCGACCGCGATCGGTCCGCGACCACCGGCCTCGCGGAACATGCCAAGGGGTTGCCATCACGCAAAGCCCGCACACGGGAGCCCGTTGCGGGACATGATTCTGATAGCCGGCGGATTGCCGTACGGTGAACGTCCCTGGGAGCGGTGGCGAATGGACCGCGTCCACGATTGGAACCGTAGCCCGACCCACGGCCGTGCAGACCAGGGGAGGTACGTACCGCACATGTCGACATCCGCGGAGGCGCTTCCGGAGCCGGCGCGACCGGGCAGCCCTCGAAAGCCCGTTCCGGGCCCGGCAGGTGACGAGCCCTCGCCCGCGCGTGCCCACCCGGCCCATCTCGAACCCGAACATCCGCGCACCGGGGCGGTACTCGGCGCCGCGCGACACCTCGCCCCCGGCGACCGAGGGTCGAGCGATCCACTGCTCGACCCCGCGCCCGCACGTGCCGCCGATCACGCGGCCATCGAGAACCTGCTTCGCTGCCGCATCCGCGAGAGCGGAACCGCGGTTCCGGCGGACGGGCCGTTACGGCTTCCGCTGCCCGCGACCGCCAGCACCGTCGTCGCGCCGATCCTGTACCGCTCCGAGACCGGCATGCACCGCTTCGGCCCGGTCCGACTGAGCAGTGGGGTCGCACTCGACGCGACCACGTTGGCCGTGCTCCTCGCGATCGAGGCGGCGCACGGCCGAGTCGGCTCGATCACCGCGATCGCCGACATGACCGACCGGGTGATCGACTCGACCCGGCGGATCGCCCACCACCTCGCCGAGCGCCGCAAGGCGCCCGAGGACATTCCGGGGACGACGCCGTTCCTGTGCACCGAACAGTCGATCGTTCTCGGCCACCCGATGCATCCCTCGCCGGCATCGCGGCAAGGCATGTACGGACCCTCGTCGCCGCGCTACTCCCCGGAACTACGCGGATCGTTCCCCCTGCACTGGTTCGCCGTCGACCCCTCGGTGGCGGTCCACGACGGCGACCTGGGGCGACCCGTACCGGTGGTGCTCGCCGGGCTCGCCGAAGGCGATGTGAACCTGCCGCCGGGCATGGTCGCCCTGCCGGCGCACCCGTGGCAGGCCCGCGACGTACTCGGGCGACCCGGTGTCGCCGCGCTCCTGGAGCGCGGGCTGCTCCGCGACCTCGGGCCCGGCGGGCCCGCGTGGTCGGCCACCTCCTCGCTGCGCACCGTGTACCGCACCGGCGCGCCCGTCATGCTGAAGACCTCGCTCGGCGTCGAGATCACCAACTCCCGCCGGGAGAACCACCGCAGCGAACTGCGCCGAGGTCTCGCCGTGCACCGGATGCTCGACGCCGGCCTCAAGCGCGTCATGCACTCCGCCCACCCGGGGTTCGACGTGCTGCGCGATCTTGGCTGGATAGCGGTGGACGTCCCCGGCGGACGCGGCGAATCCGGCCTCGAACTCGTGGTGCGGGACAACCCGTTCGGCCCGCGCGACCGCGTGTACTGCATCGCGGGACTGGCCGCGCCACGCCCCGATCTGCCACGGGGTCGGTCGATGCTCGCCGACGTGTTGTACACGCTCGCCGCCCGCACCGCGACGCCGTTGCGCGAGACGGCCGAGTCGTGGTTCCGCCGCTACCTGGACGTGCTGGTCGCGCCGATCCTGTGGCTGCACGGCGAGTACGGCCTGGGACTGGAGGCGCATCAGCAGAACACGCTGGTCGTGCTGGACACCGACGGCCGCCCGATCGGTGGTCGCTATCGCGGCAACCAGGGCTACTACTTCTCGGCCGAACGCGGCGCGCGCCTGGCCCGCTGGCTCCCGGGCGCGGGCCGGGACCTGGGGACGTGGTGTCCCGACCACGTGATCGACGAACGGCTCGGCTACTACCTCGCGATCAACAACGTGCTCGGCCTCGTCGGCGCGATGGGTGCGCAAGGCCTGGCCGACGAGCGGGCGTTGATCGCGATCTTCCGCGACCGGCTCGTGCGCACGCGCACGGATCACCCCGCCGGGCGCCCGCTCGTGGACCGCCTCCTCGACGGTGCCACACTGCGGTGCAAGGCCAACCTGCTCACCCGCGTCGCGGGTCTCGACGAACTCGAAGTCCCGTTGGAGACCCAATCCGTCTACGTCGACATCCTCAACCCGATCGCGGACGTACGCGGCTGAGCGGTTCTCGTACCACCACAGAGGAGACGGCACGGTGCGCGCGAACGTCACGGTCCTGGCGCTGCACCGGCACGAAGGCGAACCCCTCGAATACGAGGACGCGGTCTGGATCGGCGACGGAGCCGGACGCGGGTTCCTGCCGCCGGCCGGGCCCGCGTGCAGGCGCGCCCGCGTCGATCGCCCCGGCGCCTTGCGGGTCGCCCTCGCGGACGGCGCCGCGGAGAGTCTGCTCGCGCGGCGCTGGGCCGAACTCCTGGTGCGAGCGTGCGGTGCGGCGCCCACCCCGCTCCTGTGCGGCGGTACCGGATTCGCCGACGTGCTGGCGCGTGCGGCGGACCGATGGCCGGAGCTGACCAAGCGCTACCTGGTCGAGCGGGACCGGCGCGGAATGCCGGTACAGCCTTACGAACTACGCAAATTGGAACGCGGAGCGCACGCTTCCGCCGTGCTCGCGGCGCACCTCGCGCCGCATCCGTGGTTGTCCGGGCGGGGCCAGTGGGCGGCGGCGGTGCTCGGCGACGCCTATCTCTTCCAGGTGCGCGGCGACCGGCTCTGGCGGGTGTTTCCGACCTCACGACGGCCCGACGTCGCGACCAGCAACGGCGCCGACCCCGCCGCGGTGGCGCGGCGGGTTCGGTGTGCGCGAGGAACCTGGACCGACAGGGATCTGCTGTACGTGGCCAACGACACGGCCGGCGCGTGGTTCCTGCGCAGCGCTCTGGCCGGCGGGCGGCCGTGGGAGGAATTGCGCGAGCCGGCCGCGGGCAGTCCCCGCGAACTTGCCCGGTGGGCGGCCGCGCGTCGGCGGGCGGGCGTTCTCGAGAACGGGGACCTGACCATCGTGCGCATCGACCCCATGATTGGCCCGGCTCGGGCTCCGGTGGCCTCGGACGCGGCGCCCGATCACGCGCGAGACCTTCCGCGTACGCCCCCGTCGTCGTCGTCCGTCCGGCGTCGAGCCGGGCCCCGATAGCGCTCGACTCGGCGGGTGAGGGCGTCGACGACCGGTCGCCTTGGTCGCCAACGGCCCGGGAAGCCTCGTCCTGCGGCGTCCGAAGCCGAGCCGTATCGGTAGAGGCGATGCCTCTACCAAAGGCATCCTCGTGCGGTGATCGGCCCGCGGGTCCGCCCCGAAGTCCTGTGACGTCCGCTGCGGGTGCGGGTCGGCCGAAGGGGTGGGACCGGCCGCCGACGGTCCCACCCCTTCAGGGCTTGTCGCGGGCGATCAGCAGGCGCCCTGGTCCTCCCACACGCCCCACTGGCCGGTCGTGCCCGGCGTCTCGCCGCGCGTCCACCACTTGGCGCGCCACGTGTGGTTGTTCCACACGACGGTGTCGCCGTTCGTGTACGTCATCGACTCGGTCCACGGCTTGGCCGCCGCGCACTTGGTGTGCAGGGGGACGTTGAGCTCCTTGATCCACTGGTTGCGTCGGAAGTCCCGGGCCTTGATCGACACCCGGTCGTTGGTGACCTCGACCTGGAGCCCGCTGTTCTCCAACCCGCTCAGCGCGCTCTCACCGCCCGAGCCGTCGTCGGTCCACTGGGTCTGGACGGCACCGGTGTTGACGACCGTGAAGCCTTCGAGGTTGCCGGTCCCCGGCACGACCTTGCGGACCGCCCAGTCGGACAGGTTCAGGTCCCAGTGCGTGTGCGAGGTGAACAGCACGGCGTCCTTGTGGGCACCCAGGATGTTCATGATGCGGTCGGCCTGGAGGTAGTCCGACTTGTAGAGTTTGTTGCGCGTGCCCGAGACCGTGTCCGGCAGGACGTGGTGCGAGAACACGAACGTCGGCTTGCCCTGCGCCTCCCAGTAGTTCATCCGCTGCTCGAGCCAGGTCAGCTGCTCATCGCTGAACCACACCTCGTCCCACTTGGTGGGGTCGCTGTACTTCATGTACTTCTCGGTGCCGAGGAACAACATCGGGACGCCGTCGACGACGCGCTCGTAGTAGACCTTGTCGAGCCCGGTGAAGTCGTAGAAGTTCTGGAAGAGCGACTGCTCGGTGGTGCCGTTGGGCCAGGTCTCCTGACACAGCTTGTCCGGGTTGCAGTACTTGGGCACGTAGAACTCGTGGTTGCCGATCGTGAAGAACGTGTTCGCCGGGTGCGGACGCGTGTTCAGGACCTGCTTCACCTGGTCGTACTCGGCCTTGTAGCCGCGCGGGGTGATGTCGCCGTTGACGACGAGCGCGCTGCCTGCGGGGTTGATCACCTTCATCTGGTCGAGTGCACGACCGAAGTCCGCGAGGTCGCCCTGCACGTCGCTGATGACGTTGAAGGACACCTTGGCGGGCGCGGCGGGGGCGGCGCCGACGGGAGCGGACGCACGGGGAGCCGGGTGGCTCTCGGCGTAGGCGGCACCGGCGCCCGCCGTGAGCGCGAGCGCGGCGCACACGGCCGCGACGCGGCGGTGTTTGCGGAAGTTGGGCATGGCGATCCTCGGGACGACGCGGGGCGTGGGGACCCGCCCATCACACCGGTTGGCGCCGGCCGCACGGCGGCTCGCAATGATCATGAAGGTGTCGAGCGGCTGAAGATCATCCGCGAATCCGGCAAAGCGTGCCCCAAGGTGTCCACAAGTGCCGGGTTGTCCACAGATTGCGACCGCTCACACCGCGCCGCGGGCCGTGCGGACCAGGATCCGGGGATGGAAGAGGCCGTACGAGTCTTGCGGGGGTTGGCATGGCAGCACGACGGAGTGGTAACGCGGGAACAGGCGGTATCCGCCGGGGTGTCCGGGCGGGTGTGGCGCAGACTCGTGAACGCTGGGAAGGTGCGCGAACTCGCGCGAGGCGTGGGGCTCGTCGATGCCGATCGATGTGTGCTCTCCTCGCGCGGGTTGTTGCGCGCCGGGCTCGCGGCCTATGGCGAGCGAGCCGTGGCCGCATTGCACAGTGCGGCCCGCGTGCACGGGATGCGTGGCGTGCCGCGGGTGGATTGTGTGCACATCGCGACGCCCGACACCGCGTCGCGTCGTGGTGGGCCCGGCATCGTCGCGCATCGGCGCCGATTGCGGGCCGACGAGGTCGTGACGGTGGACGGGTTTGCGGTGACGACGCCGGTGCGAACACTGGCCGACCTGGTGCCGACGCTGCCACCCGAGGAGGGTCTGGCGGTCCTCGATTCGGCGCTGCATCTGGGCTTGGTCGAGGCGGCGGAGCTGGAGGCGGTCGAGCGGGCGGCAGCGGGCCGGCCCGGGGCGGGGCGGGTTCGGCCGTTGCTCGAAATCGCGGACGCGCGGGCCGAGAGCCCGTTGGAGTCGCGGGTACGACTCGACTGCGTTCGGGGCGGGGTCGCACCGGACGAGTTGCAGCACGAGGTCGCGCTGCCCGGCGGCGGCCGGGCCCGCGTGGATCTCGCGTGGCTGACCGGCTTGCGACCGATCTTCGCGGAGGCGGACGGCGCGGACGTGCACTCGCGGCCCGACGCGCTCTTTCGCGACCGGTCCCGGGCCAACGAACTGGCTCTCGTGGGCGCGCTCGTGCTGCGCTTCACCTGGCACGACACGCTCCGGCGGGGGCGGGTCGCGGGGGTCGTGCGGCGGGCGTTCCAGTCGTGAATCGCGCGGTCTCGCCGGTGCCGGTGCGGTTCGGGGTGGCCCGGCTACCCGGTGACGCGGACGTGCTCCAGCGCCAACAGGCGCTGCTTGCGCGGCAATCCGCCCGCGTAGCCGGTCAAGGTGCCGTCGGCGCCGATCACCCGGTGGCACGGGATGATGATGCTGATCGGGTTGCGGCCGTTGGCGAGTCCGACCGCGCGGGACGCCGTCGGTTGGCCGAGGAACCTCGTCGCCAGGGCGCCGTAGGACATCGTGTGCCCGAACGGGATGGTGGTCAGGGCCGACCAGACCTTGAGCTGGAAGGCCGTGCCCGCCGGCGCCAACGGCAGGTCGAACTCGCGCAGTTCGCCGGCGAAGTAAGCGCTCAACTGCGCCTGCGCCTGGGTGAACGCACCGGGATCGTGTACCCAGTCCGCGCCCGGCGTGGCCGCCATGTAGAGGGCGGTGAGCGAGACGCCGTCGCCGATCATGAGCAGCTCGCCGACCGGGGAGTCCATCACCGCGTATCGGCGGGGGCCGTCGAGCGGGGTGTGGAACACGGCCGGGGGCACGTGCGGGTCGGGCGTTTCGACGGCCTCGAACAGGGCGTCCTGGTTCATGCTGCTTCCTTCACCGAGACGGTGGGTGCTGCGGACAGGCTCGCCCACAGGTGGTGCAGTGCGTACGAGCGCCATGGGGACCACGACTGCGCGGCCGAGACCGGGAGGTCCCATCGCGCGAGCGCGTGCTTGACGCCCAAGTCGGTGGGCAGGAACACGTCCGGATCGCCCAGTGCCCGCAGTCGAATGTACGACGCCGTCCAGGGGCCGATACCCGGAAGGGCCAAAAGACCCGCCTCCGCCGCCCTGCGATCCACGCCCGGGTCGAGCCGGACCGCCCCCGACGCCAGCGCACCGGTGAGCGCGAACAGCGCCTTCTTACGCGACACGGGCATCGGCAGATCCGCCGGATCCGCGTCCGCCAGCGCGGCCGCGGAGGGGAACGCGTGGGTGAGTCCGTCCAGGGGCGCCGCCAGCGGCTTGCCGTACAGGGCCGTCAGCCGGCCTGCGATCGTGCGCGCGCCCGCGACCGAGACCTGCTGGCCGAGCACGGCGCGCACGGCGAGTTCGTCGGGGTCCACGTGTCCCGGCGAGCGCAGCCCCGGGGTGGCCCGCACGAGCGCGCCCAGGCCACCCTCGCCCGGTTCGGCACTCCCGAGCGCCTCGTCGACCGCGAGCGGGTCCGCGTCCAGGTCGAGCAGCCGTCGGCAGCGCTGCACGGCGGCGCCCAGGTCGCGAAGGTCGGCGAGGACCAGGCGGCACCACACCCAGGAGGGGCCGGGCGAGAGCTCGACCACGCCGGTGCCGTGCGGGAGCGACAGCACCCGGCGGTAGACCCCGTCGACGTACTCCTCGACGCCGGGGATCGCCCGCAACCCCAGGAAGTCGAGCGCGTGCCCGAGCGCGATCGGCTCCCGGTAGGGCAGCCGCAGCCGGATTTCGCCCGGCTCGACGCCTCGGGTGCCGGCCCGACCGCGCACCTCCGAGGGGGTACGGCCGAACACCTCGCGCACGGTGTCGTTGAACTGCCGCACGCTCGCGAACCCGGCCGCGAACGCGACCTGCGCGATCTGGAGGTCGGACGTCTCCAGCAGGATCCTGGCCGTCTGCGCCCGTCGGGCCCGGGCGAGTGCGAGCGGGCCCGCGCCGACCTCGGCCATCAGCAGACGGTTCAACTGGCGGTCGCTGTACCCGAGCCGGCCCGCGAGGCCGCCGACGCCCTCACGGTCGACGACCCCGTCCGCGATCAGGCGCATCGCGCGCCCGACCACGTCGGCGCGGACGTCCCACTCCGGCGAGCCCGGCGAGGTGTCCGGACGGCAGCGCTTGCACGCCCGAAACCCCGCCGCCTGCGCGGCTGCGGCCGACGGGTAGAACCGCGCGTTCTCACGCTTCGGCTTGACCGCGGGGCAACTCGGCCGACAGTAGATGTCGGTGCTCGTGACCGCCATGTAGAACCAGCCGTCGAACCGACTGTCCCGGCTGCTGCACGCTCGGTAGCACTGCTCGTCGTCCATCACGTCGACCAGTGTCACCTGTTCCCACGGGAGTGGCCGGCGGGAATCGGACAGCACCGTGAGGCCGCCTTCGCGCCGCCGGTGACGCCTACAACCCCCGAATCAGCCCGTTGCGGAAGAGGTCGACGAAGATGGCGTGGTCGGCGCGAGCGCGCGCACCGTACGCGTGCGCGAAGTCCACGAGCGAGGTCGTGAAGCCCGCCTCGTCGCGCTCGATCGCCTCGAGGATCGCATGCTCGGTCGAGAACGGTACGAGCGTGTGACCGCTTTCCTCGTCGGCCACCGCGTGCATCGTCGCGGTGGCCCGGCCCAGGTATTCCACGACCTCCGCGATCGTGGCCACCTCGTTGAGGTCGGACCAGTCCAGGTCGTTCGCGTACGGCGACACCTCGGCGACCAGTTGGCCCACCCCGTCGATGTCGGTGTAGCCCAGCCACGGGTCCGCGTGCGCCTGCAGGGCGCGCTGCGAGATGACCGTGCGGTGTCCTTCGTGCTCGAAGTAGGAGCGCACCTCGGGGTCGGTGACGTGGTGGCTCACCGACGGCGTCTGGCCCTGCTTCATGTACAGGATCACGTCGTTCTCCAACGCCTCCGTGTTGCCCTCGATCAGCAGGTTGTACGAGGGCAGGCCGGCGCTGCCGATGCCGACCCCGCGCCGCCCCACGACGTCCTTGACGTCGTAGGTGTCCGGCCGCTGCCGGGTCGCGGGAGGCAACGTGTCCAGATAACGCCCGAAGGCCTCCAGTACCGTCGCCTTGACGTCGTCGGACAACTCGAACGCGCCGCCGGACAGGGCGAACCGCCGTTCGTGGTCTTGCACCACCGTCTGCGAACGGAGCAACTCGATCCGGGTCTGCAGCCGAGCCTGCCGCAGCACCTCCAGGAGCGGCCCCTCGGTCGTCGCCAGGGTCAGCGCGGCCTCCTGCGGCGTGGTCTTGTCGGTCAGCAGCCGAAGTTGGTCCAGGTAGGCGGCTCCGTAGCCCGCGACGAGGGTCGTGATCGTGTCGTCGCTGAGGGCCTTGCCGTGTCCGATCAGCGCGAGGCTCGCCGCGAAGCGCTTGACGTCCCAGGTCCACGGGCCGACGTACGCCTCGTCGAAGTCGTTGACGTTGAACACGAGCTTGCCGTCCGCGTTCATGTACGTGCCGAAGTTCTCCGCGTGCAGGTCGCCGTGGATCCACACCCGCGAGGTGCGTTCGTCCAGGAAGGGGTCCTCGCGGCCGTCCAGATCGGCGTAGAACAGGCAGGCCGTACCCCGATAGAACGCGAACGCCGAAGACGCCATCTTGCGGAACTTCACCCGGAACGCGGCGGAATCGCCGTCGATCAGCGCGCCGAAGGCCCGTTCGAAGACCTCCAGGATGTGCCGGGCGCGGTCCTCGGCGTCCGCCGGGCCGTATTCCGCGTAGCCGCCCTCGAACCCCACGCCGCCCAGACCGATCCCTATGCCCTCGGTCATCGCGACCGCCTCCCTCGAAGTCTCCGCGAGGCCGGCAGGACCCCGCGTCAGGATCCCAGACGGGAGGACCGGGAGGGCATCGAGCCCCCGGAGCGTGAGGGGGGAGTCAGAGGCGCCCGGGGGCTCGACATCCGGCGCATGCCCGGTCGGCGGCGAGTCATGCCCGGGACGCGTCGAAGATGCTCAGGACTGCGAGCCGATCCCGATCGTTCCGGAGGGAGTGCTGGTTCCCGGGACGGCTCCTGCCCCGTTCGGCGGCCACGCCGCCCCGGAGCTCGGCGGGGACGGCAGGGTGGGCGGCTGGGTGTCGGACTTCGGGCGGAGCGGGGATCGGTAGTCGATCCTGGGCGGAGTGGCCGCCGCCACCTTGTTGGCGTCCGGAGCCACCCACACCTGCCAGGTCGGGTCGAGGGCGATCGCGCGCAGCCGGTCCATCGGCAGGATCGGCGTGTTCCGGGCGATCTTGCCCTTCTCCTCCCGAGAGGCGATCTCCTCGAGCATGATCACGACGCCGTCGCGACGCACGACGCGCACGGACCAGACCTTGGGCCCGTTGCCCCACGGCCCGGCCTTGCCCTCCGCCCGGTTTTCCGGGGTGTCCGGCGCCGCGGGGTAGACCCAGTCCTGCCGCTCCACCACCCTGCCTTCCGGAGCCTGGTAGTTCACGCACTTGGCGTAGGTTTCGCCGCCCGGAGGCGGACATTCCACGGTTTCCGGATTTTCGGCGTTCTGTTGCACCGACACCGAGAGCAGGCTGGGCCCGACGGAGTCCTCGAGCACCAACGACGCCGACGCGCCCGCAACGTGAATTCCCGCGGACGTCCGGTCCGTGTTGTCCGACCCGGTGATCCCGGAACTCAGGGTGTCCTGTGGCAGAAGTTCCAGGAACTTCTGCAGCAGCAGCGGTGGTAGCACGGGCACGGTCCCGGCCGGGACCGTGAGCGTCGGCCGGGGTTTTCCGGCCTGGGAGGCGGGCGCGGAGACCTCGGCGGTCGTGCTCGCGGGCCCCGCCACCTGCCCGCGGTGGTCGTCGCTTCCGTCCGCCACGACGAGCAGGGTCGTGCTCGCCACGGCCAGTACCGCCGCGGTCGACACGCCGACCTGGATACGCCGTACCAGTTTCATGCGTCTGCCCCGGGCGATGCCGCCCGCGACCAATCCTGTCGGGGGGACCAGCCCCGACGCCGACGTTCGCATCGCGACCGCCAGCTCATTCTCGTCGGACCCCATAGACCTACCGTCTCCTCGCATCGCTGACATCCGTGCGAACACAGGTCGTGCTGCTCACCAGCCGTACGGCCGTACCGGCGGTGTACGCGGCAACTCCCTCATGCGGCGGAGAGCCATCCCGATTCGGCCCCGAGCACGCTGCGCAACTTCTCCAAGGCCCGCATCGATCTGCTGCGCACAGCCCCCTCGGACACGCCCATCTGCCGCGCCGTCTGCTCCACGCTCAGGTCCTCCCAATACCGCAGGACCAGCACCGCCCGGTCCTTGGGCGGCAGTTCGGCCAGGCTCTTCAAGAGCGTCAACCGCAACGCCTGGTCCTCCTCGGGGCCGGAGCCCTCCGGCAGGTCGGCGTAGGGCTGCTCGGTGCTGCTCAGCCTGCGTCGGTGGGACAGATAGGTGCGTGTCAGCACGGTGCGCGCGTACGCCTCCGGGCTGTCGGCCCGGCTGACCCGCTTCCAGGCCCGATACAACTTGCCCAGCGTCGTCTGCACGAGGTCCTCGGCGAGATGCCAATCGCCACACAGGAGCCATGCCGTCCGGAACAGCCGACCGCTGCACGCGTTGGCGAACTCCAGGAAATCGGCCGGCTCAGCGTCGAAGCCCGCCATAGACCCTCCTCGTCCCTACGCGCCCTCGCGCGTACCCACCCCATAGACGCGGCGGACCCCCCGGCACGTCACAACTTCCGGCCGAGAATACGTATGCGCAGCTCATGGGCCATTCGAGGGGTTGGCCCGGGGGTCCGCGCGTCGGCCCGTAGCCTGGGCCACGATCGATCACCATCGATCCCGCAGCCCTCGCCGCCCGAACCCGGCGTGGGGTACGAACCAACCAGGGGAGTGGACGTGACGTCGGTGGACCACGATGTGGATCGTTTCAGCGCCAAGACCCGCGACTGGGTGGACGAGGCCATCCGCAAGGTCGCCGCCGACGCGAACCGTTCCGCCGACACTCACCTGCTGGCCTACCCGCTGCCCGCGGAGTGGGGCATCGACCTCTACCTCAAGGACGAGTCGACCCACCCGACCGGCTCGCTCAAGCACCGGCTCGCGCGTTCGCTCTTCCTCTACGCCCTGTGCAACGGGTGGATCGAGGAGGGCACCACCGTGATCGAGGCGTCCTCGGGTTCCACGGCCGTCTCGGAGGCGTACTTCGCCAACCAGATCGGCCTGCCGTTCGTCGCGGTCATGCCCGCCACCACCAGCCCCGAGAAGATCGAGCTGATCGAGTTCCACGGCGGCCGATGTCACCTGGTCGAGGACGCCGCCACGGTGTACGACGTCTCGCGCGCGCTGGCGGCGGAGACCGGCGGGCACTTCATGGACCAGTTCACCTACGCCGAGCGCGCGACCGACTGGCGGGGCAACAACAACATCGCCGAGTCGGTCTTCGAGCAGATGTCCGAGGAGCGGCATCCCATCCCCGAGTGGATCGTGGCCGGCGCCGGCACCGGCGGCACGAGCGCGACCATGGGCCGCTACGTCCGCTACCGCCGGCACCACTCCAAGATCTGCGTCGTGGACCCCGAGAACTCGGCCTTCTTCGACGGATGGCGCACGCACGATCCGGCGTACACCGAGGCGTGTTCGTCGCGGATCGAGGGCATCGGGCGACCTCGGGTCGAGGCCAGCTTCATGCCGAACATCGTCGATCGCATGATCAAGGTCCCCGACGCCGCGTCGGTGGCGGCGATGCGCGAACTGCACCGGCGTACCGGACACAAGGCGGGCGGCTCGACCGGCACCAACCTGTGGGGCGCGCTGCGTCTGGTGGCCGAGATGCGCGCCGCGGGTCGGACCGGATCGGTGGTGACGCTGCTGTGCGACGGCGGCGAGCGCTACGCGCATTCGTACTACTCCGACGAGTGGCTCGCGCGCCAAAAGCTGGATCTGACCGCGTACGAGGACACGTTGCGACACTTCCACGCGACGAGTGAATGGCGCTGATCGAGCGGCCTTAGGCTGGGTGTCGCAGGTCGACGAGGAGGAGCAAGGGATGAGCGGAGCGGGAAACGTCGTCTTCGACAAGCGTGAGCAATTGGAGAAGATCCAGAGCGGGTTGCTGCCGGGTGAGCAGATCATCGCGGTCTACGACGCGAAGGGCGTCGGCACCGGGTTCATCGGGCTGACCGACCGGCGCGCGATCATCCAGGACAACAGCTTCGTCGGCAAGAAGGTCGCGATCACCTCCTTGCCCTATTCGAAGATCAGCAGCGTGAGCATGGTCTCCAACAAGAGCTTCACCGGCTCGTACCTGAGCTCCAGCGAAATAGCGATCCACGTCGGCACGCAGACCTACAGCGTGGAGTTCCGCAGCGACGACAAGGGCCGACACGTCCACGACGTGATCCTGCACTACATCATGCACTAGGCCTGTGACCGGCGGCGGAGGTGGGGAAACGCCAGGTGATCAGGCATAACACCGTTCCCTGGCGTTTCGTTGCGTTCTCTCGGAGGGGTTAGTTTCGTCCCTCTGGGATCCCAGAAATCCCTGTAGCGTCCCAGGGCGTTTCGTTGCGTTACGGCGTGGGGGGCCGAACGGGGAGTTCGTACCGCACCTCGTTCGCGCCGCCAGGGATCAGGAGATCGGCAGTCTCGACCGGGCCGTCGTCGGTGTGCCACGTCCGCCTGATCACGAGCAGGCTCGCCCCCGTCGGCACGTCGAGAGCCGCGGCCTCTTCCGCAAGCGCCGGCCTGGCGGTCAGGTCCTCGATCGTGCGAGTGATCACGTGTCCGATCGCGGCCATGCGGGCCGGTACGCCGGCACCCGCGAGCGGCCCACGCTCCGGCAGGAGAACGGGCGTCCCGCCGGTGATCGCATACGGCTCCCAGCTCGAATGCCACATCACCACATCGGCGCCCAGGCGGAAGACGTAGACGCTCCGGACACAGCGATCGCCGGCGGCGATGCCGAGGCGCTGGGCAATGTGCTCGGGCGCAACCGCGTCCGTCGACGTATCTACCGTCCAGGTCGGGTCCGCTCCCGGCCGGGCCGCCATGGCCATTGTGTAGGGCATGCGGTGCCCTATGTCCTCAGTCCAGTGGCGCACGAGGTGCACCTCCGAACGCCGGTTGCGGACGAACGTCCCGGTGCCCTGCCGGCCCTCGACGAGACCCTCGGCGGTCAGGACCTTCAGGACCTCGAGGGCCGTGCCGTGGCCGACGCCGAACTCCTGCGTGATCTGTGCCCGCGACGGAATCCGTGATCCAGGGGGATAGGCCCCCGACTGGATTCGGTCTCGGAGCTCGGCCGCCACGCGCATGTACGCCGCCGTCTCCCCGTGAGGGACACCTGCCACGACGGTTCCTCCTGCCACTCTGCGTGGCTAAGGATGTCATCCTTCGGGAGAGCCGCCAGTTATACCCATAACGTGTACAGTCCGTGACCAAAGGTGGCCAGAACGGCTGGAGCTCCCGGATGGATCCCGCACACATCACCCTGCCCGCGACGCCCGCGAGTGTGTCGCTCGGCCGGGCGTGGGCGCGATTGCTGCTGGACGGTTCACCCGGACGGGCGGCTGTCGAGCAGGTCGTCGGCGAACTCCTCGGCGAGGCCTTGGCCCAGGGTGCCGAAGGGGATGTGCGCGTCGAACTCCAGCGCACGGCCGGCGAGTGCGTGGTCGTCGTGACGTCCCGTGAGCCGGGGCCCACCACGCCGGGCAGCGGCGTCGACCTTGGTGAGCATCCACGGCTGGTGATCGTGGACGCGCTGGCGGACTCGCTCGAGCAGCGGGTCGACGTCGATGGAGTGGTCATCATGCGTGCGCGGATCACCTGGATGGAGTAGACAGAGAGTGTCTTGGGCGGGGTCCCTGCCTGCGTAGCTCAGACCCCGCCCGTGCGGCACCGCCTGGTCCGGCGGTGGTCTATGGGGCCTACCAGGTGGGCCTGCTGGCCTGGTACCTGCGGATCACCCGAACGTCCTCGACCTTCGCCGACCACTTCGCGTCGCCGTTGTGCGGCTTCACCCACACTCGACCGCGCTGGGGCCAACCCTGCACGATCCCGGGCGCGCGCCCTCGGGCGTCGAAGGTGTACTCGACGTGGTCGCCGTCTCCGGGCGGTCGCGCGTCGTGGGCCATCACGTATCTCCATCAGGTGGGTGGGTGGCTGCGTGTTGGTGCCTCGCCCGGCCGGCGCGCTGGGCGCGATCTCCCCCGGCCGGGCGAGGTGGTGAGGGCCCGGCGGTGATGTGAGGCACCACCGGGCCGAGTCGCCCGTCGAACGGAAGGGCGGGCGACAGTGGGCCGGCCCCGCTACCGCGCCGGTGGCAGCAGGACCGGAGTCGAGGGCCCGGCGGTCTACCAGCCGCCGGGCCAGGCCGTCCGCCGGGCGAAGGGCGAACAGCCGGGGGTGCCGCCGCGGATCGATCGCGGGCGGCGTCGGGCGGGGCTTAGCCGCCCGAGTTCGAGATCCGGCCGATAGGCGGAGCCGGGACCCGGTACAGCAGGTACACGCGGATCTCGTGCTGGAGAGCGACGAGTTCGTCGTGCGTCATGTCCGTCGGCTCACGGTCCGGCAGCTTCACGCGGATCGGACGGTGTGGATCGCCGGAGGGGCCCACGCTCACGACCGGAACGGAGGCGCTCACCGAACGTTCCTTGCCGTCGCATTGACGTCGAACAGGTCGAGAAGGTCGACCATTTCGGCGACGTGACGCTCGGCTTCCTCGCGAGTCAGCTCCACCTGCGCAGCCGGCCCGGCGCCGGACATGCGCACGATGAAGGGCCGGTCGGCCTCGGGCTCCAGCTCCAGGGTCACTCGCGGCTGCTCGGTTTCGCCGGCCATCGCTTCTCCCTTAGTGATCTTGGTGTCACTCCCAGTGCATAGATCTTGCGAGAGAAAACAGAGGAGGACCCGCACAGTTTTGTGCGGGCCCTCTGAAGTGCGAATACACCGGGGACTAGAGGTCGATACCACTCCAACGGGCGAATCCGGCGATGGATTCGCGGTTCCCACGATCCTGCCTCAACAGCGCGGCGGCCGTGTCGCGCACCCGCGGATGGTGCCTGGTGTGCTGAGGCGCCAACTTCCGCGCCTCCTGCAGCGACTTCAGCGTCCCCTCTCGGTCACCCGTTGCCAACTTGGCATGCGCCACGTCGATGTGGTGATGCGAACTCCGCTCGGGGGCCAGATCGTCCGGCAGCACCATGCCGTCCGCCATGCGGACTGCGTTGTCCATCTCGCCGATCTCGATCTCGGCGGCCACCTTGTGAATGGCCACGTTGACGGGCCCGAACGTCGTCTCGTAGACGACCTTGTCGCCGCCCATGGTGGCCGCCAGCCGGTCGGCTTCCTCGAAGTACGCCCCGGGGTTGCGGTTGCCCACACCGCGCGCCGTCAGGATCGCCAGCTTGAGCAGGATCGCACCATGCACACCGGTGTCCTGGATCGTGCGCGGTCGCTGCGCGGACAACGCGACCAGGTCCCGCTCGACGCCCTCCAGCAGGTGTACCCCCGACTCGATTGCGCCCTCGCGCAGCATGGCCCCACCCAGGAGGTAGCGCGCGGTTGCCACGGCCAGCGGGTCCTCCGACTGTTCGGCCGCCCATTCCGTGCGCTCCAGCGCGGACGTACTCAGGTCGTAGTAGCCGAGCTTGTGGGCCAGGGAGTTCGCAGCCCGGTAGCCGGTCGCCAGCAATCCGAACGCCTCGCGACGCTCGGAGCCCTCCGCCCCCAGGGCGACGTGCCCCAACTCGGTGAGCACGCCCGGCAGACTCGGGGCCACCTGCGCGTACTGCGCGGCGCGACGGTGCCGACTGATCTTCTCGACCTCGACACGCAACTTGGCCAGGGAACGCGGCGCGACGGTCAACCGGGCCGGGTTTCGGTAGCACAGCAGGACCCGCCGCAACTCGGGGATTACGCCGCTCACGTCCCGGTCGGTGAAGTCCGGCTGACCGTTTAGGCGAGTCACGTCGGTACGGAGCGCGCCAGCCAGGCGCACCAAGACGTCGTGTGTCGGGAGCCGTGCGCCGCGCTCCAGCTTTTCGAGGTAGCTGACGGAGATGCCCGCGGCGTTCGCGGTGTGCTGTTGAGTGAGTTGGTGCAGGTTGCGCGCGGTACGGATGCGCGCACCCACGCCCTCGTCGTCCATGAGGCCCATCGCTGTCTCCCCGGTTCGGTGGCAATCGCAGAGTACGTCGCCAGACCTGTCCGCATACCAACGCACAGATGAAGCCTGCCCACCCGCACAAAACTGTGCGGGTCGAAGCGGCCCCGGAGCCGCAGGGCGCACACCGGGTCGCGTAACCCGCGCGAGTGCGCCGGCTACCGATCACGGGCGGCGTGGTGCCACGCTGGGCCCATGCCCATCACACACGTCCGCGGCCAGGCCGTCGTCCTCCCCGACACCCTCGACGGGATCCGCGCAGCCCTCCCCGAAGAACGTCGCGCCGAGTTCGACAAGGTCATCGGCGCCACCCCGCTCAGGCAGATCGCCCAGGTCGCGCTGATCGATTTCGCGCTGCCCGACGAGGCCCACGAAGAGGACGAGGGGCAGATCGCCCGGCTCAGGGCCGGCGACTTCTCCGGCCTGCACAACGCGGACGGCACGCCCTTCGAGCCCCCGGAGCCGCAGTGAGCCGCTACTACGTCGCCTACACCGACAAAGCCGAGACGGGCCTGGCCGGCCTGTCGTCCACCAGTCGGGCCAACGTCAAAGCGGAGATCGAGCGGACCATCGGCCGCGACCCCTACGGCTGTGGGTCCTCGGCCGTGCGCGGCGACAAGGACCGGCGGTCCGCCTCGGTGTCCACGGTGATCATCGAGTACGAGGTGTCGGCGTCCGTCCTCACCGTCACCGTGGTTCGCGCGCTGGCCTGGTAGCCGAGCCGCCACCCGGACGCCGGCCGCGCCCACGAGCCCGGTGTCGGAGGCGGCGGGTAGCGTCGGGCGGATGCACGACTCGCACGACACCCCCACGCTCGACGCCGCCCAAGCACGGTGGGACGCGGCCGACGCCGCGGTCAAAGCCCACGCCCGGACCGGCTGGCGGAACGACGCGACCCCGCCCGAGGACGAGGGCGAGCGGGCCGCGTGGGACGCCGAGCACGCCGCCTGGGTCGAGGAGTGGGGCCGGCTCCAGGCCGAGGCGCGGGCGGCCGTTGTCGCGCTGTACCGGGCGCGGCAGGCCGCAGGCGAGTAGGGGCCATCGGGTCTGTGGATAACCGGGTCACCTGTGGCCAGCGGCCGGCAGCCTGGGTCCATGGCTGACACGAAACGCGTCCTGACCGGCGGACCCCTCGATGGCGAGGTCATCGACCTGGCGTCCGCGATCGCCGAGGGCGGTGGAGACGACGGGGTGCTCCTGCCCCAGACCGAGGGTCACGACGACCGGCTCCACAACTACGAGCCGGGCAACGACCCATCCGACGGGCGGCTGTACTACCAGGGCAGCGTCGGCTGAGTCCGGACGGCACGAAGCGGCCCCACCCCCGTGAGGAGGTGGGGCCGCGAACCCCGCGCGAGCGGGGCCGACGAGAGACACGCTAGCCGCCGGGACGGACATCCGTGCAACGGACGCGAGGACTTGTTCAGGCCGGCAGCTTCACCAGCCAATCAGGCATCCGTTCCACGTAGTGCTGGAGCGCGTACTTGAAGCTGAGCAGATCGATCGTCCGCACACCGCGCTCGCTACCCAACAGTTGCCTGCCGCCGGGCTCGTTGCCTATCTGCACCAGGGCGCCCTGGCGGCACAGCCGGTAGATCTGGGGCCGCTTCCGCTCGAATGCCAGCAGGTGCCGCCGAAGCCGTTCGTCGTCGAGCCGGTCGGCCGCGTCGTAGCACGCCTGCAATTCGACGCCGAGTCGATCTTGCGGGCCCGCCTGCCCCGCGCGAGCAGCAGCGAGCGCGGAGGAATGTTCCTCGCCGCCGTCTTCGCCATCATTCCTTCGTTCATCGGTACTTCCTGAAGAGGTACCGGTCACCGACGTGCCGCGAGCCGACGTACCGTCCGCCGACGTACCGCGAGCGGTACCCCGGTCCTGCGGCAGGTCGAAAACCTCCAGCACCGTGGAGAAGCGGCCGTTCGCGAGCTTCTCCTTCCGCCGGACCATGTAGCCCGCGGCTTCGAGTTCGGCGAACGCCGCGCGCATCCCGCGGCGGCCCTCGCCGACGACGTCACCGCGCGTCTTGCGGGCCCGCTCGGACAGGGCGTCGGCGTTCGTCTCCCACTTGTCGGGGCGACTCAGGAGTTCCGCGAGGACGCCGCGAGCGCAGTAGCTCAAGCGGTCGTCCCGCAAGGTGTCGTTCGGGAGGATCGTGAACCCGGAGACGGGCTTGGAGCGACGTATCCTCAGCATGTTGCCGCCCGGTGATGACGGCGCCGGACAGGGATCGGTACAGTCATAGACGTGCCTTACTGCGTGACGGTGATAGGGCACTGCGCGGGTCGGTAGCCCGCCGAAATCACTTACGGCCGGGCGGAGTTGGATCCGTCCGGCCGTTGTGTTTTCTGCCTCGATTCTAGTCGCCACACCCCTTGAAGGCGCGCTCGAACCGGCGCGCCACGCCTGTCAGTTCCCACCGCCACCCGGCCTTTTCCCTCGCGCGCGCTGCCCCCTTCGGTCTGCTCGTCGACGGGCAGTCCACACCGCCCGGTGCCCGACACACCGGACACCACGCACGCCGGCACACACCCAGCATCCGAGCCACGACACACCCCCTCACGACGAGAAGCCCCGCCGCCGCCCGAAGGCGACAGCGGGGCCGATCACACTCCAGTTCGCTGGTACTCCTCCACCAACGGCTCCGGTGGTTCCGGGTCGATCCCCGCCCGGCGCATCTGCGCACACCACCGATCCGCGCTCCGCGAGAACGCCCGCAAGACCGCCTCCAGCCGCGACAACCGCTGCCGCAACTCGCCGTTCTCCCGGTCGACCCGCTCCGTCGTCTCCTTCAGAATCGACAGACTCACCTGGTCACGCGCAGGCTCCGCCGTGACCTCGGCGACCGCACGCTGAGCCTCGATACCCGCCTGCGTCGCACGCTGCGTCGCCCTCAGCGTGAACCAGCCCCCCGCAGCCGTGATCCCCGCACTCCCGATGATCCCCGCCAGGCTCCATATCTCACTCACGAGTCACTCGCTCTCACCTGGTCCGCAGGCGGGACCGAGTGCTCAGGCACCGTGCTCGCCCACAGGATCACCCACACATGGCCGCACATCAGCCAGCCCCACAACGCCGCGCCGCGGGGGTAGTCGCTGGTCCACCACGCCCACAACAGCGTCCCCGCCCACGCGACCGGCGGCACCAGCGCCACGAGAAACGCCGGGCCGTCACGACCGACCGGCATCCACGCACCCGCGAACACGCACGCCCCCACGACGATCCACAGCCACGCCCACGCCCACACGGGCATCACGGACGTCAGCGGGCTCACCGTCGTCAGCGGACCCGTCAGGTAACTGACACCGAGACACACCTTCCCCAGGCCCGCGCCCAGCAGGTAGATGCCGCGGCGGCCCAGACGCTGCCGCGCACGAGCCGCCGCCAGCCTCACCGCGAGTACCCCGGCGAGGCCGTGTCGTCCTCCGGCCGGGGAGTGTGCTTCGCCAGCCAACCCGCGACCAGCGTGATCGCAGTCGGCAGCATCGGAGCCACGAACACCTCGGCCACGTCCGGCAAACCACCCAGCAGGCCCGCGTCACCCGTCGCGTTCAGGATCCCGAGCAGGCCGGCCAGACCGAGATACGTGGCAATACCGGCAGCCTTCACCTTCGTTTCCACAGGAGCAGCCATGGTCACGCCTCCGTCCGCTTGTGGTCCTCGTCCGCGACCGCCTTGGCGATCGCCGACATGAGCGTCTTGTCGGCCGCGATCGCCGCAGCCACAGCCGTCGCGTCGACCTGGACCGGGACCGGCGTGGACTGGGCGGCCCGGATCTCGGCGAGCACGTCCATCACCTGCTTCTTGAAGATGTAGATCTCCCGGTCGACTTCGAACCCGCGCGGCACGTAGGGCTTGCCGTCCAGCTCGAACGTCGCCTCCGGGTACGGGTCGTCCCGCAGCCGCTTCACGACAGCAGCCGTGACCGAGTTGGTGACCTCTTCCACGCTCGCCATATCGAACTCATCTCCTGATGAAGGGGTGGTGGGGATCGGCCCGCCCGCGAGGCCGCGCTGGATACCGGGCAGGATGAGCTGGTCGAACTGCCGCACGCGCGCGTCACCCGGGCACGCGGTGCCGCCGGTCGACCACTGCGGATACATCCGGTGGTAGCCAATCCCCGGCGCGTCCCACGACGACGGCTTGCGGGCGGGGATGCCGTGGGTCTGGCACAGCCACACACCCAGGCGGATGATCATCGCGACCTGCGCATCCGTCCACGGATCCGTGTGCTGCAGATTGCTCGCAGACTCCAGGCTGATCGCGCGGACGTTCGCCTGGGCGCTGGCGTCGGCGCGGGTCTGCGTCCCGATGTACTGGCCGAGCGAACCGTCGAAGCCCAGCCCGAAGTGGCTGTCCAGGTTGGTCGAGTCCCGCCAGTACTCAAAGATCCGCTGAACCGTCCACGGCGCCGCGATCGAGTGCAGGATGAACTGCGTCGGCTTGATCGCCGCCTGCGAGTTGGACTCCGGCAGTAGCTCCATCTTCTTGGCGAACGGGCACCAAGCCATGGCCTCTCCAGTTGTGAACCAGGCGCCATAGTCGGCCTGGAGGCTGTCGTCGATGTCGATCTCGTAGGCCCCGAGGCGGGTGGTCGGGATCCGCTGCCACAGGTGGATACCGGGCACCCTGTGGTCGGCCGACCAGGCGCCCGTCTGCCAGAACCAGCGGGCCGCACCCGAGGACATCGCCCACTCGATTGCGCGCCGGCCGCCGTAGATGCCCACGTTCGCCGTGTCGAAGACGCTCGCGATGCCGGAGAAGTAGGCGGCCACCGCCGGGAGATCCGCCGGCCC
>NZ_JBSFEO010000032.1:0-159558 GCF_053594475.1 Embleya sp. NPDC001921
GTGATCGACGCGCGAAGCGCGGAGAGCGGCGGAGCCGCAGACTTTGGGCTTCGTGGCCCGGAGCGAAGCGGAGGGACACGAAGCCCCGAGCGAGGCGCCGCCTTTTTTCTCGGAGGAGCTTGCGGAGGAGAGAAAAAAGGTGGTGCCTCGCGAGCCGGCGACGAAGTCGCCCAACAAACAGCAACGCCCCCGCCGCGACTCCGCCCGCCCGTCCGGCCCGGCTCACGACCCACCGCGGCCCGTCCCACCCCACTCACGACCTACCCTGGCCCGCCCTCCTCTCACGTCACGCCCCCGCCCCTCACCCCTTCTCGCACACGAAGATCGCCGTCCCCGGCAACAACCGCCCCCGCAGCGGGCTCCAGCCGCCCCATACCGACTCCAGCCCCTCCGGCCACTCCGGCTCCACGATGTCCGTCAGCCGGAACCCCGCGCCGACCACCTCGCGCACCCGGTCACCGAGCGTGCGGTGCTGCTCGACGTAGGTCGCCCGCCCGGTGTGGTCCTGCTCGACGTAGGGCGTCGTGTCGAAGTACGACGTCACCGCCGTCAGCCCCTCGGGCCCCGGCTCGTCCGGGAACGCCCAACGCACCGGGTGGGTGATCGAGAAGACCCACCGCCCGCCCGGCCGCAGCACCCGGAACACCTCGCGCATGATCCCCGCGCCGTCGGGGCTGAACGGCAGCGCGCCGTACGCGGAGAACGCCAGGTCGAAGCTCTCGTTCGCGAACGGCAGGCGCGCCGCGTCGGCCTGCACCACCGGCACCCGGGTGCCGTGCTCGAGGTCGAGCCGGCGCGAGTGCTGGAGCTGGCGCAGCGACAGGTCCAGCGCGATCGGGAAGGCGCCGCGCGCGAGCAGTCGGCGCGAACACTGCGCGGCGCCCGCGCCCACCTCCAGCACGGTGCGTCCCTCGACCGGCCCCAGCAGCCCGGCCCGGTCCTCGTCCAGCCCCTCCGGGCACCACGTGAAGCGCGCGTCGCCGAGGAAGTCGCCGTGTTCGACCTGGTACTCGTCCGCGTTGGCGTCCCACCACCGCCGGCCCGCGCGCACGCTCTCCACCAGGCCGACCTTGCGCCGCACCGCGTCGTCGTCGGCGTCGTCGAGTTCGTCGGGGTCGACGAATCGGGCCGCGATCGCGTGCGGGTCGGGGGAGAGGGGGCGGTTCACGGTGCTCCAGTTGCACTACGGGCGGGCACGGACGCGCGTAGGGTACTCCCTCCGGGACGTCCCGGTTGACCCCATGCATCCCGTGCGCGTTGACCGCACCCGGTCGGCCCCGTATGCTGCAAGTTGCGCCGCGGGCCTGCGTGAACTCAGACGGAGCAGGTCGCGCTCACCTTTGTCGATCCCACGCCATCCTCTTGCATGGTCGCGGGCGTCGGGGGCGAAACCGGGTCCACAAGCGTGTTTGAAAACGACTTCTGTCCGTACCCGGAGCCCTTACCCACATGACGAGCAGCACCGAGGCCACGCCCAGCACCACCCCGCAGGTGGCGGTCAACGACATCGGCTCCGAGGAAGACTTCCTCGCAGCGATCGATGAGACGATCAAGTACTTCAACGACGGCGACATCGTGGATGGCGTGATCGTCAAGGTCGACCGGGACGAGGTCCTGCTCGACATCGGTTACAAGACCGAAGGCGTCATCCCGTCCCGCGAGCTTTCCATCAAGCACGACGTGGACCCCCACGAGGTCGTCACTGTCGGTGACCACATCGAGGCCCTGGTTCTCCAGAAGGAGGACAAGGAAGGCCGCCTGATCCTCTCGAAGAAGCGGGCTCAGTACGAGCGCGCTTGGGGCACCATCGAGAAGATCAAGGAAGAAGACGGCATCGTCACCGGTACCGTCATCGAGGTCGTCAAGGGTGGTCTCATCCTGGACATCGGCCTCCGCGGCTTCCTCCCGGCCTCGCTGGTCGAGATGCGTCGTGTGCGTGACCTCCAGCCGTACGTGGGCAAGGAGCTCGAAGCCAAGATCATCGAGCTGGACAAGAACCGCAACAACGTGGTCCTGTCCCGCCGTGCCTGGCTCGAGCAGACCCAGTCCGAGGTGCGTCAGACCTTCCTCACGACCCTGCAGAAGGGTCAGGTCCGCACGGGCGTCGTGTCCTCGATCGTCAACTTCGGCGCGTTCGTGGACCTCGGCGGCGTCGACGGTCTCGTGCACGTCTCGGAGCTGTCCTGGAAGCACATCGACCACCCGTCCGAGGTTGTCGAGGTCGGCCAGGAAGTCACCGTCGAGGTGCTCGACGTGGACATGGACCGCGAGCGCGTCTCCCTGTCGCTGAAGGCGACCCAGGAAGACCCGTGGCAGCAGTTCGCCCGGACGCACCAGATCGGCCAGGTCGTTCCCGGCAAGGTCACCAAGCTCGTTCCGTTCGGTGCGTTCGTCCGTGTGGACGAGGGGATCGAGGGCCTGGTCCACATCTCCGAGCTGGCCGAGCGCCACGTGGAGATCCCGGAGCAGGTCGTCCAGGTCGGCGACGAGATCTTCGTCAAGGTCATCGACATCGACCTCGAGCGTCGCCGCATCAGCCTCTCGCTGAAGCAGGCCAACGAGGCGTTCGGCGCGGACCCGGCCACGGCCGAGTTCGACCCGACCCTCTACGGCATGGCCGCGACCTACGACGACGCGGGCAACTACATCTACCCGGACGGCTTCGACCCGGAGACCAACGACTGGCTCGAGGGCTTCGACAAGCAGCGCGAGGAGTGGGAGAAGCAGTACGCCGACGCCCAGGCGCGCTTCGAGTCGCACCAGCAGCAGGTCGTCAAGGCCCGCGAGGCCGAGGCCGAGGCCGTGGCCGGCGAAGCCGCGGGCGCGTACTCCTCGGGCGGTGACGACGAGGTCGAGGCCGACACCACCGGCGGCGCCCTGGCGTCCGACGAGGCCCTCGCCGCGCTTCGCGAGAAGCTGGCGGGCGGCCAGAGCTGACCTCGGTCCGCTCGTGCCGGACGCGGTGTTCGAACCCTAGGGTTTCGAGCCGAAGTGTTCGACTGATCCGCCGGTAGCGATACCGCCGGACGCGAAGGCCCCATCTCCCCTCGGGGAGGTGGGGCCTTTCGGCTTTTGCGGTGGGAGCACCGGAACGGGACTAGGGTCGGGGACGGTCACACGGCAGCCGGGGGAGGGTGCGGGGGTGTACGTCTCGTCCGGACGTCCGGAGGCGGCGACCGAGGCGGCGACCGGGCGGGCCGGGCCCGCGGCCGGCGCGGTGGTCACCGGCAATGTGATCGCGCTCGGCATGGTCAGCCTGGTCACCGACGTCTCCTCGGAGATGGTCACCGCGGTGATGCCGGTCTACCTGGTCACCGGGCTGGGCCTGACGATGCTTCAGTTCGGCTTCCTGGACGGCCTGTACTCCGGCGTCACGGTCTTCCTGCGGCTGGTCGGCGGCCATCTCGCCGACCGCTTCGCCGCGCGCAAGCACGTGGCCGCGGTCGGCTACGGGATGTCGGCGGTGGCCAAGCTCGGTCTGCCGCTGGCCGGCGCCTCGGTGCCGGGCATCGGCGCGGTGCTGGCCGCCGATCGCGCGGGCAAGGGGCTGCGCACCGCGCCCCGGGACGCGCTCATCTCGCTCTCCAGCAGTCCGCGGGCGCAGGGCCGCGCGTTCGGCGTGCATCGCGCGCTGGACACCGCCGGGGCGTTCACCGGGCCGCTGGTGGCGTTCACCATCCTGGCCGCGGTGGGCACGGCCTACGACGCGGTGTTCGTGGTGAGCTTCTGCGTGGGACTGGTCGGCGTCGCGATGCTGGTGCTGTTCGTCCGCGACCATCGCGATCGCCTCGAGCACAAGCCCGGTTGGCGGGACGGGATACGGCTGTTGCGGGATCGGCCCTATCGGCGGCTGTGCGTGGTCGCGGCGGTGCTGGGCCTGGTCACGGTCAGCGACGCGTTCGTCTACCTGCTGCTCCAGCACCGGCTGGAGATCGAGCCGCACTGGTTCCCGCTGCTCCCGCTGGGCACCGCCGGGGTCTATCTGGTGCTCGCGCTGCCGCTGGGTCGGCTCGCCGACCGGGTGGGCCGGCGGCGGGTGTTCCTGGCCGGGCACGGCGTGCTGTTGGCGGCCTATCTGCTGCTCGGCGGCCCGCTCGGCGGAGTCGGGCTGCTGATCGCGGTGCTGGCCCTGCACGGGGTCTTCTACGCGGCGACCGACGGCGTGCTCTCGGCGGCGGTGGGCGCGCGGTTGCCCGCGGCGGGGCGCGCGGGCGGGCTGGCCGTGGTGCAGACCGGGCAGGCGACGGGCCGCTTCGCCTCGTCGATGATCTTCGGCGCGCTGTGGACGGCCTGGGGGCCGGCCGCCGCGATCCGCGTCCTCGCGCTCGCGCTCGCGGTGGCGCTGGTCGGCTCGGCCCTGGCCCTCGCGGGTGGTCGGGTGCGCCGGGCCGGGCGCGCGCGACAGGCGCGGGAGGTGTCCGATGTCCGTTGACGCACCGGTGAAACCGGCCGTCACCAAGGCGCGCGTGCTGATCTTCGGGCTGATCGTGGTCCTGCTCGCGGGGATCGCGATCGTCTACACGCGCTACGCGGTCCGGCGCGAGGACGACAAGCTGCACGGCGGCTCCGGTACCGCGCCGGGCGGGCCGCCGTTGACCCTGGCCGGCGCGCCGAGGCTGCTGTTCCGCAGCACCGAGTCGGGTCCGGGATACGGGCACCTGGCCACCGTCGCGGCGGCCGATCCCGGCGGGCCGCGCACGGTGGGCGAGCGCTCGTGCGACCGGGTCTACGCGGCTGGCGGCACCGCGGTGTGCCTGGCCACGGAGGGCGGGATCACCAGGACCAACGTGGCGCTGGTGCTGGACGCGAACCTGCGCCAGGTACGCCGGGTCGAGCTCGCGGGCACGCCCAACCGGGCGCGGGTGTCGGCGTCGGGCCGGATGGCCTCGTGGACGGTGTTCGTCTACGGCGATTCGTACGCGTCGATGACCTTCTCCACCCGCACCTCGATCCTGGACACTCACACGGGTGAACTCGCCGCCAACCTGGAGGACTTCACCACCACCCGGGACGGCAAGGAACTCAAGTCGCCGGACCGCAACTTCTGGGGTGTCACCTTCACCGCCGACGACAACACGTTCTACGCCACGCTGTCCACGAACACCTCCGGCCGCACCTACCTGGTCCGCGGCGACCTGCGGGCGCGGACCATGACGGTGCTGCGGGAGAACGTGGAGTGCCCGTCGTTGTCGCCGGACGGCACCCGCCTGGTGTTCAAGAAGAAGGTCTCGCAGAGCACCCGCAACCCGTGGCGGCTGCACGTGCTCGACCTGGCGACGATGCGCGAGACGCCGCTCGCGGAGACCCGCAGCGTGGACGACCAGGCCGTGTGGCTGGACGAGCGCACGATCGGCTACGGACTGCCGACCGGGTCGGCGGCGGCCGGCGACGTGTGGTCGGTGCCCGCCGACGGGAGCGGCGCGCCGGCGCGGATCGTGGTGGGCGCCTTCTCGCCGGCGCCGCTGAGTTGACCGTCCGGGGGACGGTTCCGCGTATCGCTCCGGCGTCGCGCAGGCTGCGGGTCTGCCACAGTTCCGTCACGAAAGGCCGACCTCGTGGTGCGCCCGCCGCATGTTTGGCAGCGTCGGTGCGGGAGCGAGGAAGCGCGGGCCCGGCCGACGGGTGCCGCAATGGGCCGGCGAAGCGCCGGCGCCGGGTTCGCGTACCCTGACTCATTGGTGCCATGCGCCGGGCTCGTACGGATGTGGCCCGTGGGGCGGTCGGGAAGATCGCCGAAGCACGTAGGCCCCCGGACCTCGGGGCAGGGCGCCCATTCGACTTGCGGTAGGAATGAGGGTATCGATGGCCTTTGGTGGAGCGTTCGCCACCGGGCAGGTAGTCAAGACGGTGGGCGCGTCCGACGTCGCCCTGTACCGCGGCGTGCGCGGGCGCACCGGGCACCCTGTGGTCCAGCGCACGAGCAAGGCGCTGTCCTTCGCCGGCGAGCACGCCGGTGTCTGGCTCGCCGCCGGTCTGGTCGGCGCCGCCGTGGACCGGGGTCGTCGGCACGAGTGGCTGCGCGCCACCGCCACGGTCGCCGGCGCGCACGTGGCCAGCATGGTGGTCAAGCGCGTGGTGCGCCGACCGCGGCCGGCCATACCGGGCCTGGAGCCGACGGTGCGTACCGCCGGCCGGCACAGCTTCCCGTCCTCGCACTCGGTGTCCTCCGCCGCCGCCGCCGTGGCGTTCCACGGCCTGCTGCCCACCGCCGTCACGGGTACGGCCGCCGCTGCGACGTGTTTCTCGCGGCTCGTCGTGGGCGTTCACTATCCGTCCGACGTGGCCGCGGGCGCGACCATGGGGCTCGCGGCCGGCGGCTTGGGCCGCGCCTGGGCTCGTCGCGCAGAGCGTCCGAAGGGGTTCTGAGGTCTTGAGTACATCCGAAGTCGAATCGCCGATCGAGTCGAGTGAGGCCCTGGTTCCGGCCGCGGTCGAAGCCGCCCCCGCCCAGGCGCCCGGGCGCCCACCGCGCGGGGGACTCGCGGGCGGCCTGCTGAAGTTGGCCCGGCCCAAACAGTGGGTCAAGAACGTACTCGTGTTCGCCGCGCCACTGGCGGCCGGGCGGCTGGACGAGGGCTACGTCCTGGGGCACAGCGCGATCATGTTCGCGCTGTTCTGCCTGGCCGCCTCGGCGATCTACTACATCAACGACGCGTTCGACGTCGAGGCCGACCGCGAGCACCCGACCAAGCGCAACCGCCCGATCGCCTCCGGCGTGGTGCCGGTCAAGCTCGCGTGGGTGCTGGGACCGATCCTGGGCATCGCCGCGGTCGTGCTCGGGGTGCTGCTGTGCAACCCCGGGACCGCGCTGGTGCTGGGCCTGTACGTGGTGCTCAACGTCGCGTACTGCTTCTCCTTCAAGCACGTCGTGGTGCTCGACCTGGCCATGGTCGCCTCCGGCTTCCTGTTCCGGGCGATGGCCGGCGGTACCGCCTCCGAACTGCCGCTGTCGCGCTGGTTCCTGCTGACCGCGGGCTTCGGCTCGTTGTTCATGGTGGCCGGCAAGCGCTACTCGGAGATGGTCCTGATGGGCGAGGAGGCGGCCAAGACGCGCGCCTCGCTGGCCAATTACTCGATCACCTACCTGCGCTTCGTGTGGCAGATGGCGGTGTCGGTGACGCTGCTCACGTACTCCCTGTGGGCATTTCAGATTCCCGAGGGCGATTCCACGCTCGCCTGGCACCAGTTGTCGCTGATTCCGTTCGGCTTCGCGTTCCTGCGCTACGCGGTGTACGTGGACGCCGGAACCGCCGGGTCCCCCGAGGACGTTCTTCTCAAGGACAAGGTCCTCGTCGGCCTTGGCTTCGCCTGGCTTCTCACCTTTGTTCTGGGAGTTTTCCATGTCTGACGGCCCGTCGGCCGACGTACGACCAACCGCTCGGCGGGTCGGCCTGCACGGTTGGGGACGCA
The DNA here is from genome assembly GCF_053594475.1 of Embleya sp. NPDC001921. Lineage (NCBI taxonomy): Bacteria > Bacillati > Actinomycetota > Actinomycetes > Kitasatosporales > Streptomycetaceae > Embleya > Embleya sp. NPDC001921. The sequence continues at coordinate 7,411 of NZ_JBSFEO010000032.1, forward strand.
CTGCCCCCACCTTCGCCGACGTCGTGCGCCCCACCACCCGCGATCAGGTGGTGACCGCGTTGGGGCGGCGCACCTCGCGCGGCGTGATCGCCCGCGGCCTCGGCCGCTCGTACGGCGACCCCGCGCAGAACGGCGGCGGCACCGTCCTGGACATGACCGGGCTGGACCGGATCCTCGCGGTGGACCTCGAACGCGGCCTGGTCACCTGCGAGGCCGGGGTGAGCCTGGACCGGCTGATCGAACTGTTCGTGCCGTTCGGGTTCTTCGTGCCCGTGACCCCGGGCACCCGGCAGGTCACCGTGGGCGGCGCGATCGGCGCGGACGTGCACGGCAAGAACCACCACGCGGACGGCAGCTTCTGCAACCACGTGTTGTCGATCGACATGCTCATGGCCGACGGCACGCAGCGCACCGTCACCCCGCAGGGCGACCCGGAGCTGTTCTGGGCCACCGCCGGCGGAATGGGCCTGACCGGGCTGATCCTGTCCGCGACCATCCGGATGACGCCCATCGAGACCTCGCTCGCGTCGGTGGACACCGACCGGACGAAGAACCTCGACGAGGCCATGGCGCTGATGGCCGAGACGGACGAGAAGTACACGTACACCGTCGCGTGGCTGGACTGCCTGGCCAAGGGCCCCAACCTCGGCCGCTGCGTGCTCACGTGCGGCGAGTTCGCCGCGCTCGACGACCTGCCCGCGAAGAAGCGCCGGGACCCGCTGCGGTTCAGGACCGGCTCGTTGCTGACCGTGCCGGACGTGGTGCCGGGCCGGCTGCCGAACAAGCTCACCATGGGTCTGTTCAACGAGCTGTGGTACCGCAAGGCGCCCAAGCACAAGGTCGGCCAGCTCCAGTCGATCACCGCGTTCTTCCACCCGCTCGACCTGGTCCAGGAGTGGAACCGGGTGTACGGGCGGACCGGCTTCCTCCAGTACCAGTTCGTGGTGCCGTTCGGGCGCGAGGACGCGCTGGTCAAGGCGGTCGAGACGATCAGCGCGCACGGCGCGCCCTCCTCGCTCACCGTGCTCAAGCGCTTCGGCCCCGGCAACGAGGGCTTCCTGTCCTTCCCCAAGCCGGGTTGGACGCTCACGCTCGACTTCCCGACCAACACCCCGGGGCTGGCGCGGCTGCTCAAGCAGCTCGACGAGATCGTGCTGAGCAACGAGGGCCGGTTCTACCTCGCCAAGGACTCGCGGATGGACCCGGCCGACCTGGCCCGGATGTACCCGCGCCTGGAGCGGTTCCGCGAGGTGCGCGCCAAGGTCGACCCGGACGGGATCTTCGTCTCCGACCAGGCCCGCCGGCTCGGGCTCTGATCCACCCCTCTTCCGTCTACTTGTGAACCACGCTCTTGTGAAGGACGCACCGTGAAAGACGCCCTGGGCGCACCGCAGTCCCTGCTCGTTCTCGGCGGTACCTCCGAGATCGCGCTGACCACGGCCCGCGCGATGGTCGCCGAGCGGGTCCGGCGGGTCGTGCTCGCCGGCCGCCCCTCCGCCGCGCTGGACGCCGCCGCCGAGGAACTGCGCGGCCTCGGTGCCTCGGTCGAGGTGGTCGGGTTCGACGCGGCCGAGACCGACGACCACGAGAAGACCATCGACGAGGTGTTCGCGGCGGGCGACATCGACGTCGTCCTGCTCGCCTTCGGGGTGCTGGGCGACCAGGAGGCCGACGAGAAGTCCCCGGCCGCCGCCGCGCGCGTCGCGCAGGTCAACTACGTGGGCGGCGTCTCGGCCGGGCTGGCGGCGGCGAACGCGCTGTCCCGGCAGGGCCACGGCGCGCTCGCGGTGATCTCCTCGGTGGCCGGCGAGCGGGCCCGCAAGTCCAACTTCATCTACGGCTCGACCAAGGCCGGCCTGGACGCGTTCGCCCAGGGCCTGGGCGACAAGCTGCACGGCACCGGCGTGCACGTGATGGTCGTGCGGCCGGGCTTCGTCAAGACCAGGATGACCGAGGGCCTGCCGGACGCGCCGCTGGCGACCACCCCGGAGGTCGTCGCCGAGGCCATCGTCAAGGGCCTGCGCCGCAAGTCCTCGGTGGTGTGGGTCCCGGGCCAGTTCCGCTTCGTGATGTCCGCCCTGCGGCACGTCCCCCGCCCGATCTTCCGCAAGCTGAACATCTGACCCGCGGTCCGTCCGTCGTCGAGAGAGCCCGTTCCGGTGCATCCGGGACGGGCTCTTGTGTGTTCGGGAGCCGGGCCCTTCTACCCTGGGGTCGCCTGGCCTACCGTGGCCCGGTTCTGGTCCACCCGAAGACGTACGAGGGGCGCGGCATGGGCAGCAGGGGCAACGTCGGGCTCACCGGTGGGATCGGGGCGGGCAAGAGCGAGGTGGCGCGGCGGCTCGCCGAACTGGGCGCGGTGGTGATCGACTCGGACCGGATCGCGCGTGAGGTGGTGGCGCCGGGGACACCGGGGCTGGCGGCGGTGGTGGCGGAGTTCGGCCCGGGGGTGCTGCTGCCGGACGGCTCGCTGGACCGACCGGGCCTGGGCCGGATCGTCTTCGGGTCGCCGGAGCGGTTGGCCGCGCTGAACGCGATCGTGCACCCGCTGGTCGGCGGCCGGGCGGCGGAGCTCACGGCTGCGGCCGGCGAGGACGCGGTGCTGGTCAACGATGTGCCGCTGCTCGCGGAGAACGACCTGGCGAAGCTGTACGACCTGGTCGTGGTCGTGGACGCCGCGCCCGAGACCCAGCTCGACCGGCTGGTCCGGCTGCGGGGCATGCCGGAGGCGGACGCTCGGGCCCGGATGGCCGCGCAGGCGTCTCGGGCGCAGCGGTTGGCCGTGGCCGATGTGGTGATCGACAACGACGGTCCGCTGTCGGCGCTGGAGCCGCAGGTGCTGGCGCTGTGGGAGCGGTTGACGGGCGACTGAGGCCCGGTCGATCGACGAGCCCGCGCGGAGAGCGGCCGGAGCCGCCGGAACGTTACGACCTCGGGCCGACAAACCGCGTCCACGCCGTTTGTCGGCCCGAGGTCGTAACGTAGGTTCAGTGCGACCCATCACCGATCTCGAACGCAAAGTGGCGCCCTTCGAGGTCGTCAGTCCCTACCAGCCGTCCGGCGATCAGCCGCAGGCGATCGATCTGCTCGAACAGCGGATCGACGCGGGCGACAAGAACGTGGTGTTGCTCGGCGCGACCGGCACCGGCAAGTCGGCGACGACCGCGTGGATGATCGAACGGCTCCAGCGGCCGACGCTCGTCATGGCGCCCAACAAGACCCTCGCGGCGCAGCTCGCCAACGAATTCCGTGAGCTGCTGCCGAACAACGCCGTCGAGTACTTCGTCTCGTACTACGACTACTACCAGCCCGAGGCGTACGTCCCCACCACGGACACCTACATCGAGAAGGACTCCTCGATCAACGAGGAGGTCGAGCGGCTGCGGCACTCGACCACCAACTCGCTGCTGACCCGTCGTGACGTGGTCGTGGTCGCCTCCGTGTCCTGCATCTACGGCCTCGGCACCCCGCAGGAGTACGTCGACCGGATGGTCCGCCTGCGCGTCGGCGAGGAGATCGAGCGCGACGCGCTGCTGCGCCGCTTCGTCGGCAACCAGTACACCCGCAACGACGTCGCGTTCACGCGCGGCACCTTCCGGGTGCGCGGCGACACGATCGAGATCTTCCCGGTCTACGAAGAGCTGGCCGTGCGGATCGAGATGTTCGGCGACGAGATCGAGTCGCTGATGACGCTGCACCCGCTCACCGGCGAGGTGGTCAGCGAGGACGACGAGCTCTACGTGTTCCCCGCCACGCACTACGTGGCCGGCCCCGAGCGGATGGAGCGCGCGGTCGCCGGGATCGAGCGGGAGCTGGAGGAGACGCTCGCCCGGATGGACAAGCAGGGCAAGGTGCTGGAGGCCCAGCGCCTGCGCATGCGCACCACGTACGACATCGAGATGCTCCGCCAGATCGGCACCTGTTCCGGCATCGAGAACTACTCGCGGCACATGGACGGCCGCGAGGCGGGCACCGCGCCGAACACGCTCCTGGACTACTTCCCCGAGGACTTCCTGCTGGTGCTGGACGAGTCGCACGTGACCGTGCCGCAGATCGGCGCGATGTACGAGGGCGACGCGTCGCGCAAGCGCACCCTGGTCGAGCACGGCTTCCGGCTGCCGTCCGCGATGGACAACCGCCCGCTCAAGTGGGAGGAGTTCCTGGAGCGGGTCGGCCAGACGGTGTACCTGTCCGCGACGCCCGGCAAGTACGAGCTGGCCAAGGCGGACGCGGTGGTCGAGCAGATCATCCGCCCGACCGGCCTGATCGACCCCGAGGTCGTGGTCAAGCCCACCGAGGGCCAGATCGACGACCTGCTGCACGAGATCCGCACCCGGGCCGACAAGGACGAGCGGGTGCTGGTGACCACGCTCACCAAGAAGATGTCCGAGGACCTCACGGACTACTTCCTGGAGCAGGGTGTGCGGGTGCGCTACCTGCACAGCGACATCGACACGCTGCGCCGGGTCGAGCTGCTGCGCGAGCTGCGGCTGGGCGAGTACGACGTGCTGGTCGGCATCAACCTGCTCCGCGAGGGCCTGGACCTGCCCGAGGTCTCGCTCGTGTCCATCCTGGACGCGGACAAGGAGGGCTTCCTGCGCTCGGGGACCTCGCTGATCCAGACCATCGGCCGCGCGGCGCGCAACGTCTCCGGCCAGGTGCACATGTACGCGGACAAGATCACGCCGTCGATGGCCAAGGCGATCGACGAGACCAACCGGCGGCGCGAGAAGCAGATCGCGTACAACACCGAGCGCGGCATCGACCCGCAGCCGCTGCGCAAGAAGATCGTGGACATTCTGGACTCGATCTCGCGCGAGGACGCGGACACCGCCGATCTGCTGGCCGGCAACAAGGGCCGGACCAAGGCGCCGGTGCCGTCGCTGGGCAGGAAGACGGGTTCGGACAACCTGCCCGCGGCCGATCTCACGGACATGATCCGGGTGATGACCGAGCAGATGCACGCCGCCGCGTCGGAACTGCAATTCGAACTGGCCGCGCGGTTGCGCGACGAGGTCGGGGAGCTGAAGAAGGAGCTGCGCGGGATGAAGGCGGCGGGCATCGCGTAGCAGGATGTCCGGGACGGATTGCCGGATATGAGGGAACGGCCTGTGAAGCCTGTACGTCTTGACCGGTAGGTTCGTGATCGGGAACGCGACCGAGGGGGCTCGCCGGGACACCGGCGACCTCCGAGGACTACTCTGCGGCCAGTGTGGGCCCGCCCCGTCGGGGCGGGGCCCGCGAGCCGCGTGACCAAATTCTGTGAGGGGAGACGTCGCCAGTGGCCGTCAACATGTCCAAGGGCCAGAGGATTTCACTCGACAAGCCGGGTGGTGGCGAGCTGACCATGGTCCGGATGGGCCTGGGATGGGACGCCATCAAGCGCCGCGGCCTGTTCGGCAGCCGGGAGAAGGAGGTCGACCTGGACGCGTCGTGCGTCCTGTTCGCCGAGAACCAGCCGGTCGACGTCTGCTACTTCGGCCAGCTCACCAGCAAGGACGGGTCCGTTCGCCACACCGGCGACAACCTGACCGGGCACGGTGACGGCGACGACGAGTCGATCCTGGTGGATCTGTCCCGCGTGCCGGTGCACGTGGACCAGATCATCTTCACGGTCAGCTCGTTCCAGGGGCAGACCTTCCAGGAGATCGAGAACGCGTTCTGCCGGATCGTGGACGAGACCACGAACACCGAGCTGGCGCGCTACACGCTCTCGGGCGGTGGCAACTACACCGGCCAGATCATGGCCAAGCTGTACCGGCACGGCACCGGCTGGAAGATGGCCGCGATCGGCGAGCCCGCGCACGGGCAGACGCTGCGCGACCTGCTCCCGGCTCTGATGGCGCACCTGTAGGACGTACAACCAAACATGGTGAGCGGGCCGGGACGGGCGGAACACGCCTCCCGGCCCGCTCGCGCGGGGTCCGTCCCGGCGGGGCGGGGAGGGGACGAACGCACGTGAGCACCGAACTGGTACGGGGTCAGAACCTGGCGCTGCCCGACACCCGGGTGGAGGTCGAGATCGCGGCGCAATGCCCGGTCGAGCTGGTGGTGACCCTGGTAGGGGCCGACGATCGGGTCCGCGACGACGACGATGTGATCCAGCGTGGCGGTGTCGACGCTGCCGGGGTGAGCATCCGTCAGGCCGGTGCGACCTTCGAGCTGGACAGGCTGCCCGCCGGGATCGAGCGGGCACTGGTCGGCGTCACGATCGAGGGCGGCGGCGTGGACCGGTTCGGTGTGGTCGCGGCGCCGGTGGTCACCGTGCGCGCGGCCGGCGAGGACCTGGCCGCGTTCCGGATCACCGACCTGGGCAGCGAGCGTGCGCTGCACACGGTCGAGCTGTACCGCCGGCAGGGCGCGTGGAAGGTGCGGGCCGTCGGGCAGGGCTACGAGGCCGGTTTGGAGGCGCTGCTCAAGGACGTCGGGGTGGCGAACCGGGCCCGCGTGGTGGACCGGGCGCGCACCGCGCTCGGCGGTTCCACCGCCGCGCCGTTCAGCGCCGCGAACGCCCCCACCGAGCCGCGCGAGCCGGGCACCGTGCCCCGGGTGGACCCGAACGGCGGCATGGCGTGGGCCGCGGCTCCGCCGGATGTCGAGCGCGAGGCCGCGCAGCGGGCCGCGCGCCGCGAGGTGGAGAAGCTGTACGAGCAGGTCTGGGGCGTGTTCGAGGACGCGGCCCGATCCGCCGCCGCCTACCGGTCGGCGATCGAGTACGCCGACGGTCGGCTGGACAAGGAGCTGGAAGGCGTCCTGAACGACCCGGCCGCGCGCTTTTCGCCGGCGGGGCTCGCCGCACAGGACACCGCGCGCGATCGGCACCGGGCGCTGGCCGAGCAGGCCAAGGCCGTGCTGGACCGGGACACCACGCAACTGGTGGGCGAGATCGAGCAGTTGGAGCCGAACCTGCCGCCGGTGATGGCGCGTTGGGACAGCACGTCGTGGGCCGGGTGGCAAGCTCCCGAGGACGGGGCGCCGGCGATTCGGCTCGGCGACCTGCATCTGCCGGAGCGGCCGGAGCTGCGGGTGCCGATGGTGTTGCGGCTGCCGATGGATCGCGGGCTGTGGATCGACACCGCCGCGTCGGGCCTGGAGGGTGAGCGGGGCAACGGCTCGGAGCGGGCCGACGAGCTCGCGGTGTCGCTGACCGCCCGGATGTTCGCGGCGTTCCCGGTGGGCGAGTTCAAGGTGCACGTGGTGGATCCGGCGGGCAAGGGCACGGCGGCCGCGCCGTTGCAGCCGCTCGCGGCCTCCGGACTGCTGGTGGGCCCGGTGGCCACCGACGCCGCCGACGTGTCCGCGCTGCTCGGGCGGCTGCTGGACCGGATCGAGCTGGTCCGGATGGCGGTGGCCAACGACGCGGTGGACTCGCTGCCCAGCGAGCTGGACCTGGCCCGGCAGTTGTTGCTGGTGCACGACTTCCCGTTCGGCTTCGACGATCGCAGTGCGGCGCAACTGCGGCACATCGTCGAGGAGGGGCCCCGGGTCGGGGTGCATGTGATCGTGGTGGGTTCGCGCGGTGACGCCGAGTCGTTCGGGCCGTTGCTCGATCCGCTGTGGCGGTCGTTGTTGCGGCTCACCGCGATTCCCGAGGACCACATCATGGACCCGTGGATCGGGCTGCCTTGGGTGTACACGGCGGACTTGCCCTCCGGCGGTGCGGATGCGACGCGGCAGTTGTTGTCGTGGGTGGCCGGCACGCGTTAGCGCGGAGCGCGCGGGATTTCGGCCTCCGGCCGGGGTGGCCTCGAACGCCGGTGGGCCGAGGTGGGTTTGGTCCGGCGGATGGTGGGGTCGCTCGAATGGGGCGGATCGTGGCGATGCGGTAAATGTGGCGGGGCGGGGGTCATAGACTCTCGCCCCGTCGGTCGTGTCAAGGCGGCCGGGGGAGAGGGATGTCGCCTTGTTCGCCTATGTCGATCCCGCGCGCGTGCTCGGGGTGCCCGCCGAGGTCGCTCGTACCGAGTTCGCGGTCGTCGACCTGGAGACCACGGGGTTCTCGCCCGCCCGTGGCGATCGCATCGTGGAGATCGGCGTGGTGCGGATGCGCGGCACCGGTGAGGTGTTGCGCGAGTGGACCACGCTGCTGGATCCGGGGCGCTCGGTCGGCGCGAGCCACGTACACCGCATCACCGCCGCGGACGTGGTGGGCGCGCCCCGGTTCGCACAGGTCGCCACCGAGTTGGCCGGGCTGCTCGCGGGCGCCGTGGTGGTCGCGCACAACGCGTCCTTCGAGCAGCGATTCCTGGAGGCCGAGTTCGTCGCGACCGGGATGACCCCGCCGACGCTGCCCGCGCTGTGCACGATGAAGCTCGCGAAGGCGTCCGCGCTGCCGCTGGCCGACCACAAGCTCGGGACGTGTTGCGCGCACTTCGGACTGACCTTCCCCGACGCGCACGCGGCGCTGGCCGACGCCCGGGTGACCGCCCGCCTGCTGCCGCTGCTGCTGGCCGGTCTCGGCGCCCGCAGGCTGGGTCTGCCGGTCCCGCCCGCCCGGGCCCCGGAGGGATTGCCGGCGCCCGCGCTCAAGCCGCGTCGGGGGTTCGCGCCGGTGGCCTGACGGGTACTCGGGGACTCCGAGCGCGCCGACGGGCAGGCCTTCTGACGACCTGTCACCAGGATTTGGCAAAGGATTGTTTGGTGTTTCCTTTACCTTCTGGCATCCTGGAGGCAATCGGAGGGGTACATCCCCCCTCCGGCTATGACGCGACCCCCCACGTCTGCCGGAGGCGCAGTGGACGTTTCACCCGTTGCCTGGATCCTGACCATCGTCGTGCTGCTGGCACTGGTGGCAGTCGATCTGTTCCTCAATCGCAAACCGCACGAGGTCACCCTCAAGGAAGCGTCCCTGTGGGGCATCTTCTGGGTCGGCCTCGCCGTCGTATTCGGAATCGGCCTGTGGGTCTTCTCCGGATCGGCACCCGCCGGCGAGTTCTTCGCCGGCTTCATCACCGAGAAGTCGCTGAGCGTCGACAACCTGTTCGTGTTCGTCCTGATCATGGGCAAGTTCGCGGTGCCGCCGCAGTACCAGCAGCGGGTGCTGCTGGTCGGCGTACTGCTCGCGCTGGTGTTGCGCGGCATCTTCATCGCCGCGGGCGCCGCGGTCGTCGCCGCGTTCTCGTGGGTCTTCTTCATCTTCGGCGCGTTCCTGATCTGGACCGCGTGGAAGCTGATCAAGGAGGCCCAGTCGGACGAGGAGGAGGAGTTCGAGGAGAACGCCCTCCTGCGCAAGGTAGAGAAGGTCCTGCCGACCACCGACGGCTACCGCGACATGAAGCTCGTGGTGAAGGAGAACGGCAAGCGCCTCGTCACCCCGATGCTGATCGTGATGATCGCCGTCGGCACCACGGACGTGCTGTTCGCCCTGGACTCGATCCCGGCGATCTTCGGCCTCACCAAGGAGCCGTACATCGTCTTCACCGCGAACGCGTTCGCGCTGATGGGGCTGCGCCAGCTCTACTTCCTGATCGGCGGGCTGCTCAAGAAGCTCGTCTACCTGTCGTACGGCCTGTCGGTGATCCTCGGCTTCATCGGGATCAAGCTGATCTTCGAGGCGCTGCACGGTCAGGGTGTGCACGTGCCGGAGATCGGCATCCCGCTCTCGCTCGGCGTGATCGTGGCGACGCTGACGGTGACCACGGTGTTGAGCCTGCGCAAGACGAAGAAGGACGAGCGCGAGGCGGCCGAGGCGGCGGAGCGGGCCGACAAGGACGCCGGCGTCTAGACCCCGGAAGCGGTCAATCCGGAAGCGGTACGGCCGACGGCCCCTGTGCGAGGACCACCTCGTGCGGGGGCCGTCGTGTCGTTCCGGGCCGCAGTCGCACGCCGACGCTGCCGCACAGGCAGCGGGTGTAGACGATCTCGCCCTGGGATGTGGGGTGCCGGGACAGTACGGTCATGCGCGGATCCTCGATCCGCCCGCAGGCGTCGCACCGGGAAGACATCGTTTTGCCCCCGTATCGCATAGGGTAATGAGTGTTCTGATGTAGCTCCTTACATACTTCGTAGCCTAGGTAAGGGTTCAATGGAAGTCAACGGTTACCGTAGTGACGGCGTCGGCGCTGCCGTCGCGATGGTCAACGCGTGGACGGGCGCGCATGGCTCGCCGCCGGACCTGGAATCCGCGCGGGATGTGCTGCGGGTGTTCTCGTTCCTGGTCGAGGACCTGGACCGGGACGCGCTCGAACCCCTGCTGGAGTGGGCCGGCGAGCTGCGCGCGTTCTTCGCGATCACCGACCTGGAGGCGGCCGTCGAACACGTCAACGACCTGCTGGCGCGGGTCGAGGTGCGGCCGCGACTGGTGGACCACGGTCACGGGCTGCACCTGCACCACGCGCCTTCGGGGGTGCCGTTCGTGCAGCGCATGCGGATCAACACGGCGATGGGGCTGGCCAACCTGGTGGCCGACTACGGTGTGGGCCGCTCGGGCGTGTGCGCGGCGGCCGACTGCGACCGGGTGTTCGCGGACACCTCCCGCAACGGCCGCAAGCGCTACTGCTCGGACGCGTGCGCCAACCGCGCGAACGTGGCCGCGCACCGGGCCCGGCGCAAGGCGAACGCGCCGAGCGCCGGGTCGGCCTGAGCCGGCCGGACCGGCGCCCGGCGCGCGCGGATCACCAGCGGCGCTCGCGCCACTCGGTCAGGCTCGGGCGCTCGGCGCCCAGCGTGGTGTCGTTGCCGTGGCCCGGGTAGACCCAGGTCTCGTCCGGGAGCCGGTCGAAGAGCTTGTGTTCGACGTCGTCGATCAGCCGGTCGAACGCGGCGGGGTCGCCGAAGGTGTTGCCCACCCCGCCCGGGAACAGGCAGTCGCCGGTGAACAGGTGCGGGTGGCCCTTGGGGTCGTCGTACAACAGCGCCACGCTGCCCTCGGTGTGGCCCACCAGGTGGATGGCCCGCAGTTCGATCGCGCCGAAGGCGACCGTGTCGCCGTCGTCCACGAGCACGTCGGTGGGCACCGGGATGGCCTCGGCGTCCGCGCGCCCGGCCACGGTGGTCGCGCCGGTGTGCGCGACCACCTCGGCGAGTGCCTGCCAGTGGTCCTGGTGCCGATGGGTGGTGACCACCTTCGCCAGGCCGCCGTCGCCCACCAGGGTGATCAGCGTGCTCGCGTCGTTGGCCGCGTCGATCAGCAACTGCCGATCGGTGGCGCGGCAGCGGAGCAGGTAGGCGTCGTTGTCGTAGGGCCCGACGGCCACCTTGGTGATCATCAGATTGGCCAGCTCGCGCACGGCCGGGGCGCCGCCGACCTTCACGGATCCGTGATACGTCATGTGGGCCATCCTCCCCGTCCGCGCGCCCTTCCGGCTACCGACCGGCGCCGTCGCCGACCGGATCCACCCGCTACATCCACGCGGGCAGCGGTGGCAGTCGGCCGAACGGCTCGACGATCAAGCCGTCGCCGTTGGTGCGGCCGATCAGCCACGCGAGCAGCGACTGCCGGCGGCCGGAGACCACGGCGGCCGGAGCCACGCCCTCCGGGCCGATGCGCAGCTCGCGGTGGGTGATGTCGTCGCGCAGCAGCAGCGGCGGGCAGTCCGGGCGGCCGCGGAAGGAGGCCGCGACCTCGTTCAGCTCGCGCTCGGTGTACTCGGTCGGCCAGTGCGCCGGCGTCCAGCCCGCGTCCAGGTCGACGTGGTGGATGTACAGCTCGCGCAGTCGCTTCGCGGGCAGCGTCGTGGCGGCGATCTCACCCGCGTTGCGCGCGGTGACCTTGGCACCCCACGCGGTCGGCGTCATCGCGGTGAACGCCCGGGCGAACCGGCCGGACGCTTCGTACAGGTCGGTGAGCTGCTCCTGGGCGGGCCGCCCGGCGCCCTCCTCGATGGCCCGGTCACGGGCGTCCCCGGGCGGGTACATCGGAGTCGGGATCCCGGTGCGGGCCCAGTCGAGCAGGTTGGTCAGGGCGTCCGCGTTGCGCGCGAGGTGGGTCAGCACGTGGCCCCTGGTCCAGCCGGGCAGCAACGACGGACCGGCCAGGTGCTCGGGCGTCAGCCGTTCCGCGGTCGCCAATACCTGCGCGGTCGCGTCGTTGATCTCCGCGAGCAGTGCGGCGGGGTCGAACCCGTCCGTGGTCACGCATACCTCCCCCGGATCGGCCTCGCCGCCGACCTGCGGGACGAGACGGGTCCCGGAGCGACGAAGTCTTGGGGTCTCACCTTAGTGGCGCGGACTCCCGGGCCCGTGCTTCACACGATCGAGTGAAGAGTGGCCGCAAGAAGTTTTGTTCGAATAAATGTGCGATAGCCTGGCGGCTCAAAGGGAACAAAAACCTGCCCCGGGCTGCTTACGATGGCGCGAGGCACATCATCGAGCACTGGTCCGACACTGCTCGAACTCTGCCGCGATCCGCACTGTCGACCTCGTTCCGCGCCGTCGACGCGTACCGATCCGACACCATCCAGCCGCAGCGGCATGTCGTCGAAGGGTTTCGATTCTCAAGTGGCCGACCGTCTCATCGTCCGTGGCGCGCGCGAGCACAACCTCAAGGACGTCTCCCTCGACCTTCCGCGCGACGCGCTCATCGTCTTCACCGGCCTGTCCGGGTCCGGCAAGTCCTCGCTCGCGTTCGACACGATCTTCGCGGAGGGACAGCGCCGCTACGTCGAGTCGCTGTCGTCCTACGCGCGCCAGTTCCTCGGGCAGATGGACAAGCCCGACGTGGACTTCATCGAGGGCCTGTCGCCCGCGGTCTCGATCGACCAGAAGTCGACGAACCGCAACCCGCGCTCCACGGTCGGCACGATCACCGAGGTCTACGACTACCTGCGCCTGCTCTACGCCCGGATCGGCCACCCGCACTGTCCGCAGTGCTCCCGCCCGATCGCCCGGCAGAGTCCGCAGCAGGTGGTCGACCGGGTGCTGGAGCTCGAGGAGGGCACCCGCTTCCAGGTGCTCTCGCCGATCGTGCGCGAGCGCAAGGGCGAGTTCGTCGACCTGTTCGCCGAGCTCCAGTCCAAGGGCTACAGCCGGGCCCGGGTGGACGGCGCGGTGATCCAGCTCACCGACCCGCCCAAGCTCAAGAAGCAGGAGAAGCACACCATCGAGGTGGTCATCGACCGCCTGACCGTCAAGTCCTCGGCCAAGCGCCGGCTGACCGACTCGGTGGAGACCGCGCTCTCGCTCGGCTCCGGCATGGTCATCCTGGACTTCGTCGACCTGCCCGAGGACGACGCGCACCGCGAGCGGATGTTCTCCGAGCACCTCTACTGCCCGTACGACGACCTGTCGTTCGAGGAGTTGGAGCCGCGCTCGTTCTCCTTCAACTCGCCGTTCGGCGCGTGCCCCGACTGCACCGGCATCGGCACCCGGATGGAGGTCGACCCCGAACTGGTGGTGCCCGACGGGCAGAAGTCGCTGGACGAGGGCGCGCTCGCGCCGTGGTCGAGCGGACACGCGTCGGAGTACTTCGGCCGGCTGGTCTCCGCGCTCGCGGGCGAGATGGGCTTCCGGACCGACATCGCCTGGGACGGTCTGCCGCAGCGGGCCAAGAAGGCGCTGCTCAACGGCCACAAGACGCAGATCCACGTCAAGTACAAGAACCGGTACGGCCGCGAGCGCTCGTACTACACGTCCTTCGAGGGCGCGCTGCCCTACATCGTGCGCCGGCACTCCGAGGCGGAGACCGACACCAGTCGCGAGCGCTTCGAGGGCTTCATGCGCGAGGTGCCGTGTGCCACGTGTCACGGCGCCCGGCTCAAGCCGATCGTGCTCGCGGTGACCATCGCGGACAAGTCGATCGCCGACGTCGCGTCGATGTCGATCAGCGACTGCGCCGAGTTCCTCGGCCGGATCAAGCTGGTGGCGCGGGAGAAGAAGATCGCCGAGCGGGTGCTCAAGGAGGTCAACGAGCGGCTGAGGTTCCTGGTCGACGTCGGCCTGGACTACCTCTCGCTGAGTCGGGCCGCCGGCACCCTGTCCGGCGGCGAGGCGCAGCGCATCCGGCTCGCCACCCAGATCGGCTCCGGCCTGGTCGGCGTGCTGTACGTGCTCGACGAGCCGTCCATCGGCCTGCACCAGCGGGACAACCACCGGTTGATCGAGACCCTGGTGCGGCTGCGCGACATGGGCAACACGCTGATCGTGGTCGAGCACGACGAGGACACCATCCGGATCGCCGACTGGGTCGTGGACATCGGCCCCGGCGCGGGCGAGCACGGTGGTGAGGTGGTGCACTCGGGCAGCTACAAGGAACTGCTCAAGAACAAGCGCTCGGCCACCGGCGACTACCTCTCCGGCCGCAAGTCCATCCCCACCCCGACCGAGCGCCGGGTGCCCGACACCAAGCGCCGACTGGTGGTGCACGGCGCCCGGGAGAACAACCTCCGGGACGTCAGCGTGGCGTTCCCGCTCGGCGTGTTCACCGCGATCACCGGCGTGTCCGGCTCGGGCAAGTCGACCCTGGTCAACGACATCCTGTACACCCACCTGGCCCGCGAGCTCAACGGCGCGCGGCTGGTGCCGGGCCGGCACACCCGGATCACCGGGACCGACCTGGTGGACAAGGTCGTGCACGTGGACCAGGGCCCGATCGGGCGCACCCCGCGCTCGAACCCGGCCACCTACACCGGTGTGTTCGACCATGTGCGCAAGCTGTTCGCGGAGACCACCGAGGCCAAGGTGCGCGGCTACCTGCCGGGCCGGTTCTCGTTCAACGTCAAGGGCGGTCGCTGCGAGAACTGCTCGGGCGACGGCACCATCAAGATCGAGATGAACTTCCTGCCGGACGTCTACGTGCCGTGCGAGGTCTGCCACGGCGCGCGCTACAACCGCGAGACGCTCGAGGTGCACTTCAAGGGCAAGAACATCTCCGAGGTGCTCGACATGCCGATCGAGGAGGGCCTGGCCTTCTTCGAGGCGGTCCCCGCGATCGCCCGGCACCTGCGCACGCTCAACGACGTCGGCCTGGGCTACGTGCGGCTCGGCCAGCCCGCGACCACGCTCTCCGGTGGCGAGGCGCAGCGGGTCAAGCTCGCCTCCGAGCTCCAGCGCCGCTCCACCGGCAAGACGGTCTACGTGCTCGACGAGCCGACCACGGGTCTGCACTTCGAGGACATCCGCCGGCTGCTGGGCGTGCTGACCAGCCTGGTCGACAAGGGCAACACGGTGATCGTGATCGAGCACAACCTCGACGTGATCAAGACCGCCGACTGGGTGGTCGACCTGGGGCCCGAGGGCGGCAGCGGCGGCGGCCTGATCGTCGCCGAGGGCACGCCCGAGGAGGTCGCCGAGGTGGCCGGCAGCCACACCGGCAAGTTCCTCCAGGACGTGCTGTACGACCGACGGTGACGTGATCGGCATCCGGGCCGGGTGCGAGGATTGACCGGCCTCACGGTGGCGTGGCCCGGCCGGGCCACGCCACCGGCGTCACCGTTCACAAGGAGATCCCGCATGACCGCGCAGCAGCAGCCCCGGCCCGAGACCGCGACCGACCCCCGGGGCGATCACGGACCGGACCGGCGCGCGGTGCTGCGGGGGGCCGCGGTGGTCGGCGCGGTCGGCGCCGCCGGGCTCGGCCTGAGCGCGTGCACCGCGGACAACCAGGCCGCGTCGCCGCACGAGAAGAAGCTGCTGGACGGGCCGGTCACGGTGGGTCGGTCCGAGGACGTGGCGGTCGGCAAGGGCAAGGTGTACACCGACACCTCGATCGTGGTCACCCAGCCCGCCAAGGACGATTACAAGGCGTTCGACGCCCGTTGTCCGCACCAGGGGTGTCTGGTCACCAAGGTCGACCAGGGTGTCATCCAGTGCCAGTGCCACGGCAGCCAGTTCTCGATGAACGACGGCTCCGTCGTTCGCCGGCCCGCCAGGCGCGGTCTGACGCCGCTGCCGGTCGCGGTGGCGAACGGTGAGATCGTCGTGGGTTGACCGCGAAAATCTGTTGGAGCCAGCACATAGGGTGGAGAAATGGACCCGTCGTCGTACCGGCCCGCTCCCGGCCAGATCCCGACGTCGCCCGGTGTGTACCGGTTCAGCGACGAGCACGGGCGCGTGGTCTACGTCGGCAAGGCGAAGAATCTGCGGGCCCGGCTCTCGTCCTATTTCCAGGACCTGGCCAACCTGCACCCGCGTACCCAGAGCATGGTCACCACCGCCGCGGCGGTGGACTGGACCGTGGTCGGCACCGAGGTCGAGGCACTCCAGTTGGAGTACTCCTGGATCAAGGAGTTCGACCCGCGGTTCAACGTCAAGTACCGCGACGACAAGAGCTACCCCTCGCTCGCGGTGACCCTGAACGAGGAGTTCCCCCGCGCGCAGGTGATGCGCGGTCCGCATCGCAAGGGCGTGCGCTACTTCGGCCCGTACGGGCACGCGTGGGCCATCCGCGAGACGCTCGACCTGCTGCTGCGGGTCTTCCCGGTGCGTACCTGCTCGGCCGGCGTCTTCAAGAACGCCCACCGCACCGGCCGGCCGTGTCTGCTCGGCTACATCGGCAAGTGCGCGGCGCCGTGCACCGGCAAGATCTCCGCGCAGGACCACCGCGCGCTCGCCGAGGACTTCTGCGAGTTCATGGCCGGCCGCACCGGCCCCTACATCAAGCGCGTCGAGCGGGAGATGAAGCGGGCCGCGCAGGCGATGGAGTACGAGAAGGCGGCCCGGCTGCGGGACGACATAACGGCGCTGACCCGGGCGCTGGAGAAGAACGCGATCGTCTTCGGCGACGGCACCGACGCGGATGTGATCGCGCTGGCCGAGGACGAACTCGAGGTCGCCGTCCAGATCTTCCACGTGCGCGGCGGCCGGGTTCGCGGTCAGCGCGGCTGGGTCACCGAGCGGGTCGAGGACGTGGACACCGCCGACCTGGTCGAACACTTCCTCCAGCAGCTCTACGGCGAGCAGCGCGGCGAGGCGGTGCCGCGCGAGGTGCTGGTGCCCGCGCTGCCCGCGGACACCGCGGCGCTGACCCAGTGGTTGTGCGAGCTGCGCGGCGCCAAGGTGGAACTGCGGGTGCCGCAGCGCGGGGACAAGAAGTCGCTCCAGGAGACCGTGCAGCGCAACGCCGCGCAGGCGCTGAACCTGCACAAGCTGCGCCGGGCCGGCGACCTGACCGCGCGCTCGCTCGCGCTGCAACAACTGGCCGAGGCGCTGGAGATGGACACCGCGCCGCTGCGTATCGAGTGCTTCGACATCTCGCACCTGCAGGGCACCGAGGTGGTCGCCTCGATGGTGGTCTTCGAGGACGGTCTGCCGCGCAAGAGCGAGTACCGGCGCTTCGCGATCAAGACGTTCGAGGGGCAGGACGACCCGAGGGCGATGCACGAGGTGCTCACCCGGCGATTCCGGCGGTACCGGTCCGACCTGGCGCGCGACGCGGCCACGGACGCGGCCGCGGGCGACGGCGGCGTGGACGACGCGGAGAACGCCGGTCCGATCGATCCCGAGACCGGCAAGCCCAAGCGGTTCGCCTACCCGCCCCAGTTGATCGTGGTCGACGGCGGTCAGCCCCAGGTCGCCGCCGCCGTGCGGGCCCTGGAGGAGGCCGGCGTGGTCGACGTCACCGTGTGCGGGCTGGCCAAGCGGCTCGAAGAGGTCTGGGTGCCCGGCGAGGACGACCCGGTCGTGCTCCCGCGCAGCAGCGGTGAGGCGTTGCTGATGCTCCAGCGCATCCGCGACGAGGCGCACCGCTTCGCGATCACCTATCACCGCTCCAAGCGGTCCAAGGCGATGACGGCGAGCGCGCTCGACGACATCCCGGGGCTGGGCGAGACCCGTCGCAAGGCGGTGCTCGCGCACTTCGGCTCGCTCAAGCGGCTGCGCACGGCGACCATCGAGCAGATCACCGAGGTGCCCGGGATCGGCCGCGCCACCGCGGCGGCGATCGTGGCCTCGCTCGCCGCGCGGGCGCCCGCGGCGCCGGCGGTGAACACCGCGACGGGCGAGATCATTGAAGACGACGCCGTTGTTGCGGTGGATGAGGTTGTCGAAGCCGATGAGGCGGTCCCGGTTGTACCCCCGAGGCAGGAAACAGCAGGAGGAAGCGTTGAACTCGCCCAGCCGTAGGTGCGGCACGCACCGGGGGGACGCATGAGTACCGAGATCACGAACGCGGAGGTCGAGGGCACTCCGGAGCTGGTGATCATCTCCGGCATGTCGGGTGCCGGTCGCAGCACCGCCGCCAAGGGCATGGAGGACCTCGGCTGGTTCGTGGTCGACAACCTGCCGCCGTCGCTGATCCCCGCGATGGTCGACCTCGGGGCCCGCACCCAAGGGGCGGTCGCGCGGATAGCGGTCGTCGTGGACGTGCGCGGTCGTACCTTCTTCGACGACCTGCGCTCGGCGCTGAGCGAGCTGGACGCGGCCGGCGTGGTGCGGCGGATCGTCTTCCTGGAGGCCTCCGACGACGTCCTGGTGCGTCGTTTCGAGGGTGTGCGCCGGCCGCACCCGCTCCAGGGCGACGGGCGGATCCCGGACGGCATCACCCGCGAGCGCGAACTGCTGCGCGAGCTGCGCGGCGAGGCCGACCTGGTGATCGACACGTCCGACATCAACGTGCACCAGTTGCGCGCGCGGATGGACGACCGGTTCGCCGGGTCCGGCGAGCCGCAGTTGCGGGCCACCGTGATGTCCTTCGGCTTCAAGTACGGCCTGCCGGTGGACGCCGACCTGGTGGTCGACTGCCGCTTCCTGCCCAACCCGCACTGGATTCCGGAGCTTCGCCCGCACACCGGCATGGACGAGGCGGTCAGCCGGTACGTGTTCGACCAGCCCGGCGCCAAGGAGTTCCTGGACCGCTACGCCGAGCTGCTGCACATCGTCACCGAGGGCTACCGCCGCGAGGGCAAGCGCTATGTGACGCTCGCGGTGGGCTGCACCGGTGGCAAGCACCGCAGCGTGGCGATGGCGGAGCGGCTGGCCCGCCGGCTCACCGAGGACGGTCTGGACACCGTGCTCGTGCACCGCGACATGGGCAGGGAATGAGCGGCCCCAAGGTGGTCGCCTTGGGCGGCGGACACGGGCTCTCGGCCTCGCTGGCGGCACTGCGCCGGCTCACCGACGACCTGACGGCGATCGTCACGGTCGCCGACGACGGCGGCTCCAGCGGGCGGCTGCGCAAGGACCTGGGCGTGTTGCCGCCCGGCGATCTGCGGATGGCGCTGGCCGCGCTGTGCGGTGACGACGAGTGGGGGGTGACCTGGAGCCGGGTCATCCAGCACCGGTTCCGCCGCGAGGGCGAGCTGAACGGACACGCGGTCGGCAATCTGCTCCTGGTCGGCCTGTGGGAACTGATGGACGACCCGATCGCGGCGCTGGACTGGATGGGGCGGCTGCTCGGCGCGCACGGGCGGGTGCTGCCGATGTCGGCGGTCCCGCTGGACATCGAGGCGGACGTGGCCGGGCACGACCCGGTCCGGCCGGACGAGGTGTCGGTGGTGCGCGGGCAGGCGCAGGTCGCGGTGACCCCGGGCGACGTGCGCGGGATCCGGCTGCTGCCGGGCGATCCGCCCGCCGTGCCGGAGGCGGTCGCGGCGGTTCGTGACGCCGATTGGGTGGTTGTCGGGCCCGGTTCCTGGTTCACCTCGGTATTGCCCCACCTGCTCGTTCCCGAGTTGGCGGCGGCCCTGGTGGAGACCAAGGCCAGGCGGCTGCTGGCGCTGAATCTGGCCCCGCAGCCGGGTGAGACGGCGGGCTTCTCGCCGCAGCAGCACCTGGAGGTGCTGGCCGCGCACGCGCCCGGACTGACCTTTGACATCGTCCTCGGCGACCGCGACCGTGTGGAGGACGTACCGGGCCTGGAACGGGCCACGGCGGCGCTCGGTGGACACGTCCACCTGGCCGCCGTTTCGGCGGTCGACGGCTCCCCGCGACACGACCCCGAACGGTTGGCCGCAGCCTACGGCCGGATCTTCGTCGATCGTGAAAGGATCGCTCCATGGCGATGACGGCAGCAGTGAAGGACGAGCTCAGCCGCCTCCCGGTCACCCGGTCGTGCTGTCGCAAGGCGGAGGTCTCCGCGCTCTTGCGCTTCGCGGGCGGACTGCACATCGTGGGCGGGCGGATCGTCATCGAGGCGGAGTTGGACACGGCGATGGCCGCGCGCCGCCTGCGCAAGGACATCCTGGAGGTCTACGGGCACAGCTCGGACCTGGTGGTGGTGGCCCCGGGCGGGCTGCGGCGCGGCAGCCGCTACGTGGTCCGGGTCGCCGTCGGCGGCGACCAGCTCGCCCGGCAGACCGGTTTGCTGGACGCGCGCGGGCGCCCGGTGCGGGGTCTCCCGCCCCAGGTCGTCTCCGGCGCGACCTGTGACGCGGAGGCGGCTTGGCGCGGCGCGTTCCTGGCCCACGGCTCGTTGACCGAACCCGGCCGCTCCTCGGCCCTGGAGGTGACCTGCCCCGGTTCGGAGGCGGCCCTCGCGCTGGTCGGCGCGGCCCGTCGGCTGGGCCTGGCGGCCAAGTCGCGCGAGGTGCGCGGTGTGGACCGCGTGGTGGTTCGCGACGGTGACGCGATCGGCGCGCTGCTCACCCGGCTCGGCGCGCACGAGAGCGTGCTGGCCTGGGAGGAGCGGCGGATGCGCCGCGAGGTGCGGGCCACCGCGAACCGGCTGGCCAACTTCGACGACGCGAACCTGCGCCGCTCGGCCCGCGCGGCCGTGGCGGCGGGCGCGCGCGTACAGCGGGCCCTGGAGATCCTCGGCGAGGAGGTTCCGGAGCACCTGGCCGCGGCCGGCAAGCTGCGGCTGGACCACAAGCAGGCGTCCCTGGAGGAGCTGGGCGGGCTGGCCGAGCCGCCGCTGACCAAGGACGCGGTCGCGGGTCGCATCCGTCGGCTGCTCGCGATGGCCGACAAGCGCGCGGGCGAGTTGGGCATGCCCGGCACCGACGCCGGCCTGTCGGTGGACATACTCGTGTCCTGATCCGGCCCCGACCGGCCCGGATCCGGGCCGGGCGCACCCGAAAACCACTCGAAGGCGTCGAACCGCGAGACATAGGGTCTCCGGGTCGGCGCCTTCGTCCGTAGTCGGAGGGAGGCCGCACACGCGAGGAAGGAACCACCGCAGTGGACATCCGCACGATCGGCGAGGACGAGATCATCCCCTGGACCGACGCCGTCGGCATCGGTTTTCTCCGGGTTCCCGACGATGCCAAGGAGACTCGGGAGAAGCGGATCGAGCACTGGCGCGAGCGGGCCGACTTCGCCCGTACGCGCGGTGCCTTCGACGGCGGACGCTGTGTGGGTACCTTCCGTAGCTTCGCCACCGGTCTGACGGTGCCCGGCGGCGCGATCGTGCCGGTCTCGGCGATCACCAACGTCACCGTCTCGCCGACCCACCGCCGCCGGGGCCTGCTCACCGAGATGATGGGCCTGGACCTGGCGGACTCCGCCGCGCGCGGCGAGGCGCTGGCCATCCTGATCGCCGCCGAGTACCGGATCTACGGCCGGTTCGGCTTCGGGGCGGCCACCGAGTACCAGAAGCTGACCCTGGACGCGGTGCGCACCGACTTCGTGCCGGACGCGCCGGTGGAGCCCGGTGCCCGGATCGAGTTGGTCTCCGCCGAGGAGGTGGCCGAGCTGGGGCCGCCGCTGCACGAGGAGTTCCGTCCCCTGCGTCCCGGCGCGATCGGCCGTACCCCGTTGTGGTGGAAGATGTACACCGGTCTGGTCTCGTTGCCGATGAACCCGGTGCCGCCGCGCTTCCACGCGGTGTACCGCGATCCGTCCGGCAAGGTCGCCGGACTGGTGAGCTACCGCACCGACGACCACTGGGACGAGTTCGTACCCAAGGTCACGCTGACCGTGGACTCGCTGCTCGCGCTCACCCCGGCGGCCGAGATCGCGCTGTGGCGGTTCTGTGCGAGCGTCGACTACGTCGAGCGCGTCGAGGGCCCCGACCGCAGCCCCGACGAGTTGTTGCCGATGCTGGTGCGGGACCCGCGGGCGATCACCACGCAGTCGCGCCGCGACTTCGTGTGGGCGCGGATCCTGGATGTGCCCGCCGCGTTCTCGGCCCGCACGTACGGCGCCCGCGACCGGCTCGTGGTCGAGGTGCGCGACGACATGGGCTACGCCGCGGGGCGGTTCGCTATCGACGGCGCGGCCGAGGACGCGCGGTGTGTGCCCACCGGCGACCCGGCCGATCTGGTCCTGGACGCCTCGACGCTGGGCGCGCTGTACCTGGGCTCGGGATCGCCGGTGCGGCTCGCCGTCGCCGACCGCATATCCGAGCGCACGCCCGGTGCGGCAGAGCGTGCCGAGGCCCTGTTGCGGACGCCGCGCGAGCCGTGGTGCCCCGACTGGTTCTGACCACAATGCGGAATCTTTGCGCGTAGCCTTGACCGAATATGACCGTCCGTCAGGTCTCGTGTACCACACGGTAGTTGCCGTAGCATGCGCAACACCCGGGCGCAGGAGTCACGTTCCGTCCCTTAGGTCGTGATTTCGCGCCGTCCCTATGCACGCCGACCACACGACTGGGGGGTCGATGAGGCGTCATCGTTCCAGGGGCACCACCACACGAGTCCGGATCGGAACGACGGGAATCGCGGCGCTCTCACTGGCGCTCGGTCTGTTGACCGCAGCGCCGGTGAGCACCGCGGCACCCGCCGACAATCCGGTCTCCTATCCCGAAGTGACCAGTGCGCCGCCGGAAGCGAAACTTCCTCCGGCGGGCGACAGCGGTCCGCAGTCCTATTCCGTCACGGCCGACGCCGCGCAGTTGAAGCAGATCTTCGACCTCGGCGTGGACCGACACGAGACCCAGGTGACCAAGGCGGCCGACGGCAAGGCCAAGCTGGACGTGGTCCTGGGGGATGCCCAGGCCGCCAAGCTGCGTGCCGCCGGCATTGCCCTGGAGACGAAGTCCCAGGCGCAGAACCGGCAGGCCGCGCCCGCCGCCGCGGGCGTCTTCCGCAAGTACAGCGGCCCCGGCGGCCTCGGCGCGGAGTTGGTCCAGATCGCCAAGGACCACCCCGACATCGCCAAGACCGTCAGCATCGGCAAGACCGTGCTCGGCCAGGACATCCTCGCGGTCAAGGTGACCAAGAACGTCCGGACCAGCACGGACGGATCCAAGCCCGGCGTGCTGTACATGTCCAACCAGCACGCGCGCGAGTGGATCACGCCGGAGATGACCCGCCGGCTCCTGCACCACTACGTGGACGGCTACGGCACGGACGCCGAGGCCACCAAGCTGGTCTCGGAGAACGAACTGTGGTTCGTGCTCTCGGCCAACCCCGACGGCTACGACTGGACCTTCCAGACCGGCCAGCGGCTGTGGCGCAAGAACCTGCGCGACAACAACGGCGACGGTGTGATCACCGCCGGCGACGGCGTCGACCTCAACCGCAACTTCGAGTACAAGTGGGGTTACGACAACGAGGGTTCCTCGCCCGACCCGCTGAACGAGACCTACCGGGGCACCGCTCCGGCCTCCGAGCCGGAGACCCGGGCCATCCAGAACTTCGCCAAGCGCATCAAGGCGGAGTTCGTGGTCAACTACCACTCCGCCGCGCAGTTGATCCTGTACGGCGTGGGCTCGCAGGTGGCCACGCCCAGCCCCGACGACGAGATCATGGTCGCGCTCGCCGGCGACGACGAGCACCCGGCGGTCCCGGACTTCGACCCGGACCTGTCGGCCGAGTTGTACACCACCAACGGCGACACCGACGGGCAGATGAACGAGGCGTACAAGACGCTGTCGTTCACCCCGGAGATGTCCACGTGCGCCACGGCCGCCGGCTACCTGCCGGACGACCCGTACACGGTGGACAACTGCGGCAGCATCTTCAGCTTCCCCAACGACGAGACGCTGGTCGGGATGGAGTACGCCAAGAACCAGGCGTTCGCGCTCTCGATCGCCAAGTCGGCCAAGGACCCGGACGACCCCATCTCCTCGATCGGGCGCAAGGCCCCCGACCTGGTGGCCGACCGGTTCGCGCACTCCTACGCCGAGGACCACGACGACCAGACCGTCGCGGTGATCGCCAAGCGTGCGCTGACCAACCGCAAGCTCAACTACCGCGTCAACGGCGGCCCGACCAAGACCGCGGGCGTCAAGGAGTGGAAGGGCGGCGAGCGGTACGGCGAGCAGGGCTCGGACTACTACGCCGAGTACCGCGGCGACATCAAGAACGTGCGTACCGGTGACCGGATCGAGGTGTGGTTCACCGGCGACAAGGCCGGCACCGGCAAGGTGGAGAGCGATCGCTTCACCTTCACGGTGGAGAGCGGCATCGCCGAGAAGACCGAGACGCTGGTCCTGGCCAACGAGGACTACAAGGGCGTCAACCCGACCTACCCCCCGAACACGGTCGGCCCCAAGTACGCCCAGCAGTACGTGGACGCGCTGGCGGCCAACGGCATCAAGGCGGCCGTGTACGACGTCGACAAGCTCGGCGCACCGCATCACCTCGGCGTGCTCTCGCACTTCAAGGGGGTGTTCTGGTACCTCGGCGACAACCGACTGACCCAGGACGCGGCCCGGGAGAACACCGACTTCTTCGGTGAGCCGGTCCAGGACGCCCAGGTCACGCCGGTGGTCCAGGACGTGACCGTCAACGTGCGCGACTTCCTCAACGAGGGCGGCAAGCTGGCCTTCCTCGGCGAGACCGCGGCCTACTACGGTCCCCTGCGCAGCGCGGCGGGCGGCGGCATCTACTACGGCCTGAACGGGCACCCGGACCAGCCCTGCAAGGTCACCGCCGACGCGGCCGGCGACTGCCTGATCGTCTCGGACGACTTCAGCCAGTACTGGCTGGGCGCGTACGACCGGTCGGCGACCAACGGCGCCACCGGCGTGGTCGGTTCGGCCCCGCCGCTGCAGGGCGTCGACAAGCCGCTGCCGGGCACGGCGAGCAACCCGCTGAACGAGGCGGGCGGCTTCCTGCCCACCAGCGCGATCCTGACGCCGGAGCAGTTCCCGATGTTCGACAGCCGTTCGGTGGCGACCTACTCGGGCAACACGTCCGGGCCGTACTCGCCGGCCGAGGGCTCGTGGTACATCAACGGCCTGCACTCGGACAACGCGTACAAGCGACTGACCCGCACGATCGACCTCACCGGGGTGACGGCGGCGGACGCGGCGAAGCTGACCGCGCAGTTCTCGTACGACACCGAGCGCGAGTGGGACCACGCGATCGTGGAGGCGCACACGGTCGGCGCCGACGACTGGACGACGCTGCCCGACCTCAACGGCGCGACCAGCACCAGGCCGCCCACCTCCTGTGAGGGTGGCGACTTCGTCCGGACCCACACGCAGTTGCGGCACTACCTGACGGTGACCACCCCGAAGTGCCTGAGCACCGGCACCACCGGCGCGTGGAACTCCTTCACCGGCAACTCGGGTGGTTGGAAGCCGGTCGCGTTCGACCTGTCCGCGTACGCGGGCAAGAAGATCGAGGTCTCGATCTCGTACGTGAGCGACTCGAACACCGGTGGCACCGGCCTGTTCGTGGACGACACCAAGGTCACCACCAGCGCCGGCGTCCTGGACGCCGAGGGCTTCGAGACCGGTCTGGGCCCGTGGGCCCTGGCCGGCCCGCCGCCCGGTGACCTCGCGCTCGTCGGCTTCAGCCGCAGCCAGGCCGCGTTCGGTTCGTCGGTGATCGCCACCGACGACACCATGCTCTTCGGCTTCGGCCTGGAGCAGTTGGCCTCGGCCGAGGACCGCAAGGTGGTCGTCGACCGGATCCTGCGGGAGCTGTACAAGTAGTCGCCGATGATCACGATGTGTTGATCGGCGAAAAGCGGTAGCGAAACGACGGCCCCCGGCGGAGACTCCTCCGTCGGGGGCCATTAACGTCTCTGCGCACACGCGAGTTCCCGCGTGTGCGAATTTTTATTCGGGGGGAATCACCTTGAGCAACAACGCGCCCGGTCCCTGGGGACCGCCGCAGGGGCAGCCCGGCCCGGGGCAGTGGCAGCAGCAACAGCCGGGTCCGCCCGGGCCGTTCGGGCCGGGTCCGTACGGCGGCCCGCCGCCGCAGCAGCCGCCGCGCCGGCAGGGCAACGCCGGACTGGCCGTCGTGGCCGGGGTGGTGGCGATGCTGGTCGCCGCCGGCGTGTACGGCCTGATCCTGAAGGCGTTGGACACCCAGAGCACCTGGTTCGGCGTGGGCGTCGCTGCGCTGATCGCGCTCGCGATGGGACGGATCGGCGGTGCCAACCCGGTGTTGCCGGTGGTCGCGACGCTGCTCGCGCTGGTCGGTGTCGCGCTGGGGCAGCTCACCGCGGTCGCCCTGTTCGCCGCCGACACGCTGGGCATGCCGGTGCTCGACGTGGTCACCGATTTCGGCAGCGAGCTCTTCCGGGGGTGGCGGGAGGCGCTGGGGTTCCGCGACTACCTCGCCTTCATCGTCGCCGGGTTCGCGGCCTTCGGTATCACCAAGACCGTCGGCGAGAAGTGACCGCGATATCGAGCGCCGTTGATCCGCTTTTGTGATGGTCCGTACGGCTCCGGGTGTCTTGCGCAGCAAGCCTGCGTGGAGGTGCCCGGGGCGTCACGGTAGGGTCGGACATGGCCGGGGATATCGCAGATTCCACTGACCATCTCCTCGGCCATTCACCATCAGGGCATTCGGCGTTCGACAGAGGAGATCGGTTCGTGACGATCCGGGTAGGCATCAACGGATTCGGCCGTATCGGCCGCAACTTCTTCCGCGCGGCGCTGGCCTCGGGCGCGGACTTCGAGATCGTCGGGGTCAACGACCTCACGAACATCGCGACCCTGGCCCACCTGCTGAAGTACGACAGCATCCTCGGCCGGATCGGCCAGGAGGTCACCTACACCGAAGACGCGATCACCGTCGGCGACAAGACCTTCAAGGTCATCGCCGAGCGTGACCCGGCCGCGCTGCCCTGGGGCGAGCTGGGTGCGGACATCGTGATCGAGTCCACCGGCATCTTCACGGACGCCGAGAAGGCCAAGAAGCACATCGAGGCCGGCGCGAAGAAGGTCATCATCTCGGCTCCGGCCAAGAATGAGGACGTCACGATCGTGATGGGCGTCAACCACGAGAAGTACGACGCCGCCGCGCACACGATCATCTCGAACGCCTCCTGCACGACCAACTGCGTCGCGCCGATGGCCAAGGTTCTCCTGGAGAACTTCGGCCTGGTCAAGGGCATGATGACCACGGTCCACGCGTACACGAACGACCAGGTCATCCTGGACTTCCCGCACTCGGACCTGCGCCGCGCCCGGGCCGCCGCGACCAACATCATCCCGACCTCGACCGGTGCCGCCAAGGCCACCGCCCTGGTCATCCCCGAGCTCAAGGGCAAGCTGGACGGCATCGCGATGCGCGTCCCGGTTCCCACCGGCTCGGTCACCGACCTGGTCGTCGAGCTGGAGCGCGAGGTGACCCGCGACGAGGTCAACGCCGCCTTCCAGAAGGCCGCCGAGGGCTCGCTCAAGGGCTACCTCACCTACACCGAGGACCCGATCGTCTCCTCGGACATCGTGACCGACCCGTCCTCGTGCACCTTCGACTCGGGCCTGACCATGGCCCAGGGCAAGCAGGTCAAGGTCGTCGGCTGGTACGACAACGAGTGGGGCTACAGCAACCGCCTGGTCGACCTGGTCGGCTACATCGGTGGTCAGCTCTGAGGGTGCGGCACACGCACCGATAACGCTTGACGATGCGGGCCCGGGTGACACGTCGTCACTCGGGCCCGTTTCTTGCGCTACCCCCACCCCGTTTCTTCGACATCCGAGGACGAGTCGAACTTGAAGACCATCGACGACATCGACGTATCCGGTAAGCGCGTCCTGGTGCGCGCCGACCTCAACGTCCCGCTCGACGGCGGACGCATCACCGACGACGGCCGGATCCGGGCGAGCGTGCCGACCATCAAGGCGCTGGTCGACCGCGGCGCCAAGGTGATCGTGTGCTCGCACCTGGGTCGGCCCAAGGGCGCTCCCGAGCCCGCGTACTCGCTCGCGCCGGTGGCCGGGCGGCTGGGCGAACTGCTGGGCGCCGACGTGGCGTTCGCGACCGACACGGTCGGCGAGAGCGCGCGGGCCACGGTCGGCAAGCTCGCCGACGGCCGGGTCGCGCTGCTGGAGAACCTGCGCTTCAACCCGGGCGAGACGGCCAAGGACGACGCCGAGCGCGGCGCCTTCGCGGACCGCCTCGCCGAGCTCGCCGACGTGTACGTGGGCGACGGCTTCGGCGCGGTGCACCGCAAGCACGCCTCGGTGTACGACGTGCCGGCCCGGCTGCCGCACGCGGTCGGCGGCCTGATCGCCACCGAGCTGGACGTGCTCAAGCGGCTCACCGAGGACGTGCAGCGTCCGTACGCGGTGATCCTGGGCGGCTCGAAGGTGTCCGACAAGCTCGGCGTCATCGACAGCCTGCTGGACAAGGCGGACCGGATCCTGGTCGGCGGCGGCATGGTGTTCACCTTCCTGGCGGCCCAGGGCCACGAGGTGGGCAAGTCGCTGCTGGAGAAGGACCAGCTCGACCGGGTCCGCGAGTACCTCGCGCGCGCCGAGGCGAACGGCGTGGAGTTCGTGCTGCCGGTCGACGTGATCGCGGCCACCGCGTTCGCGGCCGACGCGGACCACGCGGTGGTCTCCACCGACGCGATCCCGGCGGACCGGCTCGGTCTGGACATCGGCCCCGCGTCCGGCGAACTGTTCGCGGACAAGCTCGCGGACGCGCAGACGGTGTTCTGGAACGGCCCGATGGGCGTGTTCGAGATGGAGCCGTACAGCCACGGCACCCGCGCGGTGGCACAGGGTCTGATCGACTCCGACGCGTTCACCGTGGTCGGCGGCGGCGACTCGGCCGCGGCCGTTCGCACGCTGGGCTTCGACGAGAACGCCTTCGGTCACATCTCGACCGGTGGCGGCGCGAGCCTGGAGTACCTCGAAGGCAAGTCCCTGCCCGGCCTCGAAGCCCTGGAGGGCTGAACCCGATGTCTGCCGTCAAGAACAGCTCCGGTCGCATCCCGCTGATGGCGGGCAACTGGAAGATGAACCTGAACCACCTGGAGGCCATCTCCCTGGTGCAGAAGCTCGCCTTCACCCTGAACGACAAGGACTTCGACCGGGTCGAGGTCGCGGTGCTGCCGCCGTTCACCGACCTGCGCTCGGTGCAGACCATGGTCGACGCGGACAAGCTCCGGTTCACCTACGGCGCGCAGGACATCTCGCAGCACGTGGGCGGCGCCTACACCGGCGAGATCTCCGGCGCGATGCTGGCCAAGCTCAACTGCACCTACGCGCTGGTCGGGCACTCCGAGCGGCGGCAGTACCACGCCGAGGACGACGCGCTGGTGAACGCGAAGGCGCACGCGGCGTACCGCAGCGGCCTGGTGCCGATCGTCTGCGTCGGCGAGGGCCTGGACGTGCGCAAGGCGGGCGAGCACGTGGCCCACACGCTCGCGCAGGTCGAGGGCGCGCTCAAGGGCGTCACGGCCGAGCAGGCCGAGTCCGTGGTGATCGCGTACGAGCCGGTCTGGGCGATCGGCACGGGCGAGGTGGCCACTCCGGAGAACGCGCAGGAGGTGTGCTCGGCGATCCGGGGCAGGCTCGCCGAGCTGTACA
Organism: Embleya sp. NPDC001921; assembly: GCF_053594475.1. Classification (NCBI taxonomy): domain Bacteria; kingdom Bacillati; phylum Actinomycetota; class Actinomycetes; order Kitasatosporales; family Streptomycetaceae; genus Embleya; species Embleya sp. NPDC001921. Next base: position 36,893 of record NZ_JBSFEO010000032.1, read on the forward strand.
CGCCGGAACTGGCGGACCGGGTCCGGGTGTTGTACGGCGGTTCGATGAAGCCGGGCAACGTGGCCGGGCTGATGGCGCAGCCGGACGTGGACGGCGGCCTGGTCGGCGGCGCCTGCCTGGCGGCCGAGGAGTTCGCGCAGATCGTCCGCTACCAGGAGCAGAAGGCCTAGCGGTCGCGCGCTCGCGGGTGACACGCGGCGAAGGGCCCGGAGCGGGAGATCGCTCCGGGCCCTTCGCCATGTCCGAAGGCGCCTGTTCGCGACCGTCCGAGGCGCGTCCGCCCCGGTCCGCCGACCGTGCGCGATCCGGTCGCCGGCCGGAATCGTTCGTTCCTCATAAACCCCACGCAAGTATTTCCAATCCGCTTGCCCCTCCCGTAACCGATACCTGACCATAAGTCATCGCCAAGTGGCCGGTAGTCGCCTCTCCAGGGCGATTCGGTCGGCCGACCCCAGGGGGTCCGGGTGTCATTTCCAGACATGTCCAGAACAGCGGATACCGGAGCGACGCGGTATCTGTGTACGGGTGCGGAGATCGACGAGCGGTTCGCCGCCCGGGTGATCGAGGAACTGTGGGAGAACGCCCACCGCGACCGGGCGCCGTCCTACGGATACAACGAACAGGCGGTCCTGGAACACGCGTTGGCCGCTCGGCGGCGGCGGATCCTGCGCGATGTGATCGCGTTGCTGGTGCCCGCGGTGATGTTCCTGATCGGCTTCGGGTTCGCGCCCGGCCTGTTCTGGCTCGCGATCGTGGTCTTCGTCGGGCTGGTGACGGTGCGCGCCGGGGTCGCCGGCGGCGGTGGTGTCCGCGACTTCCGGGCCCGGGCGGCGGCGCAGGTGTCCTGGGTGGCGGCGCTGCTGTTCGCGCTGATGTTGTACGTCGCGGGCGGGGAGAGCGGCTTCCCGTCCGGCGGCACGCTGGCGGCGACGGTGTTGCCGACCTACGCGGTCGTGGTGTTCGTGGTGTGGATCGAACGCATGCAGCAGCGGGCCACCGTGGTCACCGACCTGGGGCCGGGGCGGACCTGGATGCCGACGCCGCCGGCCGGCGACGCGACGCCGGTCCCGCCGGGAGGCTTCCAGGGGGCCCTGGCCGAGGTGTTGCCGCCGCGCCCGACGCACGCGCCGGTCGACGGCCCGGCCGGGACGCTCCCGGCCGGGCCGCCGATTCCCTCCACGGTGCGCTACAGCGGATACCTGCCGTTCGTCGGCGCGGGTGAACTGGTGGAGAGCTGGACCTTCCCGGTCGAGTTGCGCGGGGCCGAGCCCTCGGTGCTGGACGCGGCGCGCCCGTCCGGCGGGGCGAAGGCCTTCACGCCGTTCACCGTCGAGGAGTTGACCAGCGCGATCTGCGCGTCGTTCGAGGAGTTGGCCCGGTCCGAGGAGGGCCGGCACCGGTTGTCCGGACTGAGCGTGCAGATGCACGAGTTCAGCAGCGGGGTGACCGGCGGCGCGGTGCCGCCGCCGGCCGAGGCCACCCGGCGGTACCTGTGCGTGCGGGTGGGCACGTGGTCGCAGGAGGTGGTGGTCTCGGTGCTGATCCGCTTCACCATGGACGGCCGATTGCTGTACACCGAACTGCACGAGTTGGTGCTGCCGCCGATCCGGCCCGACTACCACGTGGCCGACGAGTGGCTGCACACCGCCGACGCGGCGACGTTGTGGGGCGCGTTCGGCCGCTCGCTGGTGGAGGCGCCGGGGCTGATGGTCTCCTCGGCGGGTCGACTGATGCGGGTGTGGGCCTCGTGGTGGCGCCGGTCGGGCAATCTGCGCGCGGCGCAGGAGCGCGCGGTGCGCAACCTTCCGGTGGACCGGGGGGCCCGGGCGTCGGTGCGCGAGCTGGGCGCGTCGGCGAACTACGCGACGTTCTTCCAGAACTCGGACGCGGAGAAGTACCTCAAGCTGATCGAGCGCAAGTTCACCGTGTTCGTGCTGGACTTCCTCCAGCGCCGGAACGTGGACGTGACCGAGTATCGGCAGCGCAACGAGCTGGTCCTGAACAACGGCATCATCCAGCACGTCTCGGGTGATCTGAACAACAGCGGCGCGATCGTCGCCGGGCGGGGCAATCAGGCGTCCGTGCGGGGTTCCGGTGCCGCCGGATCGGGAGCACGATCGACACCGGGAGGTGCCACGTGAACGGTTCCGCGTCGCATGCCGACGAACCGGACGAGAACGAGGACGAGCCGCGCGGCAACGACGGGATCAGTCTGTCGGGCGGCCCGGTGACCAACACCGGGGCGATCGTCGCCGGTGGCGACAACCGCGTCGTGGTGCGTCGTACGGGCTCCGCGCGCGGATCCCGCGGCACCGGTCCCGGGCACCCGCTGACCAGCACGGGTGCGCTGGTCGGCGGCACCGGCCACGAGGTGGAGGTCGAGGACACCGGCGACGTGGATCCGGCCGCGCCGGAGCCGGCCGGCGAGGCCGCGGGCGAGCCCGGAGGGCACGGGTCGCAGGGGGAGGGGTCCGAGCCCGGTCGACCGTAATAGTATGATCCGCCGGATTAGCCGAAGGGGCGCACGGCTCCCACATGCGGGGCGCGGCAGCGTACTCTGTCCGATGGCCGGGAATCCTCGGCCCCCGCGTTCCGCCAGAAGGAGTTGGGCCCGGCCGTGGTCACCGGTTTCTCGATCGCCCTGATCGTCTTCAGCCTGCTCATGGTGCTGTTGGTGCTGCTGCACAAGGGCAAGGGCGGCGGCCTGTCCGACCTGTTCGGCGGCGGCATGTCCTCCTCGCTCGGCGGTTCGTCCGTCGTCGAGAAGAACCTCGACCGCATGACCATCATCGTCGGTGTGTGCTGGTTCGTGACGATCGTCGTACTCGGTCTGCTGCTCAAGAACACGTACTGACAGCGCCGGTTCGGCCGCTGTTTCCACCCGCGCGGTGGCCTTTCTGACGGACTGTCGGAAAAGGCCCACCGCTCGGTTCAACCTTGCGCGAGGCGCACGTACACTGGACGCCAAGCCGCGCAACGGGGGCGCGACCTCAAGGACCAAGGGGAGTTTTTACCGTGGCAAGTGGCAACGCCATCCGTGGGAGTCGGGTCGGCGCCGGCCCGATGGGGGAGGCAGAGCGCGGCGAAGCAGCCCCACGTCTCCGTATTTCTTTCTGGTGCGCGAACAAGCACGAGACGCAGCCGAGCTTCGCGACCGACGCTCAGGTCCCCGAGACGTGGGACTGCCCCCGCTGCGGCCTGCCCGCCGGGCAGGACCAGCACAACCCGCCGGACGCCCCGCGTACCGAGCCCTACAAGACGCACCTCGCCTACGTGCGCGAGCGTCGCAGCGATGCCGACGGCGAGGCGATCCTCGCCGAGGCGCTGGCGAAGCTGCGCGGCGAGCTCTGAGTTCTCCCAGTCTCGACGAGTCGGCACGTCCGCGAGTCGCGAGGAGTCGGTGAGTCTCGACCCACACGTACGGCCGTAGGCCGTCGTGGGTGAGCCGCCGGGAGTGGCGATACACCTTCGGGTGCGTCGTCGCTCCCGGCGGCTCTTTTGTCGTGCGCCTTTGTCATGCGCCTTTTGTCGTGTTCCTACTGTCGTGCGCCTTCGTCGTGTGCCTTCGTCTGGGCCGCGGGGTCGTCGCGCGAGGTCAGTCGTGGACGGGCAGCGCCTCGCGGGGTTCGGGGCGGTGCCGCACCTGGCGGCGGTTGGCCTGCTGCGGGAGCGGGCGTTGGCCGCGTTCGATCCAGTCGGGCAACTCCTCGCCGGTGGCCGCGATCCAGCGGTTGCGGACCGCCTCCGGGTCGGCGCGATGCGCCCGGACCAGGGTGTCGCCGGCCAGGTCGGAGACCCGGTCCAGGTTCAGCGCGGTGCCCACGCCCAGCGCCGCGGCCAGGGGTGGGACGGCGTCGGCGGGCCGGCCGGCGGCGACCAGGACGATGCCGTACAGCGCGTAGGTGACCGGGACTTCGGGGCGGCGGGCCAGCACCGGGTCGGCCCTGACCCGTCGGGCCCGCAGCCGGACCGCCTCCTCCAGCGCGTCCACCGCCTCGTCGTGCGCGCCGCCCGCGCTGTGCAGCAGGCCCAGGCTCTGCAACGACGCGGCGAGTTCGTCCTCGCGGCGGCCGGCCGGCGCGTGCTCGGCACCCGCGTGGCCCCGGCGGACCTCGACCGCCTCGGTGGCCAGCGCGATCGCCTCGGGACCTCGGCCGAGCCGGGCGAGCAGGGTCGCGTGGCGCAGCAGTACGGCGGCCTGGCGGGCCTGCGGGGGGCCGATCCCGAGCAGCCGTTCGGCCTCGGTGAACGCGGCGAGCGCGGCTTCGCCGGCTCCGGTGGCGGCCAGTCGCCCGGCGAGTTCGTCCAGCGACATGGCCAGTTCGGCGCGATGTCGCTCGGGTGCCTGGGCGGCGAGCGTGCGGAACACCTGGACCGACTCGCGCAGCGCGCCGAGTGCCGCCGACTCGTCGCCGTGGTCGCCGAGCCGCGCGCCGAGTTCGCGCAGTGCCACCGCGAGCAGCGGGCGGTGGGCGCGGTGGTCGAGGGCGGCCAGTCGGCGGGCGTGTTCGGTGGCGCTCGTGGCCACCTTGACCGCGTCCTCGGCCCGGCCGTCGGCCGCCAGCACGGCGGCGAACGCGCGCAACCCGCCGACCAGCGCGGGCCCGTGCCGGTGGTGGTCCTTGCCGGCCAACGCGCCCAGCATCCGCACCGCGGCGCGGGCGGGCGCCGCCGCGTCCGCGTGTCGGCCGGCCCGGGTCAGTTGCTGGGCCTTCTCGGTGAGCATCCGCGCCCGGGTGGCCTCGGCGTCGTCGGACTCGGCCGGCGGGCCGGCGCCGCCCGGCGGATTCGATTCCGGTTCGGCCGGATTGTGTCCCTCGCGGCGGGCGAATTCGGCGAAGGACGGCGCGGCGGGCGGGGTTTCGGGCGTGGCACGGCCCGGACACGGCGACGCCGCCTCGCGCCGGTGCCGGTATTCCTCCAGGTGACGCTCATGGCGCCGCAGCCATCCGAACCGCACGGGTCCCACCTCGCCTCTGGTCCCGAAGACCTCCGCGTGACGCTATCGCGAGCGGGCCGCCGACGGGGCCGAACGGGTGCGGATCCGGCCACGGCCGGCTCGTCCGGGTGGTGACGAGATATCCACCGAGCGCGATTTTACCTGAATCGGTAGATATCTTGAGATTACCTTTACCATACGCGTGTTGGTTCACGAATGGCGGGATTCCAAGATCGCTAATGTGTGCGAGTTCCATCGAAGTGCGGGCGCTCGGCGCCCGGCGTACAGGGGGTTCGATGTATCCGACGACTCGCAGGATGTTGGGCGGAATCACCGCCGCGACGGTCGCCGCGCTCGCGCTGGTCGCGTGCGACGCGGACGACAAGGACAAGAAGGACACGCCGAAGGCGGCCGACACGCCGGCCGCCACGGCACCGGTGGTGGCTCCCGCGCCCAGCGGCGGGCCGACCGCCCCGGGCCCGGCGCGCACCCAGGCGCCGAAGTCCGCCAAGCCGTCGACGGGCGGCGCGAGCGGCGAACCGGGTGAGGACTGCGGCCCGCCGCCCGAGGCCAAGGCCGGGCACAAGATCGTGTACCCGACCAAGCTGCCCACCAAGGGCTCGCTGTACTACAAGAACACCAAGTTCGTCTGCGACCCCAACGACGGCCACTACGAGCCGGTCGGCGCCGAACAGACGCCGCTGCTGTTCGCCCCCAAGGCCACCGGCACCTTCGCCGGCCCGCCGGCGCGGAAGGCGGAGTACATCGGCCAGATCTGGGAGCACATCGACAAGTGCCTGTCCCGGCAGAGCGACGGCGACAACCTCTGCTCGTCCTACGGCGCGTACGACATCACCCTGAACGCGGCGAACGAGATCACCGACATCAAGGAGATCTTCCACTCCTGAGCGCGGCGCGGGTCCGGTGCCGGGCCCTCCCACCAAGGGAGGGTCCGGCATGGGCCGCACGCGGGAAGAGGATGGGCTCGGTACGCGAGGAGCACCCGGTGATGCGGCGGCAGGCCGAGCGGCGGGATCCGACCGCGCCGGTCAGCGCCTGACGCGGGCTCGGGCGGCGAGTGCGGCCAGGACCAGCAGGGCCGGTTCCAGTAGCCGGACGGCGGTTTCGACGCACGTGCCCACGGTAGTGAGGTGGGAGCCTTCGGTGCGCAGGACGAGGGCGTCGAGGGTGATGCGGGTGGCGGTGGAGGTTCGTCCCGTGGCGCCCGCGGGCAGGCCGTACCCGGCCAGTGTCACGATGGCGATGAGCATCGTGAGGCCGAGCCAGGCCAGGGCGCGGGAGGCGCGCAGGCCGTAGCCGGACAGCGCCCAGTAGGCGGTCAGGAGGGCGCGTTCGGCTCGCGGCCGGTCGGGGTCGTGGCGGCGCATCTCCGACTCGCCGTAGCGGAAGTCGGCGGCGTCCGAGGTGTTCCCGCCCGCCTCGAAGGCCTTCCGCAGGTCTCGGTACAGCGGTGCGAGGTCGGCCGGGCCGGGGTCCGGGCCCGAGCGATCCGGTCCGGGCGCCCAGCCCCGCCGGTGCCGTTCCTCGGCCAGGACGCTCCGCGACGTCCACCACGTCGGGACGCCGCCGCGCCGGTGTCGGCCGGCGGGCGTGCGGGCGAAGCGGATGCGGCCGGTGGTCCGGAGCCGGTCGAGTCGGACGGTGCCGGTGAACAGGCAGTCGCTCAGGTCGAGGTCGGTCAGCACCAGGTGTCCGGCGTCGACGCCGCGCAGCGAGACCACGCGGGTGCCCGGGTCGCCCGCGCCGGTGACCGTGAGCGGGTGTTCGAGCACGGCGTCGGAAAGGTCGACGTCGGGCGAGCGCAGCCGCAGCGTGGCCGGGGCCTCCCACGTGGTGTCCACACATCGCACCGAGGCCGCCTCCGCCTCGATGGTCACGGACCGGGCGAACACCGCTCGCGACAGGTCGAGTCGACCTCGGCAGGTCAATGCCCCCAGGCGCGGGCCGGCGAGGACGGTGTGGTCGAAACCCGCGTCGGCGGCGAAGGTCGCCAGGTGGAACCGGGTCTCGCCGTGGAACCTCGTGCCCGAGAACGAGGCCGGGGCGGTGAACGTGGCACGGTCGAAGCAGGCCGTCCCGAGGAAGGTGGTGGCGATGAAATCGGTGTCCTCGACGAACGTCACGCCTGAGAAATGGGCCAGGTCGGTGAAAGTGGCGGAGACGAACCAGGCGTTCGACAGGTTCGCGCCGTAGAAGGTCACGCCGGCGGCGAAGGTCGTGTCGCCGAACTCGGCGGTCCCGGCGAACGTCGCCTCGGCGAAGGAGGTGTCGGCAGCGAACGTCGCGTCGTCGAACTCGGCCCGGTCCTCGAACGTCACACCCTCGAACCGGGTCTCCTCGGCGAACGTCGTGCGGGCGAACCGGGCACTCCCGAAGCGGGCCTTGCCGGTCGCGGGATCGCACAGCGCGGCGAGCAGCTCCCGGAGCAGCGCGCGCGACAGCACGGTGCCGCTGTGGTCCACGTCGTCCCCCGGTGCCAGGCCCGTCAGGTAGTCGGCTCGCCCGGCCGGGTCGACGTGCGCCAGACACGCCTCGTACCCGGGCACCCGCGCCCCACGGCACCCGTCGGGATCGAGCAACGCGTCGGCGCCGTCGGCACAACGCGGCTCCGGCAACGACCCAAAGAGCAGCTTCACGGCGACGAGGACGCGCCACCGTGCCGCGGCGGTTGCCGACGGTCCACCCGGGCCCGCATGGCAGGTGGGAACCAAGGGTGGGGCGCGAGCCGTTCGGCTCCCGCCCCACCCTTGGTTCGCGGCCTCGCGGCCTCAGCCGTTTCGACCTATTCGGGCAACTTCGCCGCCGCCGCCCGGTCCAGCAGCCACAACGTCGCGCCCGTGCCGTAGGCCCCGGCCGCCGGGGTCTTCGTGGCATCGGTGGAAGCCCGGGCCGCGGCGACCGCGTCCGCCTTGTCCTCGCCCGCGGCGAGCAGCCACACCTCGTGCGCCGCTCGGATCGCCGGGAAGGTCAGGGTGATCCGGGTCGGCGGCGGCTTGGGGGCCTCGCGTACGGCGACCACCGTGCGCACCGACTCCTCCGTCGCGGCGAAGCCCGGGAAGAGCGACGCCACGTGCGTGTCGGGACCGACCCCGAACATGGCCAGCGTGAAGGCCGGCACCGCCGCGCCGTCCGACGCGGCGGCGGCCAGCTCGGCTGCATAGCGCCGCGCCGCCGCGTCCACGTCGTCGCCGTCCGGACCGTCACTGGCCGGCATCGCGTGCACCAGTTCCGGCAACACCGGGACGGTGTCCAGCAACGCCTCGCGCGCCTGGGTCTCGTTCCGGTCGGGGTGGCCCGCCGGCAGGAAGCGCTCGTCGCCCCACCAGATGTGCAGCCGGTCGAAGTCGATCGCGCCCAGCGTGGGCGTGAGCGACAACTCGTGCAACAGCGCGTTGCCGTTGCGGCCACCGGTCAGCACGAGGTGCGCGACGTCGAACTCGGCCTGGGCGTCCGCGACCCGCTGGATCAGCCCGGTCGCCGCGGCCTTGGCCATCAGCGCGGTGTCCGCGTGCACCCGTACCGGCCCGTGCGCGCTCACGCGTCGTCGCCCTTCTTCTTCCGGGGGGTGCGCGGCGCGGCGGCCTTGCCCTCGCCCTTGTCGACGGCCTGGCGGGTGGCCACCCGCCCGGTCGCCGTCGCGCTCGACGCGCGCTTGAGCGGCGGAGCCGTACCGACGTCCTTGGTCGCCTTCGGGCGCGGTGCCTCGCCCTCCTCGATCCGCTCCGCGTCCTGCACCGGCGTCTGCGACACCGGCGACTCGGTGAACGAGCCCGGCGAGGGATCCCGCGCCGCCTCCAGCGCGGCCCGGGCCAGGGTCGCCGCGTACACGTCGTCCGGGTCCAACCGGCGCAGTTCCTCGGCCACCAGATCGGAGGCCTCGCGGCGCTTGAGCGCGACCACGCGGTCCGGCTGGCCGGGCGAGGACAGCGACGCCATCATCCCGTCCGGGCGATCGATCACGATCTCGCCGTCCTCGGTCACCAGCGTCACCGAGGTGATCCCGGGGCCGCCGGTCTCCACCCGCTCCACGTCGACCTCGAGCCGGTCGGTCAGCCACAGCGCGAGCAGTTCCGCGCTCGGGTTGCCCGCCTTCGCGCCGACCTTGGCGCGCAGGATCCGGCTGTACTTCTGGTCCAGTGCCGCGGCCAGCAGGCTGCGCCACGGCGTGGTCCGGGTCCAGGCCAGGTCGGTGTCGCCCGGCGTGTACGCGCTCGCGCGCAGCCGCAGCACATCGGCCCGGCGCGGCGGCGCGGCGGCGTCGGTCACCCTGCGGGTGGCCAGCGCGCCCAGCAGGTCCTTGCTCGGCACCTCGGGCGCACGCCCGGGCCACCACACCACGACCGGCGCGTCCGGCAGCAGCAGCGGCAGCACGACCGACTCGGCGTGGTTGGCCAACTCGCCGTGCATGCGCAGCAGTACGGTCTCGCCCACGCCCGAGTCGCCGACCCGGACCTCGGCGTCCAGGCGCGGCGAGATCTCCTGACCGGGGCGGCCGATCACCACCAGGATCCGGGACGGGTGCTCGCGGGCGGCGGTGCTCGCGGCCTTCATCGCGTCGTACTGGTTGGCCTCGTCGGTGACGATGACCAGGGTGAGCACCATGCCCAGGGTGGGGCTGCCCATTCCCCGGCGGGCCTCCACCAGTGCGGCATTGATCTTGCTCGACTTGGTGTCCGTCAGATCGATCATCATGGGCGGCGCCAGCTCCGTCCGTCACGTGCGAGCATCTCGTCGGCCGCGTCGGGACCCCAGGTCCCGGACACGTAGGGCTCGGGCTTGCCGTGCTGCGCCCAGTGCTCCTCGATCGGGTCGAGGATCTTCCAGGACAGCTCGACCTCCTCGTGCCGGGGGAACAGCGGCGCGTCGCCGAGCAGGACGTCGAGCAGCAGGCGCTCGTACGCCTCCGGGCTCGACTCGGTGAACGACTCGCCGTACGCGAAGTCCATGTTCACGTCGCGCACCTCCATCGCGGTGCCGGGCACCTTGGAGCCGAACCGGACCGTCATGCCCTCGTCCGGCTGCACCCGGATGACCAGGGCGTTCTGCCCCAGCTCCTCGGTGGCGGTGGCGTCGAAGGGCAGGTGCGGCGCGCGCTGGAAGACCACCGCGATCTCGGTGACCCGGCGGCCGAGCCGCTTGCCCGCGCGCAGGTAGAACGGCACGCCCGCCCAGCGGCGGTTGGCGATCTCCAGCTTGATCGCGGCGTAGGTGTCGGTGCGCGAGTCCGGCGGGATGCCGTCCTCTTCGAGGTAGCCCTTGGCCAGTTCGCCGCCCTGCCAGCCGCGGGTGTACTGGGCTCGGACGGTGCCGCGCGAGAGGTCGTCGGGCAGCTTGACCGAGCTGAGCACCTTGAGCTTCTCGGCGACCAGCGAGTCGGCGTCGAAGGACACCGGCTCCTCCATCGCGGTGAGCGCGAGGAGTTGGAGCAGGTGGTTCTGGATCACGTCGCGCGCGGCGCCGATGCCGTCGTAGTACCCGGCCCGGCCGCCGATGCCGATGTCCTCGGCCATGGTGATCTGTACGTGGTCCACGTAGGACCGGTTCCACAGCGGCTCGAACATGGTGTTGGCGAAGCGCAACGCCATGATGTTCTGGACGGTTTCCTTGCCCAGGTAGTGGTCGATCCGGAAGACCGCCTCGGGCGGGAAGACCTCGTCGACGACCTTGTTCAGCTCGCGCGCGCTCTTGAGGTCGTGCCCGAAGGGCTTCTCGATCACCACGCGGCGCCACGAGTCGGCCTTGGGATCGGCGAGGCCGTGCTCCTTGAGCTGGCGCACCACCTCGGGGAAGGCCTTCGGCGGCACCGACAGGTAGAACGCGTGGTTGCCCTGGGTGCCCTGCTGCTCGTCCAGCTCGTCGATCGTCTGGCGGAGCTGGTCGAACGCCTTGCCGTCGTCGAACTCGCCCTGGACGAACCGGAATCCCTCGGAGAGCTGCTGCCAGACCTCTTCCCGGAAGGGGGTCCGGGCGTGTTCCTTGACCGCCTCGTAGACGACCTGGGCGAAGTCCTGGTTCTCCCAGTCGCGTCGGGCGAAGCCGGTCAGCGCGAAGCCCGGCGGCAACAGGCCGCGGTTGGCCAGGTCGTAGATCGCCGGCATCAGCTTCTTGCGGGACAGGTCGCCGGTGACGCCGAAGATGACCAGACCGGAGGGGCCCGCGATGCGCGGGAGTCGGCGGTCCTGCGGGTCGCGCAGCGGGTTCTCCGGCCACACGGCCGGCTTGGATTTGGCGGCCTTGGGGCTCATCGAGCCGCTCCGTCCACGAGGGCGCGGGCGGCGTCGAGCAGTTGCCCGAGTCCGGCCGCGCGGTCGGTCAGGTGCAGGCGCAGCACCGGGCGCTCGCGCGAGGTGATCGCGCCGAGGTCGCCCAGGGCCTGGGCCAGTTGCAGTCGGCCGAAGCTGTACGGCTTGCCCGGCACGTCCAGGTCCTCGGCGTTCGCGCCGGTGATCTGGAGGAACACCCCGACCGGCGGGCCGCCCTTGTGGAACTGGCCGGTGGAGTGCAGGAATCGCGGCGCCCAGCCGAAGGTGACCTGCCCGCCGGCCGAAGCCTCGGCCAGCAGCGGCCGCAGCTTGGGCGCGTCGGTGTCGCCGAGCCGGTCCAGGTAGGCCATCACCGCGAGGTAGCCGTTGTCCGGCACCGTCGCCAGCAGCGCGCGCAGCGCACCGGTGAGGTCGCTCGCGCCCTCCAGCAGCGCGGCGTCGCCGTGCACCTCGACGGCGCCGTCGACGAAGGCGGGCGTGCCCACCGGCAGCGGGCCGTCGTCGCCCGCCTTGGTCAGCAGCGCGCCGGTGTTGTCCTTGGACTCCTGCACGTTCGGCTGGTCGAACGGGTCGATGCCGATCACCCGACCGGCGATCGCCGTCGCGTACTCCCACAACAACAACTGCGCGCCCAGCGGTCCGCCGACCCGCAGGTCGACGTCGGGTCGCTCGATCTCCTCGGCGCCGATCATGGTACGCACCGCGTCGGTGCCCACCGTGTGGCCGAACCCGGGCGCGTCCACGCCCTCGACCACGACCGGCAGGATGCCCCGGCCCTGCTTGCCGGTGGACTCGGCGATCAACTGCTCGGCCCAGTCGCCGAAGCCGACGATGTCGCCGGTGTCGGCGAGTACGAGCTTGTCCCGGCCGTGGTTGGCCGCGGCCCCGAGCACCGCGCCCAGCAGCAGCCCCGGGTTGTCCCGGTCGCCGGCCAGCGCCGGCGCGAGCGCGGCGGCGTCGTCGAGGAGTTGCTCGACGTCCACGCCGGCCAGCGCGCTGGGCACCAGGCCGAACGCGGTCAGCGCCGAGTAGCGGCCGCCGACGTTGGGGTCGGCGAGCACGATGGTGTAGCCGGCGTTGCGCGCGGTGTTCTCCAGCGGCGAGCCCGGATCGGTGACGACCACGATCCGGCCGGCGAGCTGGTCGTTGGTCAAGCCCTCGTCCAGGAAGGCCTGTTCGAACGCGCGGCGGTGGCTGTCGGTCTCCACCGTGCCGCCGCTCTTGCTGGAGACGACCACGACGGTGCGCGCCAGGTCCTCGCCGAGCGCGCGGCGGACCTGGGCGGGGTCGGTGGTGTCCAGGACGGTGAGCTTCTTGCCGTAGGTGGCGGCGATCACCTCGGGCGCCAGCGACGAGCCGCCCATGCCGGCCAGGACCACGTGGTCCAGGCCCTCGGTGCTCAGCCGCTCGCGCAGCTCGGCGAGCTGCGGCAGGAGCGCGCGCGAGGAGGCGGGCAGGTCGACCCAACCCAGTCGGATCGCGGCCAACGACTCGGCCTCCGGACCCCACAGGGTGGCGTCGGAGGCGACCAGGCGCGCGGGCACCTTGTCCACGACGCAGGCGGTGATGACTTCGGCGACTGCGACGGCGTGCGATAGGTCACCGGAAACGGTGACATCCACGCCGCCGGCGGTCACGCGTTCGTCGTTTGCGTGTACCACGGGCGGTCAGCCCTCCTATTAATGGGGTGGGAGTGTGCTGAAATCATGCCCTGATTGCGTGGAGTATCCGTCCCGTCGCCGCCGAACGGGTCACGTTCGGCGACGACGGGACGAAGGGGTGCTGCGCCGGTCGGCGAGGGAGGCCGACCGGATCCTGCGGTCTCTCGAACGACTGGTCGTCGGTCCGGCGGGCGTCAGCCCTTGGCGAGCCGGTCCAGCTCGCCCTGTACGGACGCGAGCAGCTCGTTCCAGGAGGTCTCGAACTTCTCGACGCCCTCCTCCTCGAGCAGGTCGACGACCTCGTCGTAGGAGATGCCGAGCTTGGCGATCGCGTCCAGGTCGGCCTGGGCCGACTCGTACGTGCCGTGCACGGTGTCGCCGGTGATGGCGCCGTGGTCGGCGACCGCGTTCAAGGTGGCCTCGGGCATCGTGTTCACCACGCCCTTGACGACCAGGTCGTCCACGTACATCGTGTCGCGGTACGCCGGGTCCTTGACGCCGGTCGAGGCCCACAGCGGGCGCTGCGGCCGGGCGCCGGCAGCGGCGAGGGCCTGCCACCGCTCCGTACCGAAGACCTCTTCGTAGGCCTGGTAGGCCAGTCGCGCGTTGGCGACCGCCGCCTTGCCGGCCGCGGCCTTGGCCTCGTCGGTGCCCAGGGCGACCAGCCGCTTGTCGATCTCGGTGTCCACGCGGGAGACGAAGAAGGACGCCACCGACTCGATCCCGGAGATGTCCAGGCCGGCCGCGCGGGCGCGCTCGATGCCCTCGACGTAGGCCTCCATCACCTCGCGGTAGCGGGCCAGCGAGAAGATCAGCGTGACGTTGACGCTGATGCCCTCGGCGAGCGCCTGCGAGATGGCGGGCAGGCCGGCCTTGGTGGCCGGGATCTTGATGAACAGGTTCGGCCGGTCGACGAGCCACCAGAGCTGGCGGGCCTCGGCGATGGTCGGCTCGGTCTTGTGCGCCAGCCGCGGGTCGACCTCGATCGACACCCGGCCGTCGACACCGCCGGTCGCCTCGTAGACCGGGCGCAGCACGTCGCAGGCCTGGCGCACGTCGGCCGAGGTGATCATCCGCACGGCCTCTTCGACGGTGACGCCGCGCACCGCGAGGTCGCGCACCTGCGCGTCGTAGACGTCGTTGCCGGTGATCGCCTTCTGGAAGATCGCCGGGTTGGTGGTCACGCCGACGACCTCGCGGTCGCGGACGAGTTCGTGCAGGTTGCCGGACTCCAGCCGCGTCCGGCTCAGGTCGTCGAGCCATACGGCCACGCCCTCGGCGGACAGGCGACGCAGGGGTTCCGTCATGACACTTTGCTCCTTCTCGAGTCGGCGACCGGGTCCGGTGCGCTCTCGGGTGCCGGACCGGCGCCCGTCGTGGGCGGTGTCGGGCGGGTGTTCCCACCCGACACCGCCCACAGGGTTACGTGGTCTTCAGCTACCGGCCTGCGCCAGGGATTCCCGGGCGGCCGAAACGACGGCCTCGTGGGTCAGCCCGAACTCGGCGAACAGCTTCTTGTAGTCCGCCGACGCGCCGAAGTGCTCCAGCGAGACGATCCGGCCCGTGTCGCCGACCAGCTCGCGCCAGCCCTGCGCGATGCCCGCCTCCACCGACACGCGCGCCTTGACCGACGGCGGCAGCACCTGCTCGCGGTACGCCTGGTCCTGCTCGTTGAACCACTCCAGGCACGGCAGCGAGACGACCCGGGTCGGCACGCCCTCGGCCTCCAGCACCTCGCGCGCCGCGACCGCGATCTGCACCTCGGAGCCGGTGCCGATCAGGATCACCTGCGGGGTGCCGCTGGACGCCTCGGCCAGCACGTAGCCACCGCGCGCGGTGCCCTCGGCCGAACCGAACTCGCCCCGGTCCCAGGTCGGTACGTCCTGGCGGGTGAGCAGGATGCCGGCCGGGCGGTCCGTGGTCTCCAGGATCTTGCGCCAGGCCACCGCGACCTCGTTCGCGTCGCCCGGGCGGACCACGTCCAGGCCGGGGATCGCGCGCAGCGCGGCGATGTGCTCGATCGGCTGGTGGGTGGGACCGTCCTCGCCGAGGCCGATCGAGTCGTGCGTCCACACGTACGTCGTGGGCAGCTTCATCAGCGCGGCCAGCCGTACGGCCGGGCGCATGTAGTCGCTGAACACCAGGAACGTGCCGCCGTAGATGCGCGTCCCGCCGTGCAGGGCGATGCCGTTCATGGTCGAACCCATGGCGTGCTCGCGGATGCCCCAGTGCACGGTGCGGCCGTAGGGGTTCGCACCCTTGAGCGGGTTGCCCTCGGGCAGGAACGAACTGCCCTCGTCGATGGTGGTGTTGTTGGACTCGGCCAGGTCGGCCGAGCCGCCCCACAGCTCGGGGATGACCGCGCCGAGCGCGGCGAGCACCTTGCCGGAGGCCTTGCGGGTGGCGACCGGCTTGCCGGCCTCGAACTCCGGCAGCACCTTCTCCCAGCCGTCGGGCAGCCGACGGGCGGAGATCCGGGCGTGCTCGGCGGCGCGCTCCGGGTTGGTCTCGGCCCACTTGGCGTACGCGCTCTTCCAGGAGTCGTGCGCGGCACGGCCCCGGTCGACCACCTTGTGGGCGTGCGCCAGTACGTCCGCGGCGACCTCGAAGTTCTGCTCCGGGTCGAAGCCCAGGATGCGCTTGGTGGCCGCGACCTCCTCGGCGCCCAGCGCCGAGCCGTGCGCCTTGCCGGTGTTCTGCGCGTTCGGCGCGGGCCACGCGATGATCGTGCGCATGCCGATCATGGTCGGCCGGCCGGTCTCCGCCTTGCCCGCCTCCAGCGCCGCGTTCAGCGCCGCGACGTCGATGTCGCCGTCGGCCTGCGGCTCGACCCGGATGGTGTGCCAGCCGTAGGCCGCGTAGCGGGCGAGGACGTCCTCGCTGAACGCGGTCTCGGTGTCACCCTCGATCGAGATGTGGTTGTCGTCGTAGACCACGACGAGGTTGCCCAGCTTCTGGTGGCCGGCGAGCGAGCTGGCCTCGGCGGAGACGCCCTCCTCCAGGTCGCCGTCGGAGGCGATCACCCAGATGGTGTGGTCGAACGGCGAGGTGCCGGGGGCCGCCTCGGGGTCGAACAGGCCGCGCTCGTAGCGGGCCGCCATCGCCATGCCGACCGCGTTGGCCACACCCTGGCCGAGCGGGCCGGTGGTGGTCTCGACGCCGGCGGTGTGGCCGTGCTCGGGGTGGCCGGGGGTGCGGCTGCCCCAGGTGCGGAACGACTTGAGGTCGTCCAGGGTCAGGCCGTAGCCGGACAGGTAGAGCTGCGTGTACAGGGTCAGGCTGGTGTGACCCGGGGACAGCACGAAGCGGTCGCGACCGGTCCAGTCCGGGTCGGTCGGGTCGTGGCGCAGGAACTTCTGCCAGATGAGGTAGGCCGCGGGTGCCAGGCTCATGGCCGTTCCGGGGTGGCCGTTACCGACCTTCTGAACGGCGTCCATCGCCAGCACACGAGCGGTGTCGACGGCTCGCTTGTCGAGGTCGCTCCAGTCGAGAGAGCTGTTGTCGGGGGTCGGCTTGCTGCTCACCCTGGTCAGGGCTCCTTCCGGGGTCTTCCGGTGTAGGCCGAAAAAAAGCGGCCGGCTCGGGGTCTACGCCCCGGCGCCTCAGGCACGTGGCCGAGCCTACCGGGGGCGACCTGCTGCCTCGCTCGGAGGACGGCCACCCGGGTGGTGACGTTCACCTGGTGGACAGGACGGGAGGTACGGGCGGGACGACGCGGGACACGCGGTGGGTGCGGGACTCGACGCGCGGCCACCCGGGCCTCGGCTACCCGGTCGTGCGGCGGGCATGCCCCGGAGGGTTTGTGCCCCTGGTGAGGGACTACAGTTTCCTGCTAGTGGGTCCGGGCCTCGACATCCCGACGCCGCTCGATACCGCTTACATATTGACGAGCAAACCGGCTTCCGGGCGGCACCCGGGCCCGGCCGAAAACGCTGCTGATGGGGTGTTCGTGACAGCCGTCGAATCCCGACCGGCCGGGCTGGTGGGAAATGCGCCCGCAGGCGCCCGCCCGCCGATGGCCCGGGTTCTCGCATTCGTGGCCCTCACCAAGCCGCGCATCATCGAACTGCTGCTGATCAGCACGATTCCGGTGATGTTCCTCGCGGCCGACGGGCTGCCGGATCTGGGTCTGGTGCTTCTGGTCGTCTTCGGCGGCTACCTCTCGGCGGGCAGTGCCAACGCCTTCAACATGTACATCGACCGGGACATCGACCGGTTGATGCACCGCACCGAGCGGCGACCGCTGGTCACCGGGATGGTGTCCCCGCGCGAGTCGATCGTGTTCGCGAGCGCGCTCGGGGTGATTTCCACCGCGTGGTTCTGGTTCCTGGTCAATCCGCTGTCGGCGGCGCTTTCGGTCTTCGCGATCTTCTATTACGTGGTCGTGTACACGATGCTGCTGAAGCGGCGCACGCCGCAGAACATCGTGTGGGGCGGCATCGCCGGCTGCATGCAGGTGTTGATCGGCTGGACAGCGGTGACGAATTCGCTGGATTGGGCACCGGTGGTGCTCTTCGCGGTGGTCTTCTTCTGGACGCCGCCGCACTATTGGCCGCTGTCCATGAAGTTCACCGACGACTACACCAACGCCGGCGTGCCGATGTTGCCGGTGGTGGCGGGCAACAAGGTCGTGGCGAACCAGATCGTGGCCTACAGCTGGGTCATGGTCGGTGTGTCGATGCTGCTGTGGCCGGCCGCCGACACCGGCCCGCTCTACCCGATCGCGGCGGCGCTGCTCGGCATCGCGTGGTTGTGGGAGGCGCACGGTCTCCAGCGTCGGGCCAAGGCCGAGATCACCGGCGGCAAGCTGAAGGAGATGCGGCTGTTCCACTGGTCGATCACCTACCTGACGCTGCTGTTCGTCGCGGTGGCGGTGGACCCGCTGGTGTTCTGAGCCGCGTTTCGTCGATCGGCTCCGGGGACGTGACCCGGACCACGCGGGTTCACTCGGATCCGGTGACGCGCCCTCGGTAATGTGGGCGCCATGACGGACACCGAGACCACGACGGCCACGCCGGACCCGGGTACCCCGGACACGCGGGTCGAGCGACAGGTGCGCAGGATCGCCAAGCACATCGAGCGCTTCACCGCCGCGCACGGCGGCGGAGGCGACGCGATCGTCGAGTACGTCGGGCGCGACGCGACCCGGATCGTGCTCGTGGGGACCGACGGGGCGTGGGGCGACCAGGTCGTCCGCAACCCGGACATCGCGCGCGCGGCCATCGCGAAGGCGGGCGTCACGCTGCACGAGGAGTTCCCGAACGACCTCGCGGCGAAGGTACGGACCACCAAGTACGAGTGGAACCGGATGGCGGGCATGCAACTGGGCGGCTCGCAGGGCTGACCCGGCGGGGCCGCGGTGGGTGGCATCGGCCCGCGCGCGCAGGTCGGCGCGGGGGCTTGCATCTCCGGTAGGGGGAGCCGCGAGGGTGGGGGCATGAACGGCGACGCGCTCCACACGATCGGGGACCTGGCTCGGCGGACCGGGCTGACGGTCAAGGCCATTCGCTTCTACTCCGATTCCGGGATCGTGCCGCCCACCGACCGCGGCCCGGCCGGCCACCGCCGCTACGACACCGACGCCGTCGCCCGCCTGGACCTCGTCCGCACACTGCGCGACCTGGGACTGGACCTGCCCACGATCCGCCGGGTCGTGGACCGGGAGTTGTCCCTCCCGGAGGTCGCGGCGGCGCACGCCGACGCCCTGGCGGCGCAGATCCACACGCTGCGCCTGCGTCGCGCGGTGCTCACGGCGGCGGCCCGACGCGGGGCCGGCCCCAAGGAGATGGATCTCATGCACACCCTGGCCAAGCTCTCCGAGGACGAACGCCGACGCCTGATCGCGGACTTCCTCACTGCCGCCTTCGGCGACCGGGACGCCGATCCCGCGTTCGCCGGGATCATCCGCTCGATGACCCCCGAACTCCCCGACCACCCCGAGCCGGAACAGGTCGAGGCGTGGGTCGAACTGGCCGAACTCACCCGCGATCCGGACTTCCGCACCGCCCTGCGACACCTGGCCGAGCAACACGGCACCGAACGCACCCGGTCCGGCGCCACGATCTTGCGCCGCGACACCATCGCCGTCGCCCGCACCCACGCGGCGGCGGCCCTGGCGGCCGGCATCGCCCCGACCGCGCCCGAAGCCGCCCCGATCGTGGCCGCGCTCACAGCGGACTGCGCCCGAACCACCGGCCTGCCCGACGACGTCCACCTGCGCCGCCACCTGCTCACCCGCCTACGCTCCGCGAACGACCCCCGCCGCCACCGCTACCTCCACCTGCTCGCACTCGTCAACGGCTGGCCCACCCCGATCGACCCCACCCCCGAACTCACCTGGTCCATCCACGCCTTGCACGCGACTACACCGGCATAGCACCGGCATGGCCGGGACCCGGGCTCAGGCCGGGTCGTCGCTTCCAGGGTCGATCTCGCGGCCACCCGGTGGCGGGACGGCGGGGGCGCCGACGGGGTGTCGTGCGTCGCGGTCCGGGTGGAGCAGATCGGCGTGGCGGCGGAGGCCGGCTTCCGGGGGGAGGGTGGTGGGGTCGACGCGGGTGGGGGCGGGGACGTAGCGCTCGTAGAGGGATTCCGCGCCGCGGGGCATGGGTCGGCGATCGAGGAGGGTGAGCAGGTCGGAGCGGGCGCAGGCGTACGTCCTGACCGCTCGCAGCGCCTCCTCGCGACGCCCGCCGGTTCGCAGTACCTCCAGTGCGTGCTCCGCCGCCGCGCGGGCCCGGGCGTGGGTCGGCGCGAGGTCGTGGTGCCAGGAGGCCAGGTCGAAGAGGAGCGTGTCCTTCCGGGCCGCTTCCAGTTGCCGACCCGGGTCCTGCGTCGCGCCCTCGGGCGGCGGGGCGAAGAAGGCGAAGCCGCGCTCTCGGTGCAGCGGGAAGTCGTGGGCGTGCGTGCCGGTGTAGCCGTCCAGGTCGATGGGCGACGTCGGTGTCGGTGTCGGCTGCGCGGCGGTCATCGCACCATGACAGGGCACCCGTACGGCGTTGTCCAGCCCGGCCGCGGTGGCGCGCCGGCCGAATATTCGCCACCGCGCGCCCCGGCCGCGGCGCGCGCGAGGTGATCGCGTACGTCGACGACGACGCCCCACCCGGCGACCCGGACCGCGACCGAGGCCCGGCGAACCGCCTCCACGACTCGGTCGGCTTCATCGAGATCGACCGCCCGTGGTCCATCCACCTGTCCGGCTGAACCCGGTCGCATGGCCGAACGAACCTCCGTCCGGGCCCCGGTGGGCAACCGGATCGTTCGGCCGAGGGGTCGCTCGGGCGTTACCGGGGCGTGGTTCCGGCTTCACCGGGGTACGGGTGTTCCGGTCCCATTCGCCGGGTACAGCAGAGCGGAAAGTGACGTGCGGGACCAAAATGGGGCCACGAGTGGGACCGGCCACGGCCCCACACGATGGACCGAAGGAGTGAGGGCGATGGCTGCCGCTCTGAGGGAGGACGACGCACAGGCCCACGTACACGGGGTGTGCTTCAAGACCGGACCACCCGCACGGGTGGGGATCGAGCTGGAATGGATCGTGCACGACGGCGCCGACGCCCGCCGGGAGGTGGCGCCGGAGCGACTGGACGAGGCCCTGGCCCCGCTGAAGGCGGCGGGCGGGCTGCCGTTCGGCAGTAGGTTGACCCGCGAGCCGGGTGGGCAGGTCGAGCTGAGCTCACCGCCCGCCACCACGCTCGCCGGATGCGCCGAGGACCTCCGGGCCGACATGGCGGCCCTGGAGCAGGCGCTGGCCGCGAGCGGACTGGTGCTCGCCGGCCACGGTCTGGAGCCGTATCGAAACCCACCGCGGATCGTGGACCATCCCCGCTATCGGGCGATGGAGGCGTACTTCGACCGCGCCGGCTCGTGGGGCCGGATGATGATGCGCGGTACCGCGTCCGTGCAGGTCAACCTGGACGCGGGAGACGAGGGCGAGGGCCGCCAGGGCTATCGGTCGCGTTGGGAACTGACCCACCGACTCGGCCCGGTACTGGTCGCCGCCTTCGCCAACTCGCCGCTGTGGCAGGGCAGACCGACCGGCTGGCGGTCGACCCGACAACTCGTCTGGACCCGGATGGACCCCGGCCGCACCCGGCCGCCGGAGCCGCCGCCGGGAGCAGACCCGGATCCGCGCGCCGCCTGGGCGCGCTACGCGCTGGACGCCCCGCTGCTGTGCGTACGCGGCAGCGAGGAGGACGGCTGGAACGCACCCGAGGGGCTGACCTTCCGCTCCTGGCTGCGCGGCGCACCCGGCGTGCGCCCACCCACCCTGGAGGATCTCGACTACCACCTGACCACGCTCTTCCCGCCGGTCCGCCCGCGCGGCTGGCTGGAGTTGCGGATGATCGACGCCCAGCGCGGCGACGACTGGGTCGTCCCCGCCGCGATGGCCGCCACCCTGATGGACGACCCGGTCGCGGCCGAGGCGGCCTGGGCGGCGACCGAGCCGCTGTGCCTCGACGGCGCGGCGGTACCCGACGAGTCGATGTGGACCCGGGCCGCCCGGCTCGGTCCCGCCGACCCGGTGCTGGGCAAGGTGGTCCGCGCGTGCTTCGCCGCCACCGAGAACGCCCTGGCCGACAGCGGTGCCCCCGGCCCGCTGCGCGCGGCCGTCGCCGAATTCACCCGGCGCTACGCCGAACGGGGCCGATGTCCCGCGGACGACCTGCTGGAAAGGACCCGTCGATGAAGTCGTTGAAGCCATCGCAGCCGAAGAAGGCGCCGAAGCCGTCGAAGCGGTCCGGCCCGGCGGCGTCGACGAAGACGTCGCAGCCCACACCACCCACACCATCCACAGAGGCCACACGGTCCGCGGGATCCGGCGGATCCCGTCCGCAACCCTCGACCGCCGATCGCCGTGCGATAGCCCGGGCCGCGCTGACCCGGGCCCGACGTCGGACACTGGCCCTGACCGACTGCCTGACCGACGAGGAACTGACCGCCCAGCACTCCGCGCTGATGTCGCCGCTGGTCTGGGACCTGGCCCACATCGGCAACCAGGAGGAGCTGTGGCTGGTCCGCCGCGCCGGCGGGAGACCCGCGCTGCGCCCGGACCTGGATCCGTTGTACGACGCGTTCCGGCATCCGCGCGCGGACCGGCCCGCGCTGCCCCTGCTCGATCCCGAGCAGGCCCGGGAGTACGTCGGGCGGGTGCGTGAACACACCTTCGACGTCTTGGAATCCGCCGAGCTCGGCACGGGCGGCGATCCGCTCCTGGCCGACGGATTCGTGTTCGGCATGCTCGCCCAACACGAGCAACAGCACGACGAGACCATGCTGGCCACCCATCAACTGCGGGCCGGGGAAGCGGTGTTGCATGCACCGGAGCCGCCGGGCGCGGCCGATGCGGATGCGCTCGACGGTGAAGTGCTGGTCCCCGCCGGGCCGTTCGAGATGGGCACCACGGCGGATCCGTGGGCACTGGACAACGAGCGACCCGCGCACATGGTGGACGTACCGGCGTTCTGGTTGGACACCGTGCCGGTGACCAACGCGGCCTACCTGGAGTTCATCGCCGACGGCGGGTACGCGGACGACCGCTGGTGGAGCCCAAAGGGTCGGCGGCACCGACAGGAGGCCGAGCTCACCGCCCCGCTGTTCTGGCGGCGCGACGGTGACACGTGGCTGGTTCGGCGGTTCGGCCGGATCGAGCCGGTGCCGCTCGACGAGCCGGTCCTGCACGTGTGCTGGTACGAGGCCGACGCGTACGCGCGCTGGGCCGGGCGGCGGCTGCCGACCGAGGCGGAGTGGGAGAAGGCGGCCCGGCACGATCCGGCCGAGGGCCGCTCGCGGCGGTATCCGTGGGGCGATGCCGACCCCACACCCGAGCACGCCAACCTGGGCCAACGGCACCTGCGGCCGGCGCCGGCCGGCGCCTACCCGGCGGGCGCCGCCGCGTGCGGGGCGCGGCAGTTGATCGGCGACGTCTGGGAGTGGACCTCCTCCGACTTCACCCCCTATCCGGGATTCGCCGCGTTCCCCTACCGGGAGTACTCCGAGGTGTTCTTCGGCCCCGGGCACAAGGTGCTGCGCGGTGGCGCGTTCGGGGTGGACGAGGTGGTCGCCCGGGGCACGTTCCGCAACTGGGACCTGCCGATCCGCCGGCAGATCTTCGCCGGCTTCCGGACCGCCCGCGACGCGGCGCCCCGGGAGGCGCGCTGATGTGCCGTCATCTGGCCTATCTGGGACCGGAGATCACCCTCGCCGAGGTCTTGGTGGACCCGGCGCACGGCCTGTACGAGCAGTCCTGGGCGCCACGTCGGCAGCGGTACGGGACGGTCAACGTGGACGGCTTCGGCTTCGGCTGGTATCCGGGCGGGCCGGCCTCGGCGTCCCGGGACGAAACCGAAGCCGAAGCCGAGACCGGCGCCGGGACCGGTGTCGACGTCGAACCCGCCCGCTATCGGCGGGCGTTGCCGATCTGGGCCGATCCCAATCTGCCCGACCTGGCGCGCACCGTCCGCAGCGGTGCCTTCCTGGCCGCCGTCCGCAGCGCCACCGCCGGCACCAGCCAGGACGAGGCGGCGGCCGCGCCGTTTCGGGACGGCCGCTGGTTGTTCAGCCACAACGGCGCGATCCCGGACTGGACCCGGCTGCCGATCGGGCCCGCGCTCGATCCGGCCGACCTGCTCGCCCTGGAGTCGCGCTGCGACTCGGCGCTGCTCTGGGCCATGCTCGCGCGCCGACTCCGGCAGCGGGAGCCGGTCGGCGGCGCACTGGCCGACCTGGTCCGGCGGATCGCCGAGGTGCGTGCGAACGCCCGGCTCAACCTGCTGCTCACCGACGGCCGCACCGTCTTCGCCACCCGGTACGGCGACACCCTCTGGTACCGCACCGCCCCCGGCCGGGTCCTGGTCGCCTCCGAGCCCGACGCGAACACGGGCGGCGGCTGGGGCGAGTGGCTCGAGGTACCCGAACACTCCCTTCTGCTGGCCACCCGCAGCGGGGTCCGCATCGCCGCGATCCGCCCGGTACGGGCCGTCGCCGCAGGTCCGTCATCCGCCCCACAGGAACGGCGTCTTATGAACAGCCGCTTCACCCTCGACCACCGGCTGCCGGCCGACTACTTCGACACCACGCTGCGTGCCGACGTGCTCCGGGGCCTGACGGCACCGACCAAGTCGCTGCCGCCCAAGTGGTTCTACGACGCGCGCGGCAGCGAACTGTTCGAACAGATCACCCACCTGCCCGAGTACTACCCCACCCGCGCCGAGCAGGAGATCCTCACCCGGCGCGCCGCCGAGATCGCCGCCGCCACCCGGGCGCACACACTGATCGAGCTCGGCTCCGGCTCCTCCCGCAAGACCCGGCTGCTCCTGGACGCGCTCACCGCGGCAGGCACGCTGGACCGCTATGTGCCGCTGGACGTGAGCGACTCGGCGCTGACCCAGGCCGGCGAGGCGCTCTGCCGCGACTATCCCGGCCTGCGGGTCGCGGCCACGGTCACCGACTTCGAACACGACCTGGCACTCGCCGACGAACCCGGCCCACGGCTGCTCAGCTTCCTGGGCAGCACGCTGGGCAACCTCGACCCGGCCCAGCGCACCGACTTCTACCGCATCCTGCGCCGCGCCCTCAGCGCCGACGACACCCTGTTGCTCGGCGTGGACCTGGTCAAGGACCCGGGCGTCCTGGTCGCGGCCTACGACGACGGCCAGGGCGTCACCGCCGCCTTCAACAAGAACGTGCTGCACGTGCTCAACCGCGAACTCGACGCCGACTTCGACCCGGACGCCTACGACCACGTGGCCGTGTGGAACGCCGAGGCGGAGCGCATCGAGATGCACCTGCGCTCCCGCGTCGAGCAGACCGTCAAGATCCCGGTGGTGGACCTGTCGGTGGACTTCGCCGAAGGGGAGATGTTGCGCACCGAGATCTCCACCAAGTTCCGTCGCGAGGCCCTGCTCGCCGAGTTGGCCGAGGCGGGCTTCACCGTCCGCCAGTGGTGGACCGACCCGCAGGAGCGCTTCGCCCTCCTGTTGGCGGTTCCCAGCCGCTGACTGTCGGCGGTCCCCAGCCGCTGATCGAGACGGTGCCCGGAGCGCCGAAACGGGTCGGCCCCGCAAGGGTTCGACCCGTTTCGGGCCCGGCATCGGGCGGTCAGTAACGGGTGGCGACCGGCTCGCGCGGCTCGGCGTCGAGGTCGTCGGCCGCCTCGGGCGGGGTGTCGCCGCGCATGCGCAGGGCGAACAGGACCCGGGTGGCGGTGACCACGGTCAGGGCGGCGCCGAACATGTGGGTGAGGACCATCCACTCGGGGAGGCCGTTGAAGTACTGGACGTAGCCGATCAGGCCCTGCGGGATCAGCACCGCGAGCAGCCACCACACGCGGTGCTGGGCGGCGAGCGGGGCGTCGGTGACGCGCAGCGCGAGCGCCAGGGCGACGGCCGCGCCCAGGAGCAGGAAGGCCAGGTCCGCGTGCAGCCAGGCCATCTGGTCGATGTCCACGTCGAAGCGCTTGGCCTTGAGGTCGCCCGCGTGCGGCCCGGAGCCGGTGACCACGGTGCCGATCACGATCAGCGCGGCGGCCACCGCGAGGGCGCCGTAGCCGAACCAGCGGATCTCCTGGCGAACCAGCAGCCGGGCCGGCGCGTCGCCCTCGCCGGCGCGTTCGTACAGCGTCACCGCCGACGCGATCAGCAGCATCGACAGGAGCAGGTGGCTCGCCACCGCCATCGGGTGCAGGTCGGTGAGCACGGTGATGCCGCCCAGCACGGCCTGGCCGACGACCGTGCCGATCTGGATCCAGGCCAGCGTGGTGATGTCCTTGCGGCGCACGGTCAGCCGGTAGGCGGCCACCACGCAGGCCACCGCGATCGCGCCGACCACGTACGTCAGCATGCGGTTGCCGAACTCGATGTACGCGTGGTGGCCGACCGCCTCGTGCGGCGTCCAGTTGCTGGTGTCGCTGTCGCACCGGGGCCAGGTGTCGCACCCCAGGCCCGAGTCGGTGAGTCGGACGAGACCGCCCGTGACGACGATGCCGATCTGCGCCACCAGGTTCGCGAGGAACACGCGGCGGGCGACGACGGGGGAGACGGCCTGCAGACTCATGCGCGACATGCTACGTCGTGAATGAATTCACAAGCGCACCAGGGGTGTCGGCCGACGCCCGGCCGGCCGCACCTTCGAACCACTCGCGGACCTCACTCCCAGCGGAAGAAGCGCGCCGCCGCGCCCAGGCCCAAAACCGCCCAGACCGCCAGGATCGCCAGATCGCCCAGCGGCAGCCCCGATCCGTCCCGGAGCACGTCCCGCAGCCCGTCGGACAGCGCCGAGATCGGCAACAGCGCGAGCGCGTGCTCCACCCCGGAGGGGAACTTGTCCAGCGGCACGATCACCCCGCCGCCCAGCAGCAGCAGGATGAACACCAGGTTCGCGGCGGCCAGGGTGGCCTCGGCGCGCAGCGTCCCGGCCATCAGCAGGCCGAGTCCGGAGAAGGCCGCCGTGCCCAGCACGAGCAGCAGGACCACCCAGACCGCATTGCCGTGCGGCGACCAGCCCATCGCCAGCGCGATCACCACGAGCAGCGCCACCTGGAGGATCTCCACCAGGATCACGCACGCCGTCTTCGCGACCATCAGCCCCCAGCGGGGCAGCGGCGTCGAACCGAGCAGCTTGAGCACTCCGTAGCGCCGTTCGAACCCGGTGGCGATGGCCTGACCGGTGAACGCGGTCGACAACACCGCCAGCGCCAGCACGCCCGGCGCCAGGAAGTCCACCCGCTCGCCGTCCCCGGTGTCGACGATGTCCGCGGACCCGAAGACCACCAGGAGCAGCGTCGGGATGATCACCGTCAGCAACAGCTGCTCGCCGTTGCGCAACAACATCCGCGTCTCCAACGCGGTCTGCGCCCCGATCATCCGGGACAGCGGCGCCGCCCCGGGGGCGGGCGCGAACGTACCGCGGTGTCGTTCCTCCGACACCGAATCCCGCGTCGGCGTGCTCAACTGCGCAGCTCCCGTCCGGTCAGTTCCATGAACACGTCCTCCAGGCTGCGTCGCTCCACGGTCAGCCGCTCCGGCATCACCCCGTGCTGCGCGCACCACGAGGTGACCGTGGCCAGCAGTTGCGGGTCGATCTCGCCCTCGATCCGGTACGCGCCGCGCGAGACCTCCAGCGCCTTGGCGCCCACCGGCAGCGCGTTCAGCAGCGATCCCAGGTCCAGGCCGGGCGGTCCGGCGAAGCGCAGCGAATTCTCCGCGCCGTCGTGGCACAGCGCCTCGGGCGAGCCGGAGGCGATCACCCGGCCGCCGTCCACGATCGCCACCTCGTCGGCGAGCTTCTCCGCCTCGTCCATCAGGTGGGTGGTCAGCACCACGCTCACCCCGTCGGCGCGCAGCTCGCGCACCAGGTCCCAGCCGGCGTGCCGGGCATGCGGGTCGAGTCCGGCGGTCGGCTCGTCCAGGAAGACCAGCTCGGGACGGCCGACCACGGCGAGCGCGAGCGCGAGCCGCTGCTGTTGGCCGCCGGACAACCGCCGGTAGGTGGTCCGCCCGCACGAGCCCAGGCCGAGCCGCTCGATCAGCATCGACACGTCCAGGGGGTGGGCGTGCAGCTTCGCCACGTGTCGCAACATCTCCTCGGCGCGCGCCCCCGAGTACACGCCGCCCGACTGCAACATCACCCCGATCCGGGGCCGCAGCGCGGCGGCGTCGCGCCGCGGGTCCAGGCCCAGCACCCGTACCTCGCCCGCGTCGGCGCGGCGGTAGCCCTCGCAGATCTCGATCGTGCTGGTCTTCCCGGCGCCGTTGGGACCGAGCACCGCGGTCACCAGCCCGCGTTCGACGGTGAGCGAGAGCCCGTCCACGGCGGTCTTGTCGCCGTAGCGCTTGACCAGGCCCGTGATCGCGACTGCCGGCGGCGAGGAGTCCATGACGAGTCAGTCTAGAAAGGTCTCGACGCCCCCGGCGCGGGGGTTGTCCGGTTCGGTTCATCTGACGGTGCGTCAGGAGAATCCGCAGGTCGGAACGGGTGTCGACGGGCGTGTGTTGTTAGGCACACCTAAGTGACGGACCGCACGCGATCGCCGTTTGGCCTGGGGGGCGATTAACGCAACAATGGTGTTGTGGAAAACATGCGGACGAGCGAAGAGGCACCGCGGCGGGCCACCGCAGCGGCTGCCGGCACGCCCGAGCATGACGGTCACGAGGGCACCCGGCACCGGGTCACCCGCTCGATCGTCGACCACGGCCCGTCCACCGCGGCGGACCTGGCCGAGCGGTTGGAGCTGACCCCGGCGGGCGTGCGTCGCCATTTGGACGCACTGGTCGCCGAGGGGGTCGTCGAGGCCACCGAGCAGCGCGTCTACGGACGCCGGGGCCGGGGTCGTCCGGCCAAGGTGTTCGCGCTCACCGACGTCGGCCGCTCCGGTTTCCACCAGGAGTACGACGAGCTGGCGGCCGAGGCGCTGAGCTTCGTCGCCGAGCATCTCGGCGACGAGGCCGTGACGAAATTCGCCCGCGAGCGGCTTGCCGCCCGCGAGGAGAGGTATCGTCCCTCGGTCGAGTCCGCGCCCCCCGGGGGGCGGGCCCGAGCGCTGGCCGAGGCGCTGTCCGCCGACGGGTATGCCGCGAGTGCGCGGCCCGCACCCGGCGGAGAGCAGCTTTGCCAGCACCACTGTCCGGTGGCTCACGTCGCCGAGCGGTTCCCGCAGCTCTGCGAGGCCGAGGCCGAGGTGTTCGCGCGCCTTCTCGGTACGCACGTGCAACGGCTGGCGACGATCGCCCACGGCGACGGCGTCTGCACCACGCACGTTCCTGCTGTGCAGGCTGAATCGGCCGGTCCGACCGGCCGCAGGGTCGGCTCGTCCGGCCCGAAGGCCGTTTCCTCCGGCCTGAACACCGAAGACAAGAATCCGCCGCGCCGGGGCCCTTCCCGTTCGCGGGAATCGACCGACGCCACCCCGGCTTCCGGGAGGACTACTTCATGACCACCGACGCTCGCCCAGAGCTTGAGGGTCTGGGCACCTACGAGTACGGCTGGGCCGACTCGGACACCGCCGGCGCCTCCGCGCGCCGGGGCATCTCCGAAGAGGTCGTCGCGGACATCTCGGCGAAGAAGTCCGAGCCCGAGTGGATGTTGAAGCAGCGCATGAAGGGCCTCCGGCTCTTCGGCAAGAAGCCGATGCCGACCTGGGGCTCCGACCTCTCCGGGATCGACTTCGACAACATCAAGTACTTCGTGCGCTCGACCGAGAAGCAGGCCGCCTCGTGGGAGGACCTGCCCGAGGACATCAAGAACACCTACGACCGGCTGGGCATCCCGGAGGCGGAGAAGCAGCGCCTGGTCGCCGGTGTCGCCGCGCAGTACGAGTCGGAGGTCGTCTACCACCAGATCCGTGAGGACCTGGAGGAGCAGGGCGTCATCTTCCTGGACACCGACACCGGGCTGCGCGAGCACCCGGAGCTGTTCAAGGAGTACTTCGGCTCGGTCATCCCGACCGGCGACAACAAGTTCTCCGCGCTGAACACCGCGGTCTGGTCCGGTGGCTCGTTCATCTACGTCCCGCCGGGCGTGCACGTGGAGATCCCGCTTCAGGCCTACTTCCGGATCAACACCGAGAACATGGGCCAGTTCGAGCGCACGCTGATCATCGCCGACGAGGGCTCCTACGTGCACTACGTCGAGGGCTGTACGGCGCCGATCTACAAGTCGGACTCGCTGCACTCGGCCGTGGTCGAGATCGTGGTCAAGAAGAACGCCCGGGTGCGCTACACGACCATCCAGAACTGGTCGAACAACGTGTACAACCTGGTGACCAAGCGCGCGGTGGCCCACGAGGGCGCCACGATGGAGTGGATCGACGGCAACATCGGTTCCAAGGTCACCATGAAGTACCCGGCCGTGTGGCTGCTCGGCGAGCACGCCAAGGGCGAGACGTTGTCGATCGCCTTCGCGGGCGAGGGTCAGCACCAGGACGCCGGTTCGAAGATGGTGCACTGCGCCCCGAACACGTCGTCCAACATCGTGTCCAAGTCGGTCGCGCGCGGCGGTGGCCGCACGTCGTACCGCGGTCTGGTGCAGATCGAGGAGGGCGCGCACGGCTCGACGTCGTCGGTCAAGTGCGACGCGCTGCTGGTCGACACGATCAGCCGCTCGGACACCTACCCGTACGTCGACGTCCGCGAGGACGACGTGTCGATGGGTCACGAGGCGACCGTCTCCAAGATCTCCGACGACCAGCTCTTCTACCTCATGAGCCGCGGCATGACCGAGGACGAGGCCATGGCGATGATCGTGCGCGGGTTCGTCGAGCCCATCGCGCGCGAACTCCCGATGGAGTACGCCCTCGAATTGAACCGCCTGATCGAGCTTCAGATGGAAGGGGCTGTGGGCTAGTCCATGGCTGCGAACACCAACACTCCCGGTAGCACGACCGCCGGATCGATCGCCGTGCGCGAGGCCGGGGCCGCGAACGTGCTCGCCGGCCCCGGCACCGGCCGCTCGGTCGCCCAGCCCGCGGACGCCCGCCAAGTCGCCGTCGCGTCCTACGACGTGGCCGACTTCGTGGTGCCCACCGGCCGCGAGGAGGACTGGCGGTTCACCCCGCTGGCCCGGCTGCGCGGTCTGCACGACGGCACCGCCGCCGCCGGCGACCGGGGCGAGGTCACCGTCTCGGTGACCGCGCCCGAGGGTGTCACCGTCGAGACGGTGGACCGTACCGACGCGCGGATCGGCCGGGCCGGCGCGCCCGTCGACCGGGTCGCGGCGCAGGCGTACAGCTCGTTCGAGAAGGCCACGCTGATCGTGGTCGGCAAGGACACGCAGCTCGCCGAGCCGGTCGTGGTCGACCTGCGCGGCACCGGCGGCACCGCGTTCGGGCACGTCACCATCGAGGTCCAGCGGTTCGCCGAGGCGACCGTGGTGCTCGACCACAGCGGCTCGGCGACCTACGCGCAGAACGTCGAGTTCATCCTCGGCGACGGCGCCCGGCTCAAGGTCGTCTCGATCCAGGACTGGGACGCCGAGTCCGTGCACGTGGGCTCGCACCTGACCCGGGTGGGTCGGGACGCGTCCTTCACGTCCGTCGTGGTCACCCTCGGCGGCGACCTGGTCCGGCTCTTCCCGCGGGTGGTCTACGACGCCCCGGGCGGCGACGCCGAGCTGTACGGCGTGTACTTCGCCGACGCCGGCCAGCACCTGGAACACCGCCTGTTCATCGACCACGACGTGCCGCAGTGCCGCAGCCTGGTCACCTACAAGGGCGCGCTCCAGGGCGCGGACGCGCACACGGTGTGGATCGGCGACGTGCTCATCCGGGCCGCGGCCGAGGGCACCGACACCTACGAGCTCAACCGCAACCTGGTGCTCACCGACGGCGCCCGCGCCGACTCGGTGCCCAACCTGGAGATCGAGACCGGCGAGATCGCCGGCGCCGGGCACGCCAGCGCGACCGGGCGCTTCGACGACGAGCAGCTCTTCTACCTGCAGTCGCGCGGCATCCCGGCGGACGAGGCCCGCCGCCTGGTCGTGCGCGGCTTCTTCGCCGAGGTGATCGCCCGGGTCGGCATCGCCGACCTCCAGGAGCGCCTGATGAAGCAGATCGAGGCGCGCCTCGAAGGCGGGGCCCGATGAGCTACCTCAAGGCCTGCGCCGAGACCGACCTGCACGAGGACACGCCCCTGCGGGTCGTGCTCGACGACATCCCGGTCACCCTCGTGCGCACCGAGGGCGACGTGTACGCGATCAACGACGTGTGCTCGCACGCCAACGTGTCGCTTTCCGAGGGCGAGGTCGAGGACTGCGCGATCGAGTGCTGGCTGCACGGCTCGCGCTTCGATCTGCGCACCGGCCGCCCCTCGGGCCCCCCGGCAAACCTGCCGGTCCCCGTGTACCCCGTGAAGATCGACGGCGGCGCCGTCTTCGTCGAAGTGAACCAGGAGTCCTGAGTCCGTTATGGCAACGCTTGAGATCCGCGACCTGCACGTCAGTGTGGACGCCGAGAACGGTCCGCGCGAGATCCTGCGCGGCGTCGACCTGACCGTGAAGCAGGGCGAGACCCACGCCATCATGGGCCCGAACGGCTCCGGCAAGTCGACCCTCGCGTACTCGGTCGCGGGCCACCCGAAGTACAAGGTCACCGGCGGCAGTGTGCTGCTCGACGGCGAGGACGTGCTGTCCATGACCGTCGACGAGCGGGCCCGCGCCGGCCTGTTCCTGGCCATGCAGTACCCGGTCGAGGTCGCCGGCGTCTCGGTGTCCAACTTCCTGCGCACCGCCGCCACCGCCACCCGTGGCGAGGCCCCCAAGCTGCGGCTGTGGATCAAGGAGGTCAAGGAGGCCATGGAGCGCCTCCAGATGGACCCCGCCTTCGCCGAGCGCAACGTCAACGAGGGCTTCTCCGGCGGTGAGAAGAAGCGCCACGAGATCCTTCAGCTCGAACTGCTCCGGCCGAAGATCGCGATCCTCGACGAGACCGACTCCGGTCTGGACGTCGACGCGCTGCGCGTGGTCTCCGAGGGTGTCAACCGGGTGCAGGCGACCGGCGAGATCGGCACCCTGCTGATCACCCACTACACCCGCATCCTGAAGTACATCAAGCCCGACCACGTGCACGTCTTCGCGGGCGGCCGGATCGTCGAATCCGGCGGCGCCGAACTCGCGGACAAGCTCGAGGACGAAGGCTACGAGGCCTACACCGGCAAGGGGGAGACTGCATGACAGTGCACCTGCCGGGGCTGCTCGACACGGACGCGATCCGCAAGGATTTCCCGATCCTCGAACGGCTCCTGCACGGCGACCGACCGCTTGTCTACCTGGACAACGCGGCCACGTCGCAGACCCCGCGCCAGGTGATCGACGCCATGACGCATTACTACGCGAACAGCAACGCGAACGTGCACCGCGGCGTGCACGTGCTGGCCGAAGAGGCCACCGCGCTGTACGAGGGGGCCCGGGACAAGGTCGCGGAGTTCATCAACGCGCCCAGCCGGGACGAGGTGATCTTCACCAAGAACTCCTCCGAGGCGATCAACCTCGTGGCGAACATGCTGACCTGGGCGGACGAACCGTTCAAGGTCGGCGTGGGCGCCGACGTGGTGATCACCGAGATGGAGCACCACTCGAACATCGTGCCGTGGCAGTTGCTCGCGCAGCGCACCGGTACGCAGCTCAAGTGGTTCGGGCTCACCGACGAGGGCCGGCTGGACCTGTCGAACATCGAGCAGGTGATCACCGAGGAGACCAAGGTCGTCTCGGTGGTGCACACCTCGAACATCCTCGGCACGGTCAACGACCTGGAGCCGATCGTGCGCCGCGCGCACGACGTCGGCGCGCTGGTCGTGGTCGACGCGTCGCAGGCCGCGCCGCACACCGTGCTGGACGTACAGGCCCTGGGCGCCGACTTCGTCGCGTTCACCGGCCACAAGATGTGCGGTCCGACCGGCATCGGCGTGCTCTGGGGCCGGCTCGGTCTGCTGGAGGAGCTGCCGCCGTTCCTGGGCGGCGGCGAGATGATCGAGACCGTCACGATGAGCGCGTCCACGTACGCGCCCGCGCCGCACAAGTTCGAGGCCGGCACCCCGCCGATCGCGGAAGCGGTCGGGCTCGGTGCGGCGATCGACTACCTGTCGGCGATCGGCATGGACCGCATCGCCGCGCACGAGCACGCGATCACGGGGTACGCGATCGACGCGCTGAACGGCGTCGAGGGCCTGAAGATCATCGGCCCGGCGGACAACGTCGCGCGCGGTGCGGCGATCTCCTTCACGTTCGGCGACATCCACCCGCACGACGTGGGTCAGGTGCTCGACGAGCAGGGCATCGCGGTGCGGGTGGGTCACCACTGCGCGCGTCCGGTATGCCTGCGCTACGGCGTGCCGGCGACCACGCGAGCCTCGTTCTACCTGTACTCCACGCCGGCCGAGGTCGACGCGCTGGTGGCCGGGCTGGAACATGTCCGACAGTTTTTCGGTTAGCACTGGTTCCGGCTCAGTGGGGCGGGAGGCGAAGAGATGAAGCTTGACGGGATGTACCAGGAGATCATCCTGGACCACTACCGGCACCCCCATAACAAGGGGCTGCGCGACCCGTTCGACACCCAGGTACACCACGTCAACCCGACCTGCGGGGACGAGGTCACGCTGCGGGTGAAGCTGGACGGCGAGAAGGTTCTCGACGTCAGCTACGAGGGTCAGGGCTGTTCGATCAGCCAGGCCAGCGCGTCCGTGATGACCGATCTGGTGATCGGGCACACCATCGAGGACGCGTTGCACGCCGGGGACGAGTTCCTCGCGCTCATGCAGTCCAAGGGGCAGGGTGAGCCGGACGAGGACGTCCTGGAGGACGCCGTGGCGTTCGTCGGCGTCAGCAAGTACCCGGCGCGGGTGAAGTGTGCGCTGCTGGGGTGGATGGCCTTCAAGGACGCCACCGCGCAGGCGCTGCAGACGCTGCAGACGACGGAAGGGCAGAAATGACCGAGACGCAGGCGCGTCCCGCGGCTACGCCGGAGGACGTCACCGAGGCGATGTACGACGTCGTCGACCCGGAACTCGGGATCAACGTCGTCGACCTGGGCCTGGTGTACGGGGTGCACGTCGACGACGCGAACATCGCCACCATCGACATGACGCTCACCAGCGCGGCGTGTCCGTTGACGGACGTGATCGAGGACCAGACGCGGACCGCGACCGAGGGGATCGTCGCGGACATGCGGATCAACTGGGTCTGGATGCCGCCGTGGGGGCCGGACAAGATCACCGATGACGGGCGTGAGCAACTGCGGGCGCTCGGGTTCAACCTGTAGCCTTCCGGGCCGGCTGGGCCCTTTGGCCTCATGCGCCGGCCGGGCTTGGTTGGCCTCGTGCGCCGGCCGGGCTGAGTGGCCTCAAACGCCGGCCGGGCTGATTTTGGCTTTTGGCCGGCGTTGGCGTTTGGTTTGGTTGGGGTGGCCTCAAGCGCCGGCCGGGCTGAGTGGGATTGAGTGCCGGGTGGGTCGATTTCGGCCCGCCCGGCACTTTTTTGTTGGGTCAGGGGCGGGGTTGGGTTACGCCGAGGAGTTCGAGGACGTCGGTGTCGCCTCGTTGTTGGAGGCGGTGCAGGACTGCCTTGAGGTCGATGCCGGGGTCGAGGCCGATCCGGGCGCCGAGGAGTTCGGGGAGATTGACCTGCTCGGGGACCGGGTCGACGCCGGTGTGGCGTAGGGCGCGGGCCCAGCGGGGGAGGCGGACCGTGGCGTCGCCGCGGACCAGGCGTGCCTCCAGGCGGCCCTGGTGGATGGACGAGATGAAGACCATGTCGCCCTCGTGCGCGGCCAGACCGGTCAGGATCGCCCGCATCGACACCAGGTAGGGCGTGTCGGACCAGCGCAGCGCGGCGGGACCGTGCCCGTGGTGCAGGCGGACCTGGCCGCCGGGGGTGACCCCCAGGGACTGTGCGAACGCCGGCGGCAGCTTCACCGGCTCGCCTTCGAGCATCGCGGTGAGCACGTCCACCCGGAACGCCCACGCGCCGGTGTCCTCGCGGAAGCAGCCCGCCGTCCAGGACGGGTCGCCGATCGGCGCCGACTGCTGCTTGCGGGCGGGCCGTTCCAGGGTGTCCGCCGAGCGGGACAGCACGTGGCCGTTCTCCACCTGGAAGCCGTCCAGCCGGCCGACCCAGGCGGTCTGGAGCGGCTTGCGGATGCCCATCGCGGCCAGGTCCCGCTCCAGCGCCTCGAGCGGCACCGGGCCGTGGGCGCAGGCCGCGTCCAGGGTGCTCTGGGTGCGGTCGGACAACTCGCCGAGCGGGGCGCTCGACAGCCAGCCGTCCACCGACATGTGCAGCCCGAGCAGGCCGCGCAGCACCTGCCAGACCTGGATCTCCAGACCCGGCACGGTCTCGGTGTGCTTGGGGTGCAGCGCGCGCAGCTCGGACACCGTGGTGAGCACGCCGAGCCGGTCCCGGACGAAGCTCAGGTGGACCCGGACCGGCGCGCCGTCGGAGCGGGCGATCCGCTCGTCCAGGGTGCGCCGCAGGTCCCGCTCCATGATCTTGACCTCGGCCGGCGAGATACCGAACTCGGCTGCCAGCGACTCCAGTTCGCGCGGCGTGTCGGTGAACAGCCGATCCCGGGCGAGCACCTTGCGCTGTGGTTCGACGGCGGCGAACCACGAGGTCAGGATCGCGACGAGGTCACCGCCGCCGGGTTCGCCGGCGCGGGGCAGCGGCCGGTCGACGAGCATCGTGACGTCCTCGGTCCCGGGCAGCGTGCCCGGCACCATCTCGACGGTGGCCTCCGGGTCGGCGGCGGCCTTCGTACCCCGGTTCGTCCGCGGCACCACCGAGTGGTCCGGCGGCGCGGGCACGGACGGCATCTCGGCGGCGGTCGCGGCGGCTTCGGCGGCGGGCATCGCGGTGGTCGGATTCGGGGCGCTCGGGCCCGCGGCGGGCGCGGTGCGCGGCGGGTGGCTCGGACGGGGCGGGATGCGCAGTCCCTCGGGAGTGCGCGGCGCGTTCGATTCGGCGACGACGGGCAGCTCGCCGGCGGTGGGCGGTGGGACCTCGCCGAACGCGTCCTGTCCGGGGTCCTCGTCCTCGTCCTCGGCCTGCTCGGGGGCCTGCTCGGGCGACCGGGCGGCGGGCGCGTCGGCCCGGCCGCGGTCCTTGATCGCGCGGATCGGGATGTCCGCGACGGTCATCGGCGGCGTCTCGCCGTACGCGTCCAGACCCGGCAGGTCGCCTTCGGTCGCCGGCTCGGCGGACACGGCGCGCGGCGGCGCGTCCTGGGAGGTGTCCTCGGTCCGGATCCGCGGCTGCCGCTTTCCGGTGGACGTCGACTCGGCCGCGGGCTCGGATACGGGGCGCGGTTCGGCCGGACCGGCCGGATTGCGTCCGGTCGGGGCGGTCGGGGCCACGTCCGCCCGGGTGGGCGGCGGGACCTCGCCGTACGCGTCCCGGCCCGCCGCGGTGCCGGCGGTCGGCGCCGACTCCGCCTCGTCCGCCTCGGGCGCGACGGGTGCCGCCACCGGTGCGGGCGGCATCGCGAGCGACGCGCGCAGCCCGGACGGGACCTGGGTGAGCAGTGCGGTCAGCGCCGTCCGGACCTCGTCCGTGGCCTCCTCCAGGCCGACCACGGCGGCGGTCTCCAGGGTGACCTGGGCGAGCTGGGCCATCAGCGGTACGTCCGGTGCCTGGGCGGCCAGCCAGCGCACCACCGTGCCCAGTTCGGCGGTCAACGGCTCGGGCAGCTTGACCGGGTACAGCTCGTCCTCGTCCAGGTCGCCCCACTCGTCCGGGGTGTCCCAGTCGCCTTCGGGCGGCGCGGCCGGGATCGCGGTGGACGCGGCGGGGACCGGCTTCGGCTCGGGCTCGGGTTCCTGCTCGGGGTGCGGCTCCGACTCGGCCGGGCTCGGTTCCGGCTCGGGTGTCGAGGCGACGGCCGGCGCGCTCGCGGCGGTCTCCGGTGTACCGAACACCGCGTCCACGTCCACCGATTCGTCGTCCGCGGGCAGCAGCCCGAGCACCTCCTCGAACAGCCGGGCCACCAGCGGTCGTACCGTCGAGGTGCCGATCTGGGTCCAGTCGCCGACCTCGCGCACGGTCGTGGTCAGCAGGTCAGCCCAGTCCGGCGTACGCACCATCACGTTCGTCCGGGCGCCGTCGGGCCACTGGGACAGCCGGAAGCCGTTGCGGGCCAGCCACGCGCCCGGCAGCAGGTCGCCCAGGCGCAGGTGGCGAAGCTCGGTGTAGGCCAGATCCGCGAGCCGCCCCGGGAGCTCGTCGCGACCGAAGGTGTCCGCGGCTCGCACCACGGGCACGCTCATCCACCAGGCCGCGGGCAGGTCCTCGTGTTCGAGGTAGTCGGCGACGAGTTCGGGCGCGACGAAGCGCAGGGCTGGGACGAAATCGGCCAGAGTGGCCTGGAGCCGGGGCTGCATGCAGGTCCTCCGTGACGCGGTCGGTACCCCCGACGTTAGCGGCCGGGTGGCGAGCCGGCACCGGGTGTCCCGGGCCGTTGCCATCTGCTTGCGGGACGAAGCGGCGGATCGGTTGGTTCCCCGAGCGCCCTCCCGGGTCCTGCGATACCGGTCACGTGTCGGCCTCGGCGCGCTGCTCGGAGCGGTTGTCGTCGCAGATCGCTACCCCGCGACGCGGGCCGGGAACCGCGCCCCGGGCGCCCGACGGCGCTCGTACCGATCGTGTGCGCCGATCGAGCGCCGGTCGCACGTCCATCGCCGGCCCGCGCCACGTTTCATCGGGGGGAAAGAAGTCGATCTCACCAACAGTGGAGACAAGGGCGGCTAGTTTGGACAAAGGTCGCCGATGCCTCCGGCCGCCTCATCCGCGCCACCAGGGGATACCGGGGATACAGGGGGAGACGTGGGCGAAACCGCATCATCGCCGCGAGCCGGGGAGTCTCCGGCCGGCCCACTGCTCCTGTCGTTGAGGCTGACGGCCACGGTGGAGGCGGTGCCTCGGGCGCGACACGCGCTGCGGCGGGTGCTCGAGGAACGGGTTCCGGACGCGCCCGTGGACACCCTGGAACTGCTGCTGTCGGAACTGGTGACCAACGCGGTCAAGCACTCGGCGCGGGGTCATACGGTCGCGGTGGCGGTTCTGCGCCGGGAGAACTCGATTCGGGTCGCGGTCGTGGACAACGACCCGGCGCTCCCCGAGCCCGGGGACGCGGTGGACCTGCTCGACGAGCACGGGCGTGGGTTGTTGCTCGTGGACGCGATGGCGGAGGAGTGGGGGAGCTATCCCGTG
This sequence comes from Embleya sp. NPDC001921, assembly GCF_053594475.1. Taxonomy (NCBI): domain Bacteria; kingdom Bacillati; phylum Actinomycetota; class Actinomycetes; order Kitasatosporales; family Streptomycetaceae; genus Embleya; species Embleya sp. NPDC001921. Next base: position 75,463 of record NZ_JBSFEO010000032.1, read on the forward strand.
CCGGACGGGAAGGTCGTCTGGTGCGATGTGAAGACCGTGGAGTGAACTCGGGCGCGGAGAGGCGCGGAGAGGCGCGGAGCGCGCGGGGTTTGGTCTGTGGGGCTGGGTGGGTGTGCGGGTGTGTGCGGTTGGTGATCGGAGTTGGGGCTGGTTTAAACCAACACGGCGGAAAAATGGCGTAATTGGATCTCGGCGTGCACTCTGGCAGGGACGGTTCGACTGTTTGTCCATGCTGTGCAAGGAGGGTCCGTTGCGCGAACAGACCATCGGGGAACACCTCGACCGACTGGCCAGTCCCGACGTCGCGGTACGAGGGGCCGCCGCCGCGCTCCAGGCCGCGCAGGCCGCGGCGCTGATCGAGCGGGCGGCCGCGCTGGCGCTGCACACGACCGACGCCGAGGAGACGATGCGGGCGGCCCGGGCCGAGGCGGGGCGGATGCGGGAGCGGGCGATGCGGGTGGGCCATGCGGCCGGGGTCGACTCCGTTGCCGTGGGCGAAGCCGAAGTGCCTTTGCGTATCGCGGCGTTGGCGGCGGATCTGATCGGGCTGGCGGGTACGGTCCGCGATGGCGGGGACGAGGACGTGCTTCCGTACCTCGCGGCTGCGGCGGCCAGTGCGCGGGCGGCGTTGGAGGCTTCGGCGGCGTGGGTCTCGCTGGTTGTCGCCGATGGTGGGGGGCGTGAGGTGCGGTCTCGGTTGGGGCGGCATCTTTCGGCTGTCGCCGATGCGGAGGACATCGTGGATCGGGCGCGGGTTGCGGTTGGTTGAACTCGGGTCGGCCGGCGGTTGGTTGGCCTCAAGCGCCGGCCGGGCTGATTGTGCTCATGCGCCGCACGGGCTGGGTTGGCCTCATGCGCCGGCCGGGCTGGATTGGTTCGGCTGACCTCAAGTGTCGGTCGGGCTGGGTTGGCCTCAAGCGCCGGCCGGGCTGATGTGGTGTTCGGCCGGCGTTGGGCGTTGGGTCTGTTGGGTTGGCCTCAAGCGCCGGCCGGGCTGGATTGGTTCGGCTGACCTCAAGCGCCGGCCGGGCTGGGTGGGCTCATGCGTCGGTCGGGCTGGGTGGGCTCATGCGCTGGTCGAGCCGAGTGGGCTCAAGCGCCGGCCGGGCCGAGTGTGCTCATGTGCCGCGCGGGTGGGGGGCTTTCGGTCGGGTTGGGTGAGGGGTGTGTGGGCTGCGGGGTGGTCAGATGCGGGAGGTGAAGGTGTTGCATTTGGTCATGTCGCCTGTGGTGTAGCCCTGGCGGAACCATTGTTGGCGTTGGGTCGCGGAGCCGTGGGTCCAGGATTCGGGGGTTGCTCGGCCCTGGAATTGTTGTTGGATTCGGTCGTCGCCAACTGCGGCCGCGGCGTCCAGGCCGTCGGCGATGTCCTGGTCGGTGAGGCTGGTGATCAGGGGTTGGCCGTTGGCCTGGGGGGTGGTGGTGGCGTGGTGGGACCAGACGCCCGCGTAGCAGTCGGCTTGGAGTTCCAGGCGGACCGAGCTGCTTTGCGGGCCCTGGCGGTCGTTGCCGACCTTGGCCATCTGGCCGGTCAGGTCCTGGATGTGATGGCCGTATTCGTGGGCGAGTACATATGCCCCGGCGAAGGGGCCGCCCTTGGCGCCGAACTTGGTGCGCAGGTCGTCGAAGAAGCCGAGGTCGATGTAGACCCTGCGGTCGCCGGGGCAGTAGAAGGGGCCCACCGCAGAGGTCGCCCCGCCGCACGCGGTCGCGGTGCTGCCGGTGAAGAATCGGGTCGGCGCCGGCTTGTAGGTCGCGCCCCGGCGCCGGTACTCGTCCGTCCAATACGCCTGCACGCTGTTGACCACGCCCACGATCCGGCAGTCCTCGCGCGCGTTGGCGTCGGTGCCTTTGCGGCACGAGTCCCGGAGGGCCCGGTTGTCCGCCGGCACCGAGTCGCCTGCGCCGCCGTCGCTCAGCCCGAGTCGGTCGGGGCTCAGACCGAAGATCAGGCCGAGTACCACCGCGATCAGGCCCGCCGCCCACCGCGAGCCCCGGCCGGCGCAGACCGCCGCCGCCCGAGCCGCGACGGTCCTCGATCTGTGACGTGTCGAGATCCGCGTCGTCGTTGAACTGCATCACGGCACCGCCTGCGGGCTGGGGAACAGGGCCAGACGAAAGACGTCGGGTGACGGATATCCCTTTTCCGGGTCTTTATCGCCGGCGTCCCGTTCGTGGCCGCGGGACGCCCGGGAATCCGGTGCGAGCCCTCCCGTAGACTCGTGGGCATGGTCGGTTTCTCTGGATATCCCCGCGAGCGGCCTTAGAGCGGTGCGGCTTCCCCGCGAGCCCCGCGCGACCGTCCGTCTTCGTCAGTCCCCGACCGGGAGTCCAGTCCTTCATGATCAACGCAACCAACGTCGAACTACGCGCCGGCGCCCGCATCCTGCTGGAGCCGGCCTCCTTCCGGGTCGCGGCCGGCGACCGGATCGGGCTGGTCGGCCGCAACGGCGCCGGCAAGACCACGCTGACCAAGACGCTGGCCGGGGAGACCCAGCCCGCGTCCGGGACCATCACCCGCACCGGCGAGGTGGGCTACCTCCCGCAGGACCCGCGTACCGGTGACCTGGACGTGCTCGCCCGGGACCGGATCCTGTCCGCGCGCGGGCTGGACGTGGCGCTCTCCGGGATGCGCGAGGCCGAGGGCCTGATGGCCAGCGCGAGTGGCGAGACCGCGGCGAAGGCGATGCGCAGGTACTCGCGCCTGGAGACCGAGTTCCTGACCAAGGGCGGCTACGCGGCCGAGGCCGAGGCGGCCACCATCGCGGCCAGCCTGGGTCTGCCGGACCGGATCCTGGGTCAGGAGCTGCACACCCTCTCCGGCGGCCAGCGCCGCCGGGTCGAGCTGGCCCGGATCCTCTTCTCGGACGCCGACACGCTGCTCCTGGACGAGCCCACCAACCACCTCGACGCCGACTCGATCGGGTGGCTGCGCGAGTTCCTCAAGACCTACAAGGGCGGCTTCATCGTGATCAGTCACGATGTCGGCCTGATGGAGGCGTGCGTCAACAAGGTGTTCTACCTGGACGCCAACCGCACCACCATCGACATCTACAACGTCGGCTGGAACGCCTACAAGCTCCAGCGCGAGACCGACGAGCGGCGCCGCAAGCGCGAGCGGGCCAACGCCGAGAAGAAGGCCGACCAACTCTTCTCGCAGGCCGACAAGATGCGGGCCAAGGCGACCAAGACGGTGGCCGCGCAGAACATGGCCCGCCGGGCCGAGAAGCTGCTGTCCGGACTGGAGAGCGAGCGCAAGTCGGACAAGGTGGCCAAGCTGCGCTTCCCCAAGCCGGCCCCGTGCGGGAAGACCCCGCTGATGGCGACCGGCCTGTCCAAGTCGTACGGCTCGCTGGAGATCTTCACCGACGTCGACCTGGCCATCGACAAGGGCTCGCGTGTGGTCATCCTGGGCCTCAACGGCGCGGGCAAGACCACGCTGCTGCGCCTGCTCGGCGGGGTCGAGAACCCGGACACCGGCAAGATCGAGCCCGGCCACGGGCTGCAACTGGGTTACTACGCACAGGAGCACGAGACGCTCGACCCGGAGCGCACGGTGCTGGAGAACATGCGCTCGTCCTCGCCCGACCTCGACCTGGTCGAGGTGCGCAAGGTGCTCGGCTCGTTCCTGTTCTCCGGCGACGACGTGGACAAGCCGGCCGGGGTGCTCTCCGGTGGTGAGAAGACCCGGCTCGCGCTGGCGACGCTGGTGGTCTCCAAGGCGAACGTGCTGCTGCTCGACGAGCCGACCAACAACCTCGACCCGGCCAGCCGCGCCGAGGTGCTGGACGCGCTGCGCACCTACGAGGGCGCGGTCGTGCTCGTCACGCACGACGAGGGCGCGGTCGAGGCGCTCCAGCCGGAGCGGATCATCCTGCTGCCGGACGGCGTCGAGGACCTGTGGAACGAGGACTACGCCGACCTGGTCGCGCTCGCCTGATCGTTCGGGCCCGCGCGCCCGGGAAGCCCGAACCACCGACACCCCGTCGGGTTGCCGTCCCCGGCAACCCGACGGGGTGATCGCTTTCGTCCCCCCGACCGGTTTTCACCACGAAACCCTCACAAGGGGAAGCCATCCTTCCGGTCCGCACGTGATGCCGGTCACCAGCCTCGACGGCGACGCAGAGCAAGGTCGCGAATCTCATGGGTGACCAGGGCCTTTGCCGGCGGACACAGGATTCGGTCAAGCATTCGGCACGGGAAGGCGTGATTCCGCTCGGGTGATCTTTGTGTGCAACGGACCACGCGCCGCGATGATCAAGCCATCGGGCCTGGTGGAATCACTGGCCATGCCATGCCCCAGGGGTGATCATGGGATTCCAGAGCGCACTTCCTATGAGGAGGCACGTGTGGCCGAGACTCTGAAGAAGGGCAGCCGGGTGACCGGTGCCGCGCGCGAGCAGCTCGCGGCTGACCTCAAGAAGAAGTACGACTCCGGTGCCAGCATCCGCGCCCTCGCGGAGGAGACGGGCCGTTCCTACGGCTTCGTGCACCGGATGCTCAGTGAGTCCGGGGTGACCCTCCGAGGCAGGGGTGGGGCAACGCGGGGCAAGGCCAAGACCGCCGCGTCGTCCTCGGCCTGAGGTCGAGCTCCGGAGGATCCGCATCACCGTACCGTCCGTCGAACGACCATGTGACCGACCGGTAACGTCGGGCGCGTGGTCGTTCGACGGAAGCGACCCGAACACGGGAGGGACCGTGGACGTGGTGGCGAATCAGCTCGACAGTACGAATGGCAATGGCGGTACGGACGGCAACGGCGGTGAGGTCGGCGGTGCCGACGTCGCCGCACGGCAGGATCTTTCGGTCGTGATCGAAGGTTCGTTCGCGGTGGTGACCCTCACCAATCCCGATCGGCGCAACGCGCAGACTCCCGCGCTCTGGCGCGCGCTCGCCGCCGTCGGCCGCGACCTGCCCGGTGACGTCCGAGCCGTGTTGTTGCGCGCGGAGGGCGCCTCCTTCTCCGCGGGCCTGGATCGGCGGATGTTCCCGGGCGGCGGGGGCATTTCGGGGGAGTCGGATCTCGTCTCGCTGGCCGGGGCGAGCGACGACGAACTCGACGCGACCATCGCCTCGTTCCAGGAGGCGTTCACGTGGTGGCGCCGCCCCGACCTGCTCACCGTCGCCGCGGTGCAGGGGCACGCCGTCGGCGCCGGGTTCCAGTTGGCGTTGGCGTGCGATCTGCGGGTGTGCGCCGACGACGCGCGGTTCTCGATGCGCGAGACCGCGCTCGGTCTGGTCCCGGACCTGGCCGGGACCAAGCCGTTGACCGACCTCGTGGGCTATGCCCGTGCCCTGGAGATCTGCGTCACGGGTCGTTGGGTCGGTGCCCAGGAGGCCGTGTCGATGGGGATGGCCACGCTCGCGGTGCCGCGCGAGGACCTCGACGGCGCCGCGCGCGACCTGTTGGCCGCGCTCCTGGCCGCGCCGCGCGACGCGGTGATCGAGACGAAGGCCCTGCTCGCGGGTGCCGCGGGGCGTACCTACGACGAACAGCGCGCCGCCGAACGCGCCGCCCAGGCGCGCCGCCTGCGCGACCTCGCGGGCGCCGGCGAATAGACGAGACCCACGTCACATCGGGCCGCCGCCGGCGGCCGGCGAAGCCGTGTCGGGCCCGGGGCTCCCCGGGAGTAAGCGGGCCCGCCTCGGTGTTCCTGTACACGAAGTGCTGAGGTTGACTCAGGATTTCGTTTCATCATTCGATATGTACGGGAGCGAGGCGTGATGAGTGGCGGCGGCCCGATGGGAATGAACCTGCGCTCCTACACCCGCGACGCGTCGGTGGTCGAGCGCAAGCTCGCGCCCGGCACGGTGCGGCGGGTGGGCGAGTTCGCGAGACCTTTCGCGCGGCAGATCACCGTGTATCTGATCCTGGTCGTGATCGGCGCGGTGCTGACCGTCGTGCCGCCGCTGCTCGCGCAGCGGATCGTCGACGACGGGGTGCTCGAGGGGAACGGTCACCTGGTGACCGTGCTCGCGATGGTGGTGGCGGGCATCGCGCTGCTCGCCGCCGGGTTCGGCCTGGCCGAACGGTGGTACTCGGCGCGGATCGGCGAGGGCTCGATCTACGAACTGCGCAGCCGGGTGTTCGCACACGTGCAGCGGCAGCCGATCGCGTTCTTCACCCGGACCCAGACCGGCGCGCTGATCTCGCGCCTGAACAACGACGTGCTGTCCGCGCAGCGCGCGTTCACCTCGACCCTGGCCGGCGTGGTGTCCAACCTGGTCAGCCTGGTCCTGGTGGCCGGCACGATGTTCTACCTGGCCTGGCAGATCACCCTGATCTCGCTGGTCCTGCTGCCGCTGTTCCTGTTGCCGGCCAAATGGATCGGTCGTCGGTTGCAGGCCATGACGCGCGAGCAGATGCAGCTCGACGCGGAGATGTCGACCGTGATGACCGAGCGGTTCAACGTGTCCGGCGCGATGCTGGCCAAGATCTTCGGCCGGCCCGAGGAGGAGGACGCGCTGTTCTCCGGGCGGGCCGCCCGGGTGCGCGACATCGGCATCCGAATCGCCCTGGTGAACCGGGTGTTCGCCACCGCGCTGACCCTGGTCGCCGCATTGGCGACCGCGCTGGTGTACCTGATCGGCGGGCACCTGGCGGTGGACGGGCAACTGACCGTGGGCACGCTGGTCGCGCTCACCGTGTTGCTGGGCCGGCTGTACGGGCCGCTGACCGCGCTGGCGAACGTGCGGGTGGACGTGATGACGGCGCTGGTCAGCTTCGAGCGGGTCTTCGAGGTGCTCGACCTGCCCGCGATGATCGCCGACAAGCCGGACGCCGAGCCGCTGCCGGCGGACGCGGCGACGGTCGAGTTCGACGCGGTCGGCTTCGCCTACCCCGGCGCGGACGAGGTCTCGCTGGCCTCGCTGGAGAGCGTCGCGGTGCTCGATCGGCGGCGCTCCGAGCCGGTGTTGCGCGACGTGTCGTTCCGGGCCGAGCCCGGTCAGGTGGTGGCTCTGGTGGGTCCCTCGGGCGCGGGCAAGACCACGATCACCTCACTGGTCGGCCGGCTCTACGACGCCACCGAGGGCTCGGTACGGATCGGCGGCCACGATGTGCGCGATGTCACCCTCGCGTCGTTGCGGGACACCGTCGGCGTGGTCACCCAGGACTCGCACATGTTCCACGACACGATCCGCGGCAACCTGCTCTACGCCAAGCCGGACGCGAGCGACGACGAGTTGTGGGCCGCGTTGCGCGCGGCGAACATCGGCGAGCAGGTGGCCGAGCTGCCGGACCGACTGGACACGGTGGTCGGCGAGCGCGGACACCGGTTGTCCGGCGGCGAGAAGCAACGCCTCGCGATCGCCCGACTGTTGCTCAAGTCACCGCGGGTGGTGGTGCTCGACGAGGCGACCGCGCACCTGGACTCCGAGTCCGAGGCGGCCGTGCAGCACGCGCTGGCCTCGGCCCTGGAGGGTCGTACCGCGCTGGTGATCGCCCACCGACTGTCCACGGTGCGCGACGCCGACCTGATCCTGGTGGTGGACGGCGGCGGCATCGTGGAGCGCGGCACACACGCCGAGTTGCTCGTCCGGGACGGACTGTACGCGGACCTGTACCACCGTCAGTTCCGGGACCAGGAACAAGATCGGGCCCTCGCGAGTTGACCGACCACAGCCCGGGGCGGCGGGTAGTGTGGTGATATTCCAAATGGTTGGCAAGAGGGGCTTCTACGTGCGTGTTCTCGTCGCCGGCGGCGGCATAGGTGGACTGGCTGTGGCACTGAGCCTGTACGACGCGGGCATCACCGAGGTGACGGTGGTCGACGCGGCACTGAGAATCCGGCCCCTCGGGCTCGGTATCAGCCTCCTGCCCCACGCGGTGCGCGAACTCGCCGAACTCGACCTCTACCATCCGATCGCCAACCTGGGCGTGCCGCTGTCCGGCGTGGCCTATCCCGACCGGGCGGCCAAGCGCGTGGTGCTCGAACCGCGCGGGCAGCGGGCCGGCTTCCTGTGGCCGCATCTGTCCGTGCATCGCGGCGAGTTGCAGGTGGCCCTGCTGCGCGCGGTCTACCAGCGGCTCGGCCGCCCGGCGGTGCGCACCGGGTCCCGGCTGACCGGGTTCGACCAGGACGACGACGGGGTCACCGGCTACTTCGTCGACGGCGAAGGGCGGCCCTGGCGGGAGCGGGCCGACGTGCTGATCGGCGCGGACGGGATCAACTCGGCGACGCGCGCGACGCTGTTGCCGGACGAGGGCTCGCCGGTGGCCCAGCCGCGCATCCTGATGCGCGGCACCACCCGCTGCGCGCCGTTCGCCGACGGACACACGATGATCATGACCGCGCACGGCGAGGCGCGCTTCATGGCGCACCCGATCAAGCCGATCGACCCGCGGGACGGGACCACGCTCACCAACTGGCTCGCCGAACTGCCCGATCGGCAGTCGGCCGGCGAACTCGGCGACACCGGGTGGAACGGACCCGCGGACCTGCGCCGGCTCACCCGGGTGTTCCGCGGCTGGAGCATCGCCGGCGCCGACGTGGGCGCGATGGTCAAGACGCCGACCGAGGCCTCCGGCTATCCGCTGGTGACCCGACCGCCGCTGGACCAGTGGTCGTTCGGCCGGGTCACGCTGCTCGGCGACGCGGCCCACCCGATGTACCCCTACGTGCTCGGCGGCGCGTCCGAGTCGATCGTCGACGCGCGGGTGCTGGCCCGCTCGCTGGCCTCGTACCAGGATCCGACCGAGGCCCTGGAGATGTACGAGCGGGCCCGGCTGCCGCTGAACAAGTGGCTGCAACTGATCGGTCACGGCCGGGTGCCGCGGGCCGCCGACGCGAGCGGGCCGCTGACCGCCACCGAGGAGATCGGCGGCATCATCGGCGCCTACGGCCACCTGCCCGGGCACGACGCGGCGGCCCTGAACGAGCGGCCCTCGTACAGCCTCGCGAGGGTCTGACCGCGCGTCTCGGACGCGCGGGGCGCGAACGGTGCCCGCGACGAGGGGGCCGCGAGGACCGACGACCGGACTCACCACGACGAGGCCCGGGAGGACCGGGCCCCGGGCTCAGGACCGGGCGCCGGGCCACCGGGCTCCGGACTGCCGGGCCGGGGTTGCCGGGCTCAGGATCCCGCGTCGGTGACCAGGATGTGCACCACCACGTGCTTGTGTCCGGTCCGCTGCCGCACCGCCTCGGTGACCGCCGCGCGCACCTCGCGTGCCACGTCCAGTACCCGGCGGTCCGCCGCCGCGCGGAACTGCACGTCCACGTGCAGGACTCCGTCGAGCACGCGCGTGGTCACCCCCGGGACCCGGCCCGGGATCAAGCCGCCGGAGACCTGGGCGACCGCGTCGAGCAGCCCCGGTTGCAGGTCCACCACGCCCGGCACGGTCAGCGCCGCGCCGCCCGCGGTGGTCCGGGCCAGGATGGACATCTCGCGCGAGACGCGCGTCGCGGGCTGCCTCATCGGTCCGCCTCCCGATTCCCGGCGGCCGGTTCCAGGCCGACCACGTCCACGTCCACCTTCGCCACTTCCAACCCCAGTCGTTCGCTCGCGGCCCGGCGCACCCGTTCGCGCAGTCGTTCGGCCAGCGCGTGGATCGGCTCGCCGTAGGGCACGCCGACCGACAGCCGCACGGTGACCGGACCCGGCACCGCCGCGCCCGCCCGGTTCTCGTACGGCCGGATCCGGCAACTGCGGGCCTGTACGCCAGGCTCGGCGTCCACCGCCGCGCGCAGCGTACGCGCCGCGGCGGTCTCGGTCAGCGTCAACCGCTCGTCCGGCTCGCCCAGCGGCAGCAGCCGACCGGTGTGCAATTCGGCCCGGACCAGGCGCATCACCCGCGCGCCCAGGTCGTCCGGCACCGGGACCGGCAACTCGGCCCACTCGCGGGTGACCTGATCGAGCACCGAGTGGTCGCGCAGCACCGCCTGGCATTCCGGACACGAGCGCTCGTGCTCGTCCAGCCCGCCCTCGGCGGCGTGTTCGAGCACCCCCTCGGGCTCGCGCCCGCACGGCAGCAGGTCCCGATCCGGATCGGCGTCGGCCGAGGCGGTCGCCCCCGCCGGGGCGTGCCGGGTCGTCGCGAGCAGTTCCGCCGCGGACGGCAGCCGCAGCGCGTCGGGCGCGTCGCCCGCCTCGTTCGTCACGTCCACGGCCGCATCGCCTCCGCCAGGGTCTGTCGTGCTCGGAAGATCCTGCCCCGGACCGCGTTCGCCCCGATCCCCACGGCCGCCGCGATCTCGTCGTAGCTCTGCCCGTGCAACTCGCGCAGAACCCAGCAGGCCCGCTGCTCCTCGGTGAGCGTGGTCATCGCCTCCTGAAGCGCCTTGAGCGCCGCCGACCCCTCCGCCCGTCGCTCCGGATTGTCCGCCATCTGCTCTATCGCCCGATCGGGAACCTGGTCCAGGCCGACCGTGGGCCGTCTGGTCCGGGCGATGTTCAACGCGCGGTTGGTGACGATGCGATACATCCAGGTCAGGAACGACGATTCGGCGCGGAAACCGGGCAGCCGGCGCCACGCGCTGATGAACGCCTCCTGGACCGCGTCCTCCGCGTCCGTGGGCCGTCCGAGGATGCGCAGCGCGAGCGTGTACAAGGATCGACCGTGCCGACGCATCAGTACCTCGAATGCCTCGGCGTCGCCCTCTTGAGCCCGCACCACCAGGGTGCCCTCGTCGAGCTCGGCCTCGTCGGCCATCGGCTTCCCTCCTCGTCCCAACCCGGCGACCGTACTGCGCCCGGGGGCGCAACACGAGAACCGCCACCCCGACGGCGAGGCGCGGGCGCGGGTCCGCGCCGGGAACCGTCCGGCCCGATAGCGTCGGATTCGGCGAAACATCCGCCGATCGACGCGTGACGTTCGCCCGGTGTGTGTGTCGTACAGGTGTGGTGAACCCGGCAAGGGGCACCGATGTCAGGCGGGACCGAGTGGGGTTCCGGTCGCATGGTTCGGGCAGTCGAGGAAGGAAGTGCGCCGATGGCGGACACAACGACCCAGGGCAAGACCGGCACGCAGGCGCTCCAGAAGGACGAGGAGCGCGCGCCGGCGGGCGGGGCTCGTTCGACCGAGGTCGTCAAGCTGGCCACGGACAAGGGCCGCACGTCCATCGCGGACGGTGTGGTCGCCAAGATCGCGGGCATCGCCGCCCGCGAGATCCCGGGCGTGTACGCGCTCGGCGGGGGTGCGGCCCGGGCGTTCGGCGCGGTGCGTCAGCGCATCCCGGGGGGCAAGCCCAACGTGGCGCAGGGTGTCAGCGTCGAGGTGGGCGAGCGTCAGTGTGCCGTGGATCTCAACATCGTCGTGGATTACGGCGTGCCCATCGCCGAATTGGCACAAGCCGTCCGCGAGAATGTCATCGACTCCGTCGAGCGGATGACCGCGCTCGAGGTGGTCGAGGTCAACATCGCGGTGGACGACATCCACATCGAGTACGACGGAGACGACTCCAAGGAGCGCCAGCTTCAGTGACGGTCGGGCCCGGCGACGACGCGCGGCGCCAACTGCTGCGCGAATACCGGGAGTTCATCCGCGCGAGCCATCCCGATCGTGGGGGTGACCCGGAGGAATTCGTCGCCGGGCTGGAGCGGTTCAGAGCGCTGATCGACGCGGCCGGGCCACCGGCACCGGTTCGCTCGGGGGCCGCGGCGGAGACCACGGTCTACCGTCGCGGCCGGCTGCCGGGTCGGCTCTGGCGCCAGTTGGCGGAGCGGCATCGACGGCGCAACAACCCGCGCGTCGAGTAGCGGGCGGGCGAGGACCGGTGGAATCCAGCACGGATCCGCACGGTCCCCGGGCACCCGACCCGACAGGGTCGACAACAACCGATGGTCGGTTCAGTGAGGAGTCGTTCGCCAATGACTACACCCATGGTCGGCCTGTTGGTCGGCATGGCCCTCGGCCTGGCCGCCGCGCTCGGCGGGTTCGGGGCCTTTCTCCTGGTCGCCGCGCTCGGGGTGGTCGGCTTCCTGGTCGGTCGTTTCCTGGACGGCGACCTGGACCTCGGCGAGCTGTTCAGCTCGCGCAACCGGCGGCGCTGATGCGCGCGGTACCGGCGGAGGGCCTGGCGCCGGCCGCGCACCGCGGAGTACTGCAGATCGGCGGGCGCGTGGTGGAGAAGATCGCCGCCCGCGCGGCACGCGAGGCCACCGACGAGGCCGCGCCGGACACCGCGCTGCGCGCGCCGCGCGCGGGCGCCACCATGCACCACGACCACGCGACGGTGACTCTGGACGTGGACGTGCCCTACCCCGGGCCCGTGGTCGAGATCGCCCGGACGATTCGCCGGCGGGTACGCGCCGACGTGGAGTATTTGACCGGGATGCCGGTGGTGCGGGTGGACGTCACGGTCGGCCGGTTGACCCGTGGGGGGCACGGCAAGAGGAGAGTGGAGTGAGCCTGGAGGCTTCGCCGGAGGCGCCTTCCGGTGCCTCGCCAGCCGAGACGTCGGCGGGCGCGATCGACGACTGGGGCGACGGTGCGAAGGTGCACCGGGCCTGGTCGACGCGCGGCTTCCCGGCCGGGCTGGTCGCGCTGCTCGTGGGCGGCGTCGCGGGCACCGCGCTGTACATCGGCATCACGGCCCGGATCGACCGGGCCCCGCGCTGGTCGCGCGAACTCCTGGAACGCGCCCAGACGCACGTCTGGCGTGACGAAGCGACCGTCGCCGCCGGGCTGATCGCCGCGGTGCTGGGCCTGTGGCTGATCGTGCTCGCGGTCACCCCGGGTCGACGCAGCCTGCTGCGGCTGCGTTCGCCGGGCGGCGCGATGACCGTGTACATGACCCGGCGCACGGCCGCCTCGTTCCTGCGGCACACCGCGCTGGCGTCCTCGGGTGTGTTGGACGCGCGGGTGCGGATGGGCCGGCGCAAGGCGGTGCTGCGGGTGGACTACCACTTCCGCGACCCGGACGACCTGCACGACGAGTTGATGGAACGACTGGAGGAGCGCGCGAACGCGCTCACGTTGGCCCGGGTGCCTCGGGTGGATCTGCGCCTTCAGCCCGTGAGCGGGAGGTGAGCCGAGCATGCGTACGGTCTGCAACCGGATCCTGCTGTTCCTCGTCGGCCTGGGCCTGATCGGCGGCGGGCTCGCCGTCGCCGCCCGGGGCCGGGGTTGGTATCCCGACCTGCTGCGCACCGCGGACAAGCCGTTCGTGACCACGAGTCAGGCCGAGCGGCTCACCGACCACGGCTGGTGGTGGTGGGTCGCCTTCGGTGCGCCAGGGTTGATCCTGGTGCTCGCGCTGTGGTGGCTGCTCGCGCAGTTCGGCCGGCGGGCGGTGCGGTCGCTGCGGGTGCAGGACACCACGGCCGGGGCCGGCGACGGCCCGTCCGGCCTGGGCACCGGCTTCGGCATGGTCGGCGACGAGGCGGACACGCTGACGGTGAACGGCCACGCGCTCGCCGACGCGATCGAGGACGACCTGTCGTACGTGGACGGCATCGAGCACGTCTCGGCGCATCTGGTCCGCCGCCGGCACGGTCCGACGCTGCGGGTGATGGTCCGGGCCGAACCCGGCGCCGAGCCGCGCACGGTGCTGAGCGCGGTGCGCGATCGGGTGTTGCCCAACGCGCGCGAAGCGGTGGGCCTGGACACGCTGCCCACGACGATGACCCTGCGGACCAGCCGGGGGCTGCCCAAGCGGCACCTGGACTGAGCGGCGCGGGGGCGGACGACGGTGGGGCTCGGGACGTGTCCCGAGCCCCACCGGTGTGTCGGGCCCGGGTTGTGTCCCGGGCGCCACCCCTGTCGGGCTCGGGCGCTCTCCGGCGTGGGGCCCGGCTCCGCCGCGTGGGGCCTTGGGCGCCGGCCGGCGTCTCAGGCCCCGGCCCCACCCGCGGCGGGCTTCGGGCCGCACCGGTGTCGGGCCCCGGGCCGCTCCGGTGTCACAACGAGCGGGCCAGGCCGCCGTCGACCGGGATCATCACGCCGCTCAGGTAGGACGCGGCCGGGGACAGCGTGAAGGCGGCCACCCGGCCGAACTCCTCCGGGGTGCCGTAGCGGGCCAGCGGGATGCTCCCGGTGTGCGCGGCCCTGGTCGCCTCCGCGTCGCCGCTGAGATCGTCGAGTTCGCGCACCCGGTCGGTGTCGATCCGGCCGGGGAGCAGCCCGAACACCCGGATGCCACGCGGGCCCAGCTCGTCGGCCAGGGTCTTGGCCACCATCGCCAGGCCCGGCCGCAGACCGTTGGAGACGCCGAGGCCGGGGATCGGTTGGCGCACCGACGAGGACAGTACGAAGCCGATCGATCCGCCGCCGGTGCCCAGCGCCGAGGCGGTGGCCCGGGCCAGCCGGACCGCGCCCAGGAACACCGACTCGAACGCGTCCCGCCACTGGTCGTCCTCGACCGCGGTGATCGCGCCCGGAGGCGGGCCGCCGACGCTCACCAACGCGCCGTCCAGCCGCTCGAAGCGGGCCAGCGCCGCCGCGACCAGTCGCTCGGCGGTGCCGCTGTCGCCGTTGTCGGCGGCGATCCCCAGCGCCTGTTCGGGCCCGCCCAGCGCGGCGACGGCCTCCGTCGCGCGTTTTTCGTCCCGCCCGGTGACCACCACCCGGGCGCCGTCGTCCACCAGCGCGCGGGCGGTGGCGAAGCCGAGGCCGCGGGTGCCGCCGGTGACCAGATACACGCGATCGCGCAGTCCAAGATCCATGCCACCATCCTGCCTCGTGCCGACCCCGACGCGCGGTAATTGACAGGTCGTCAGCTCGGCCGGTCGCTACCCTCGGTGGCATGACCGAGCAGATCGACGTGGTGCGGGAGTGGATCCGGGCGGCCGAGGACGGGGTCACCGTGCTCACCGGGGCAGGCATCTCCACCGACTCCGGGATCCCCGACTACCGGGGCCCGCAGGGCGTGTGGACCAAGGACCCCGACGCGGAGAAGCTGGTCACCTACGGCTACTACATGGGCGACGAGGACATCCGCCGCCGCTCGTGGCTGCTGCGCCGGGACAACCCCGCGCGGCTGGCCGGGCCGAACGCGGGACACGCCGCGCTGGTCGCGCTGGAGCGGGCCGGTCGGCTCAACGCGTTGATCACCCAGAACGTGGACGGGCTGCACCTGCGGGCGGGTACCGGCGCGGAGAAGATCATCGAGCTGCACGGCACGATGTTCTACGTGTTGTGCACCGACTGCGACGCGCGCACCACGCTCGACGCGGCGCTGGAGCGGGTGGCGATGGGCGAGGACGACCCGCGCTGCCTACGCTGCGGCGGCATCCAGAAGACCGCGACGATCATGTTCGGGCAGGGGCTCGACCACGGCGTGCTGGAGCGGGCCGCGATCGCCGCGCAGATCGGCGACGTGTTCCTGGCCATCGGCTCCTCGCTCCAGGTCGAGCCCGCCGCGTCGTTGTGCCGGGTGGCGCAGGAGGCGGGGGCCAAGCTGGTGATCGTCAACGCCGGGGAGACGCCGTACGACCGGGTCGCCGACGCGGTGATCCGCGCGCCGATCGGCGAGGTGCTGCCGGAGCTGGTCGCGGGGTTGTGAGCGAGGTCCCGGCCGGCCCGGCCGGGACCCTCAGACCTTGGCCGCTTCCTCGGGCGCGGGCGCCGAGGCGTCCTCGTCCAGCGCGGCCAACTCGGCCTCCAACTCCTTGGCCTCGCCGCGCACCAGCTTGACGAGCATCGCCAGCAGCGCGAACGCGAAGATCCACCACTGCACCGCGTAGGCCAGGTGCGGGCCCAGGTCCTCGTCGTCCGGCTCGGGGATCAGCGCCGGCGCCTTCGCGGGCATCGGGGTCTGCTCGGTGAGTTCGACGTAGCCGCCGAGGATCGGGTGCGGCAACTTCGCGGCCAGCTCGAACGAGGAGATCCGCATCACCTGGCCCTGGGGCACCTCGAGATCGCGGATGCCGGAGTCCTCGCGGGTCTCGTCCGGGCGCAGCCGACCGGTCACCGTCACCTGCCCGGCCGGAGCTGGCGGCACCTCGGGTCGCTCGGCGGCGGTGGGCGGGTTCTTCACCCAGCCCCGGTCCACCAGCAGCGCGCGGCCGTCGGCGGTGATCAGCGGGGTGACCACGTAGAAGCCGGGCACGTTGTTCTGCGACCGGTTGCGCGCCAGCATCTCGTGCTCGGTGTCGTAGGTGCCGGTCACCGTGACCCGACGCCACTGGAGGTCGCCGGGCAGCTTCCGGCCCACCGCGAGGATCTCCTGCGCGGGCACCGGCTCGCGCTTGCTGTTGGCACTGATCAGGTCGTTGTGCGCGACCTTGTTCTCGTGCCGGTGGAACTGCCAGAAACCGAGCTCGACCATGATCGGGACCAGCACGAGGACGAGCAGCGCCATCGCGATCCAGCGCGGGGTCAGCAGGAAGCGGTACACCCGAGCACGGTACCCCTCGCCGCGCCCGGTGTGTCCCGCCGGGTGCGCGGTGTCGGGGTTCGCGGCGACGCGGCGCGACGTGCCCCGGACCCGAACCGGTCGGCGAACGGTCGGTGGGTGGGCGCTTGTCCAGGTCGGCAGCCGGCCGGCCGGTCCCGCCGATAGGCTTCCGGCACGCCGTCTCCCGGCCCATCGCCCGCGACTCCCGGCAGACCACCGGGTGCGAACGCGGCATCGACTCGCCCCGCGGGGGAGTCGTCCGGCCTCGGGAGTCCCACAGCCTCGGGAGTCACACAGCATGCAAGGTCCGTCGCGCGATCCGGTGCCCGGTAGACGCGGTACCGCCGGTCACTGGTTCGGGCTCGTCGGCCTCGCCGCGGTCGCGTTCCTCTCGATCGGGCTGCTGGCGTGGATTCCCCCGCTCGTGGCGGGAGTTCGCACCCGCAGGCACTGGGACTGGGTGGTCCTGGCGGTCACCTCGGTGAGCGTGGTCCTCGCCTTCGTGTTCCTGGTCATGGGCAGCGAGTCGAGCGACGAGCAGGCCGCGCGCGAGGCGCTGGGCGCGCCCGAACCCCAGACGATCCTGGACGACGTGGGCACCGTCATGCTGCTGGTGCTGATGGTCGCGGTGCCGGTCTGGTGGTGCGTCGGATCCGCCCGCTGGGCCCGGGCGACGCGCGCGTACGGGCCGGCCGGGTACGCGCCGTGGCCGCAGGCGCCCGTCGGGCCGCACCCGATGGCCTACCCCCCGGCCCCGCCGCAGGCCCCGCCGGGCTACCTGGTGCCCGGCCCGCAGGTGGGGCCCGGTGCCCCGCGCGGACCGGTCGCCCCGCCGCCCGCCGCCGGGCCGGTGCCGGTCGACGATCCCGCCGCGCGCGCCCGGGCCCGGCTGCAAGGGCTCAGCGAACGGCTGCGCGAGCAGGACGGCGGCAATCCCGGAGGGCCCCGATGAGCGCCCCCGGACGGGTGATCGCGGACCGCTACGAACTGTCCGCGGCGATCGGCCGCGGCGGCATGGGCCAGGTCTGGAAGGCGTACGACCGGACCCTCCAGCGCCGGGTCGCGGTCAAGTTGCTGCGCACCGACCTGGTCGAGGCCGACGGCGACCGCGGCGCGATGGAACGGCGCTTCCTGCGCGAGTGCCGGGTCACCGCGGGCATCGATCACCCGGGCCTGGTCACCGTGTTCGACGGCGGCACCGACGAGGGCGACCTGTACCTGGTGATGCAACTCCTGGACGGTTGCGACCTGGCCGACCTGATCGCGGAGAACCGGCCGGTGCCGTGGGAGTGGGCGGTCGCGGTGGCCGCGCAGATCTGCTCGGTGCTGGCCGCCGTGCACGCGGTGCCGGTGGTGCACCGCGACCTCAAGCCGCGCAACGTGATGGTCCGGCGCGACGGCACGGTCAAGGTGCTCGACCTGGGCGTGGCCGCGGTGCTCGACCCGGAGTCGACCAAGCTCACCACGACCGGCGCGATGCCCGGCTCGCCCGCGTACATGGCGCCCGAGCAGATGAACGGCATCGTCGAGCCGCGCACCGACCTGTACGCGCTCGGCTGCCTGCTGTACGAGATGCTGGCCGGGCGGGCGCCGTTCGCCGGGCCGACGATGGCCTCGGTCATGCTCGGGCACCTCAGCGCGACGCCCGAGCCGTTGGGCGCGCACCGCCCGGACATCCCCGCCGGGCTGGAACGGCTCGTGCTGGACCTGCTGGGCAAGCAGCCCGACCAGCGTCCCGCGAGCGCGCAGGAGGTCTACCGGCGGCTCGTTCCGCTGCTGCCCGCGAGCCGCGGCGACGCGCTCGCGCCGACCGCGCCGATGGACCCGACCCGCCCGCTGCGCTTCCCGGCCGCGCCGCAGCCGCTGCCCGGGGTGCCCGGCCCGGTGCGGGCGTCGGTACCGGCCCCGCCCACGCCGCCGTGGGCGATGAGCGCGGGCCCCTCGGCGCACGTGCCGCGATCCGATCCGGACTGGGCCGCGGTGCCCTCCGCCGCGCCGCCCACGTTGGACGTGCGCAGCGCGCTCGACGAGGCCAACCGGCTGCTCGGCGAAGGTGCGCTGACCCAGGCCGTGGACGTGCTCGGCGTCGCCCTGCCGGTGGCCATCGCGCGGCACGGCGAACGCGACCCGCTCGTCCTGGGGTTGCGCCAAGCGCTCGCCGACACCCTGCTGGCGGACCGTCAGTTCCGGCGCGCGCTCCCGGAGTTGCAGTACATCGCGGGCGTGTTCGCGGCGTCCGGCGGGCCGACCGACGCGGAGGCGATGGAATACGGCCGGCAGGTCGCCGCGTGCCTGGAGGAACTGGGCGAACTGCCCGCCGCGCTCGGCGAGTACCGGCGATTGCTCGACCTGCACCGGCGGATCCCGGAGGCCGACGTCTACCAGGGCTTCGACCTGCGCGAGCGGATCGGGCTGCTGCTCGCCGCGCTCGGCGACCCGTACCGGTCCGAGAGCGTGCTGGTGCCGCTGCTGGCCGAGCAGGAGCACCGGCTGGGTCCGCAACATCCCCGGGTGGCCACGCTGCGCCAACACCTGGGCCGCATCCACGGCGCGACCGGCTACCGGCGCCGGTGACGCGGGGGTGTAACGCGCTTGGCGGGTCGACGCGTTATTCGCACGACACCGAGGCGCGGAGGCACCATGAGCGGGAACGGGGGCGCGAGCTTCGACGAGTTCGCGCGGGCCCGCAGCGGCCAACTGCTGCGCACGGCCTGTCTGCTCACCGGCGACTGGCACGCGGCGGAGGACCTGGTCCAGGAGACGCTGGGCAAGCTGTACCGGAGCTGGCGCCGGATCCGTGAGATGGAGTCGCCGATCGCGTACGCGCACACCACGCTGGTGCGCACCTTCTTGTCCGTGCGGCGGCTCAGGCGCTCCTCGGAACGCCCCAGCGACGCGCTGCCGGAGCCGCCACCGGCGGCGGGGGAGGACATCGAGCTGCGCCTGACGCTGCTTCAGGGCCTGGCCCGGCTCTCGCCCGCCGATCGCGCGGTGCTGGTGCTGCGCTACTGGGAGGACCGGTCGGTCGAGGAGGCCGCGGACGTCCTGCGGATCAGCCCCGGGGCGGTCCGGGTGCGGTCCAAGCGGGCGTTGGACCGGCTGCGCGCGATGCTCGGCGCCGAACTCGTCGACCTGGGCATGGCATGTTGACCGGCGGCGGGGGTCGGCTGCCGCGATCGCCCGGGGGCCGGTCGGCGCCGTTGCCCGAATCGCGTCGCATCGACGGAAGGGATCTGATCAGCGTGGGCGCCGACGACAGGTTCGAGCGGGATCTGCCGGACGCGATGCGTTCGGCCGTCGCCGAGTTTCGCGGGCCCAGCCCCGATCTGATCGGGCGCGGTATCCGGCGCGGCAGGCAGCAGCGCCGGGCACGGGTGGCGGTGGGCGCGGCGGTGGCCGCCGTACTGGTGCTCGTGCTCGGCGGAAGCGGCGGACTGGGCGTGCTCGACGCGGTGTTCGCCGGGTCGAGTACCGATTCGGGCCCCGCCGCGAGGCGGCTCGAGGGGACGGCGAGATTGCTCGTGGGCAGGGAACTGGTCCCGTATGTGCGCGCGGCGCTGCCGGACGGTGGTCGTACCGACCGCTTCGAGCCGAGCCGCGAGGGCCCGGTGCCGGGCGAC
The DNA here is from genome assembly GCF_053594475.1 of Embleya sp. NPDC001921. Lineage (NCBI taxonomy): Bacteria > Bacillati > Actinomycetota > Actinomycetes > Kitasatosporales > Streptomycetaceae > Embleya > Embleya sp. NPDC001921. The sequence goes on from NZ_JBSFEO010000032.1 coordinate 95,363, forward strand.
ACCCGGATCGCCGGCACCTATACCGGGCGCAACGGCTCCACGGGGCTCGAGGTGGAACTCGCCCGTCCGCTGTTCGGTTCGGTCGAGGATCTGTGGCAGGGCCCGCATTGCCCATCGGCGGAGGGCGGTTCGGGACTCCGGTGTGTCCGCACGGTGGAGCCGGACGGGGGCGTGCTCACGGTTACCGGGTTTTGGCCGCCGGGGGCCGAACGGCACTCCTACTCCGTCGTGTACACGCGGCCGGACGGCGTCCAGGTCCGGGCCGGCGAGGTCGTGGACAAGCCGAGGGGAACGCGCCAGGTCCTGGGACCCGAGGAGTTGACGGCCATCGCGCACAGCCGGGTGTGGACCGTGGTGGGGGTCGATCCGTCCGCCGTGCCCCCCGCGGCGTTCGAGCCGGTGTCGGCCGTGCTGCCCAAGGCAGTCCGGGTACTGAGCGCGGCGAAGACGACCGTGGGCAACTTCGTCCTGGGCGGACTCCGTGGGGCGATGTCGGACCTGACCGTGCGTCTGCGTTCGACCCGGGACTCCGCTGTGACGCCTTGTCCGGCCGGCGCGAGTGAGAATCTCTGCGCGAACGTGACGCTGGCTGACGGAACTCCCGGAGTGACCCATCAGGTGGTGGCGAACGATGGTCGGGTCGAGTCGCGCTCGCTCCTGGTCATCCGTCCGGGCGGCCTCGCGGTCTCCCTGGAGGTGCGCGACGGCCGAGGCGCGGACGCTGCTCCGCTGCCCGAACCGCTGCTCTCCTTCGAGCAGTTGAAGACGATGGCGGGGTCCCCGCGCTGGGCCGGATGATGCGGATGATCCGGGTGTGATGACCGCGACGGGTGTCGAGGCGGGCGAAGGCGCACATTTTCTGCCACTTGTGGTGGCCGTACTCTTCCGCCGGGGGCCGCCATGGGCGACCGTGGAGACATCGACGCGCTAAGGGGTGACGTGGCGATGGAACTGCCCGAGGTGTCCCTGCCCTGGTTCGTGTTGGGTGTCGCCGGCGCGGTGTTGTCCCTGACGCTGCCGTGGTTCCAGACCCGGACGTATCGCCGGGCGCGCGCGCTCGACTTCGACGAGTCGCGCTACGCCACCACGCCCGACACCGTCTTCCGGGTGCCGATCACACCGCTGAAGGTGTACGCGGAGCCGGTCGCGGCGCGCGCGGTCGGCCTGCCGCTGGGCGCCGCGGGCGCGGTGTTGTTCCTGGTGTTCGGGCTGTGGCCGTCGATGGTGACCTGGTCGGTGTGCGGCGGGGTGACCATCGTGCTCACCCCGGTGCGGCGCGCGCTGGGCCTGCGGGTGACCCACCGGATCGCCCGCGACGTGTCGTTTCGCAACGGGCCGCTGCGCGATCGGGACGGCACGGTGATCGCCGAGCAGACCTGGTCGCAGGTGGTGCGCACCTGGTACCGGCACGAGTACCGGGACCGGCCGCCCGGTGAGGACGACCTCTCGGTCGCGGTGCTGGGCAAGTTCTGGTGGCTGGCGGGCCATCTGCTGTGCTGGCCGGTGACGTTGCCGGGCACCCAGATCGTGCAGACCGCGATGTGCCAGAACCCGGCCTGGGCGCTCGGCCATGTGGGCGACGACGCGGGTGCGCCGTGGCTGGCCGATCTGGGTGAGGCGACCACCCCCGGCCGACCCGAGACGCACGGGAAGGCGCGACAGACCGCCCCGGACGGGTGACGCCCGCACGGGTGACCACACCCCGACCCGATCGTTGGGCCGGGTGTGACGCGAAATGTCTCCATGGTCCGGATCGCGGCGGCGTCCTTCGCCGGCACGTCGATCGAGTTCTACGATTTCTTCGTCTACGGCACGGCCGCGGCCCTGGTACTGGGCCCGCTGTTCTTTCCCGGCTTCTCGCCGATCGCGGGCACCCTCGCGGCGTTCGCCACCTACGCGGTCGGTTTCGTCTCGCGGCCGCTGGGCTCGGTGCTGTTCGGCCGGTTGGGCGACCGGCGCGGGCGCCGGCCGGTGCTGGTCGTCTCGCTGCTGCTGACCGGCGTCGCCACCGTGCTGGTGGGACTGCTGCCCACCTACGACCGGATCGGCCTGGCCGCGCCGATCCTGCTGGTGCTGCTGCGCTTTTGCCAGGGGCTCGGGGTCGGCGGCGAATGGGGCGGCGCGGTGCTGCTGGCCGCCGAACACGCGCCGCCGGGCCGCCGCGCGTTGTGGGGCAGCTTTCCGCAGGCCGGGCCGGCGATCGGGTTCCTGCTCGCCAACGGCATCATGCTGACCCTGTCCGGGGTGCTGACCGACGCCCAGTTCCACTCCTGGGGCTGGCGGGTGCCGTTCCTGTTCGCCGGTGTGCTCGCGGGCGTCGGACTGATGTTGCGCGCCTCGATCGAGGAGACCCCCGCGTTTCGCGAACTGGCCGTCGCGAACGACCTCTCGGCGAGCCCGTTCCGCGAGGTGGTGCGTGACCAGTGGCGGCTGATCCTGCTCATCGCCGGGGCGCTGACCTGCGGCTACGTGGGCTTCTACCTGACCACCACCTGGTCGCTGCACTATGCCACCAGCAGCCTGGGGATCGGGCGCACCACGATGCTCGCGTGCATCATGATCGCGGTCGTCGGCAAGGCCGTGGCCACCCCGTTGTTCGCGCTGCTCGGCGACAGGTACGGGCGCAAGCCGCTGTGCGTGGCGGGCTGCGCGGCGATGGGCCTGTGGGCGTTCCCGATGCTGGGGCTGCTGGCCACCGGCGAGCCGGTGTGGATGACGCTCGCGTGCCTGGGCACCCTGGTCGCCTTCATCGCGATGTTCTCGGTGGTCGGGGCCTATCTGTCCGAGTTGTTCGAGCCGCGCGTGCGGTGCACCGGCGCGTCCACCGCGTACAACCTGGGCGGCGTGCTCGGCGGTGCGCTGACCCCGATCGTGGCCACCGAACTGGCCCGGGGCGACGGCACGCCGTGGAGCGTCGCGGCCTATCTCGCGGCCGCCGCGGTGCTGAGCGTGGCGTGCTTCTCCGCGCTCCCGGAGACCCGCGCGGTTCAGGCGTGGGAGGGACAACCGGCCACCGCGTGATCTTTTCTCGACAACGGTTTTGGGCCAGGCTGCGGCCATGGACTCAGGTGTTCCCGAACAGGCCCGGGCGCGGCGCGCGCACAACGTCCGGATCGCCGAGCGGCTGCTGGCGGCGGTGGGCGCGGGCGACCGCGGCGCGCAGGTGGCCTGCTACCACCCCGACGTCGTCCTGGAGTTCCCGTACGCCGCGCCGCCGGTGCGGATCGAGGGCAAGGACGCGGTGGACGCCTATCTGGCGATCGCGCTCGGCGTGTTCGAACTGCGCCTGACGGTGACCCGGGTCCACGACTGCGTGGACCCGGACACCGTGATCGTCGAGTTCACCGGCGAGGGGCGGGCCAGGCCCACCGACCGCGCCTACGCCAACACCTACATCGCGGTGCTGGCCTTTCGGGACGGCCTGGTGGTCGGCCAGCGCGAGTTCTACAACCCGGTGCCGGCCGCTCAGGCCTTGACCGCGACGCCCGCCAACTGAGGCAGCTTCACGGCGGGTTCGCCGAGCGGGCCGCCCGGGCCCCACACGTCCACCGGGACCAGCCGCGCGGGCAGCAGCTCCAGGCCGCCGAAGACGGCCAGGATCTCGTCGTGCGAGCGGGCGTGCATCTTTTGCACGTTGGAGGAGTACTCGCTGAGCGCGCGGTCCATCCCGGCGGGGCGCTCCTCGCTGCGGTGCGCGTGCGAGAGCGCGAGGTGGCTGCCGGGCACGGTCGCGTCCATGTACCGACGCACCACGCCGATGGGGTCCGCCTCGTCCGGGAGGAAGTGCAGCACCGACACGATCAGCACGCCGACCGGCTGGGAGAAGTCGATCAGCTCGCGGACCTCGGGGGAGTCGATCACCTTGGCCGGATCGGTCAGGTCGGCGCCCACCACGGTCGCGTTCGGGTTGTCGGCGAGCAGGGCCTGGCTGTGCGCGACCGCGACCGGATCGTTGTCCACGTACACCACGCGCGCGTCCGGGTCGGCCTTGTGCGCGATCTCGTGCACGTTGCCCACCGTCGGGATGCCCGAGCCCAGGTCCAGGAACTGCCGGATGCCCAGGTCCAGCAGGTGGTGTACGGCGCGGGTGAGGAACACCCGGTTCCCGCGCAGCACGTCGCGCAGCTCGGGCATCGCCTGGGTGACCAGTTCGGCCGCCTCGCGGTCGACCGCGAAGTTGTGCGCGCCGCCGAGCGTGTAGTCGTAGACGCGGGCCACGCTGGCGCGGGTGATGTCGATGTGCTCTGGAGCCCAGTCCGGTCGAGTCATGGATCGGACTCTAAAGCGTGTCGTCACGATTCACCGGAGAAATCGCCGGCCCGACGGTTGGAAGCCCTGTGCGAGGCGTCACACCCGCGCGCCCGCCGCGCCGGCCTCGGCGTCGGCGGGACCGGAACGGCGGGTTCCGGCCCCTCGACGCCGAGGTCCGCGCGGGGTGGTCGCGGCCGCGGTTCGACGCGGCCACGGCCGGCCGCGGCTACGGCTTGATGCCGACCGCGCCCACGAACGCCGGGCACTTGTCCGCGCCGACCGGGATGTCCTCGGGCGCCAGCGGCGCCCACACCTGGTCGACCCGGGGGCCCACCTTCGCCGCGATCGGGGCCAGCGCGTCCAGGTCGAAGCCGTACAGCTTCGCCGCGTTGCCGCCGACCATGGCGGCGACCTCGACCGGGTCGATGCCGTTGTAGGTCAACTGGAGCGCCTCGCGGCTGAACGGATGGCTGGCCTCCTTGTGCGGGTAGTCGCTGCCCCACATGATCCGGTCCACGCCCACCTGATACCGCAGCTTGGCCTCGGCCGGGCGCTGGAAGCTGGCCCCGACGTGGCACTGCCGGGCCCAGTACTCGCTCGGCTTGAGCTCCATCCGGCCGACCAGCGCGCTGCCCCACTCGTACTCCTGGGAGCCGACCGCGGTGCTCATCCGGTGCCAGTAGTAGTCCAGCCGCCGGGTCTCCTCCGGGATCCAGGCGGTGCCCTGCTCGGTGAACACGAACTGGAGCTCCGGGTGGCGATCCATCGCGCCGGAGACCACCAGGTGGGTGAACGCGCGGTGCGCCCACCAGGACACCTCGGTCAGGAACACCACCTTGTCCACGTCGGTGTCCCCGGCCGGCGGCGCGGCCGAGCCGGTGTGGTGGTTGACCGGCATGCCCAACTCCTCGCACACCCGCCACAGCGGCTCGTAGTGCGCGTAGTCGAACATCGGCACCAGACCGGAACCGGGCGGGGTGCCGGGCAGCAGCACGCCGCCGGTGAGCCCGGCGTCCTTGGCCCAGCGGATCTCCTCCACCGCCGCCGGGATGTCGTGCAGCATGATCTGCACGATGCCCGCCCGGCGCCCGGGCGTGGCCGCGCAGAAGTCGACCATCCAGCGGTTGTGCGCCTTGAGCCCCTCCCACCGCAGCGCCAGGTCGCCCGCGTTCGCGGCCGGCGGCTGGTCGGTCAGCGAGGGCTTGGGGAAGAACGGCGGCACGGTGTTGGGGAAGATGACCTCGGCCACCACCCCGTCCGCCTCCAGGTCGCGCAGGCGTCGATCGGAGTCCCAGTTGCGCGGGCCGAGGTCCCCCTTGAGATCCGGGTAGGGGATCTCGTAGTTCGCCACCCAGGCGTCGAACTCGGCGTGCAGGCGGGTCGGTAGATAGTCGCGATAGCCGTGGATCTCGCCGCCGCCGTGGCAGTCGGCCGAGATCACGGTGTACCGCTCGGGGTGGTCGCCGGACGGGGGGCCGCTCGGGACGGGGAGCGGGGTGGTGCTGTCAGTCATGGGGGATCAGACCTCCAGGGCTTCCGCGTTGGGGTTGATCGCGGCGCCCGTGTCGTGTCCGGTGAGCCAGTGCCGGCCGATCTCGGCGGCCGCTGCCCACTTGGTCGTCAGGTCCTTCGCCGAACCGTCCTCGTTCACCTGACCGAGCGTGGCGGGGGTGACCCCGACCCGCTCGGCGTGCGGCGCGAGAGCGGCCAGGTCGAAGCCGTACACGTCCGCCACCGCCTCGCCGAGCATCACGCGCGTCTCGGCGATCGGGACGTCGGAGAACGTCTTGCGCAGGATGTTGAGGGTCTCCGGCCAGGTGCCCTCGGGGTGCGGGAAATCGTTACCCCAGCAGATGTTGCCGACACCGATCTCGTAGCGCATGCCGATCTCGCGCCGCTTGGTGTTGGACGCTCCGATGAAGCAGTTGCGGTCGAAGTACTCGCTCGGGAGCAGCTTGATCTCCTCGAACCCGGCCAACTTGGCCGCGCCGCGCGAGCCCAGCAGCAGCCGGTCGGTGAACCACAGCAGGTTGCCCACCCACCAGCAGCCCGCCTCGGTCACCCCGAACTTCAGCCGCGGGAACCGCTCGAACACGCCGGACCACAGCAGGAACCACAACGGCCGGGACGGCCACCAGGTGACCTCGGTGACGTAGATGCCCAGGTGGTTGCCGTACGACTCGCGGTCGGCCGGACCCGAGTGGGTGACCACCGGGAGTTCCAGGTCCTGGCACAGCGCCCACACCGGGTCGTACCTGCGATCGTGGTACGGCGTCTGGTTCATCCACATCGCGGGGATCATCACCGCGCCCAGGCCGTCCGCCTTGATCCGGCGGATCTCCGCGAGCACGTCCTCGATCGCCGCGGTGATCGGGATCAGCGCGACCCCGCGCCGCCGTTCCGGACTGGTCTTGCACAACTCGGCCAGCCAGCGGTTGTGCGCCTGCGCGCCGGCCAGGCCCAGCTCCGGATCCATGTCCCCGGACAGGCCCAGGCCCGCGCCGAAGGGCACACACGTGCGCGACTCGACGGCGTCCGCGTCCGGGAAGATCACCTCGCCGACCACGCCGTCCTTGTCCAACTCCAGGTCGCGCCGGTCCACCTCCCAACCGCTGCGCAGCACCTCCTCGTTGGTCTCGAACCAGTTCGCCGCGAAGTCCTCGTTGCGCACGCCCAGGTCGGTGATCGCCTTGAGCTGCGCCTCGCGCTCGGACATGAACTGATCGAAGGCGGCGTGATGCCGAGTGGCCAGGTAGTCGCGATACAGCTCGGTCGGCAGCCCGGCGTGGGTGTCCGAGGAGATGATCGTGTAGGGGGTGGTGAGTTCGTTCCGCTCGGGGTGTTCGCTGCTCTGGGTCATGTCACTCACTTGTCCAGGACGAAGGTCTCGAGGTACGAGGGGTTGCTGCGGGCGAGCATGCTCCGCGACCGCGCGGTGATCTGTCCGTCGCTGTGCTCACTGGCGGGCAGGATCCAGAACCGGTTCTCCCGGATGCCGTCGAGCACGTCGGCCGCGACCGACTCGACCGGGGTGAACTCGATCTCCTGCCCCGCGTCGCGCATCGCCTTCTCCCACGCGTCGAGCGTGTTGTAGGGCGTCTTGCGCGGCACCGACTTGGCGAACCGCTCGGGCCGGTTGCGGTAGGACTCCCACAGGCCGGTGCGCAACATCTTGGGCCCGGGGAACAGCACGGACGCGCCGAGCTGTGCGTGCACCTGGCCGAGCTGGGCGTACAGCGCCTCGGTCATGGTCACCACCGCGGCCTTGGTGGTCGCGTACACCGACGCGTTCGGCAGCGGTGCGATGCCGCCGTCGCCGGAGGAGGTGTTCACGATGTGGCCGGGGGTGTTCTGCGCGAGCATCCTCGGTACGAACGCCTGGATGCCGTTGAAGACGCCGAACACGTTCACGGCGAAGCACCAGTCCCAGTCCTTGGGGTCGTGCTCCCACATCTTGCCCTCGGAGCCCGAGCCGATCCCGGCGTTGTTGCACAGCACGTGCACGGCGCCGAAGTGCTCGAACGCGGCGTCGGCCAGCTCGAACACCGATTCGCGCACCGATACGTCCACGATGTGCCCGAGCGCCTCGCCGCCCGCGTCGGTGATCCGCGCGACCGCCTTGTCCAGCGCGCCCCGCTCGATGTCGCCGAGCACGACCTTCATGCCCTCCGCGCCGAACCGCTCGGCCATCGCGAGCCCGATACCGCTCGCGGCACCGGTGACGACGGCGACTCTGCCGTCGAATTCCTGCAGCATGTCTGTCGATCCCTTGCTGTCGTGGCTGCCTTGCCTGCCGGGGTGCTACTTCGCGGGCGGCGGATCGTCGGTGATCTGCTGCACGTCGTCGTAGCGCTGGTGGATGTACGGCAGCACCAGGTCGGCCTTGACGTGCTCGGCGACGAAGCCCTGCTGGTCGGAGGTGCGCTCGCTGAGCGTGATCGAGATCAGCTTGCGCACCGGCAGGTCGGCGACCGGGTCGAAGTCCGAGTCGCGCAGGATCACCTCGCCGTCCAGGCGGTGCGCGCTGCGGGTGCGCTCGTTGCGGGTGACGTGCACCAGCATCGGGTCGGCGTCGAAGCCGTCGCCGTCCACGGCGGGCAGGAACTTGTAGTAGAAGCTCAGCGTCTGTCGGGGCTCGGGGGTGGCCAGCTCCTCGACCACGGTGCCGCGCACCTCGACGTAGGTGACGCCCATCCGGTTCACCGTGGCCACGACCTCGTCGCCGTCCCGCTCGACCTTGACGTCGGCCAGCTTCTTCGGCTCGCCGAACACCTCGCGACCGCCGATCACCGCCCGCTCGGTGGTCATCGGCATGGTCAGCGTGTAGTCGCCCTCGATGTCGCCGTGCTTGCAGCGCACCGCGACCGCGCCCGCGCCGAGCGGGTGGCCGTTGATGTCGCAGGCGGAGATGTTCACCCGCACCAGCGGCCGGTCCGCGGGGACCAGCGGCGGCGGCAGGATCGCCGCGATCACCTCGGGGTCGGTCTCCCAGATCGCCATCACGCCGGTGGACCAGATCTCCGGGAGGCTGGAGCGCTCCCGCGAGGATTTCTTCAGCGTTTCCGCCGGCCGGGCGCCGTACCGAATGCGTGCCACGTACCTCACCTCTTCCGCTCGTGCGAGGGCTGCGCGCGGGCCGGTTGCCCGATCCCGTGCGCGGTGGTGCCGGTTGTTCTGTAACACTGTTACACCGGTAGGTCGGCGAGGTAAAGACCTGTGGCGTGGTTGCCCCTGTATCGGGCGACCCCGCCCGGGCGCGAGAATGGGACGTGATGGACAGGATCACGCGAGACACCGTGCTCGACACCGCCATGCGTCTCGTCATGGAATCCGGTATCGAGAACCTCAGCATGCGCAAACTGGCCGCCGAGTTGGGCGTCGCCGTCACCTCGATCTACTGGCACGTGGGCAACCGCGACGTGCTGGTGGACCAACTGGTGGACCGGGTGATCGCGGACATGGGCGCGATCTCGGTGGACGGGAGCACGCCGGTCGAGCGGGTGGTGTCGATCGCGCGATCGTGTCGGCGATTGATCCTGGAGCGCCCGCACCTGGTCGGCCTGGTCCGCGAGCGCGGCCTGGAGTCGCTGATGATGCTGCCCGCGCGCAAGGCGCTGGTGCGCGAGATGACCGCGGCCGGGCTGCGCGGCGCACGGGCGGGCGAGGCCGTGCAGGCGGTGCAGTACCAGATCGCCGGCTTCGTGATGCTGGAGCGGGCCCTGGAGAACAGCGCGGCCGAACCGCCGGCCGTGGACCGATGGCGCGGCGAGCTGGCGCGGGAGGATCCGGAACTGGCGGCGAGTCTGAGCAACGTCACCGACGGTGACCGGCTGTTCGTGCTGTCGGTGCGGGCGCTGGTGGAGTCGCTGCTCGGGTGAGGGACGTCGGGACACCCGCGGTGGCGCGGTCGCCGCTCGGGTGCGGGCGATCAGGGCACCCGCGGTGGTGGAAACGCCGCTTCGGCGCGGTGGTCAGGGCACCCGCGGCGGGGCGCCGGCCAGGACGCGGCGCCACGCGGCGGGGGACAGCGTGCCCCGGGCCTCCTGTGCGTCGATCCGGGCCAGGACGCGCGCCGGCGCGGTGAGCAGGGTCGAGGTCAGCCACATCGATCCGGCGATCCGACGCGGCTCCCGACGCAGGCTCAGGGTCTCCTCGACGGCGTCCCGGTACGGACTCGCCCGCGACACGATCCGCAGCAGTTCGCGGCCGGCCCGGCGGCGCCCGGCCCGGGCGGCGGTCAGCAGCGCGCCGTGCGCCTGCCGGGTGCGTACGTCCGGCCGGCCCCACGGCATCGAGGCGGGCGCCTCGCCCCGGGAGACCGCGATCAGCGCCGCGACCAGATCGGTGCCGGCGGCGCCGGCGTTGCCCGGTTCGGCGAGGTAGGGGCGCACGTCCAGCCAGGCCGGGCCGCCGTGCGCGGTGCGCACCGCGTCCAGCGACAGGCCACCGTGCCAGCCGAGGTGGCCGCCGAGCATCGCGACCTGCTCGCGCACCTCCGGCACCACCACGCTGCGCCTGACCGCGCTGCCGTGCAGGTGTTCGTACGCGTGCACCGCGACCAGGCGTCCGTGCTCGAACACCGCCTGGGCGGACAGGACCGGGCCCTGGGCCGGCTCCTGCACCAGCACGCCCGCGCCGTCCACGAACGCGCCGCCCTGATCCAGCGTGTCGGCCAGCCGCAGCAGTTGCTCGCGCCGCTCGACCCGGTGCGAACCCGCGAAGGTCTTCACGTACAACGGCGGATCGGCGACCTGGCGCAACTCCTCGGCGGAGCGCACCACCACCGTCCCGGCCGGCTGCGGCATCCCGATCTCGGTGAGGGTGCTTGCCGCCGAGGCCCGGTCCGCGACCCGGCGCAGCGCCGCGAACGGCGGTACGGCCAGGGCCACACCGTGCGCGGTGATCCGCTCCGGCTCGCGCGCGAGCACCGCGACGTGCTCGTTCGTGGCCAGCAGCACGTCGTGCGGCTCGGCGCGCAGCACCGCCTCGGTCCGGGCCAGCCAGGCCCAGGGATCCGCGCCGAACGCGGGCACCTCGTGCACCACCGTGACCGAGCGAGGGCGTGCGTGAACCGGCCGACCGGGCGGTGCGAGCACCGCCACGTCCTGCCCCGATCGCCCGATCGCCATCGCGATCTGACGTGACGTCACCCCGAAGCCGTCCCCTAGCAGCACGCGCACGGGGTCATCCTGGCACGAACGTGCGTGCGTGCTCACCTCTCGGCCGGTGCGGGTTCGGATCCTCGGCTCGGGCGGGCTCGGATCCGGGCGGGGGCGAGGCCGGTGCGTCGCGTCCGGGTGCGGCGGGTGCGGCGTGGAGCCGGGTTGTGGGGGTGCGGTGTCGGGCCCGGGCGGATCGTGGGGCGGGGGTGGGGCTGGATCCGGAAGGGTGGCACGCGGAGTCGGAGCCGGTGCGGTGCGGCACGGTGCGGTGCGGTGTCGGGTCTGGGTGGATCGTGGAGCCGGGGCCGGGTGAGCGGGGATGCGGCAAGGGTGGCGCGCGGAGCCGGCACGGAGCGGTGCGGTGCGGTGCGGTGTCGGTTTAAGGTGGGGCGCATGTACCGCTCGGACCCCGCCACCGCGTCGACGTCGCTGTTCGCGGCGCTGCTCGCGCTGGTCGGCTTCGGGCTGTTCGTGGACGGGGCGTTGCCCGGTCTGGTCGCCGTCGCGGTGACCGCGGTGCTCGCGCTGGCCTGCTGTACCGCCGCCGCGTGCGCGCCGTCCGCCGAGCGCGCGTACGTTCGCGGCGCGGTGTTGCGCAGGCAAGCCGATCGGCTGGCCTTCCTGCCCGCACGGGATCCCGACGGGCCGGGCCGATCGCGGCCCAGAGCACCGGGAGCGGGCCCGGCGGCCCGCTGCTGACCCCGACCTGGGTCCACAGGTTCGGCACGGCCGCCTGACGCAGCCCGATTCCCGCGTCACGGAAGGCCCTTCCCATGTTCGGTATCCCCGTTCTCGGCGTCGCGCACGACGTCCTGCTCACTCTCGCCGACGCCCTCGCGCCGCTGCTCGGCACCGGCTCGGTGGCCGGCGCCGTGGTCGTGTTCACCGCGTGCGTGCGACTCGCCCTCGTGCCCCTGGGCTACGCCCAGGCCCGCGCCGAGGTGGCCCGCGCCCGGCTCGCCCCGCAGGTCCGCCGGCTCCGCGAGCGGCACGCGCGCGATCCGCAGCGCCTGGCCCGCGAACTCACCGCGCTGCACAAGGAGTCCGGCACCTCGATGTTCGCCGGCATGCTCCCGGCCCTGGCCGGCCTGCCGTTCCTGTTCCTGACGTACCGTCTGTTCAGCGGCGACCGCGCCCTGTTGAGCCACACGTTGGCCGGCGCACCGCTCGGCCTGCACCCGGTGACCGGGCTCGGCGGGCCGCACACGCTCGTGCTCGTGGGCCTGTTGGCGCTGCTCGCGGGCGTGGCCTACGCGCAGTACCGTGCCGCCCGCGCCGTCCCGGACGCGCCCGCGCTGATCCGGTGGCTGCCCTTCGGCACCGTACTCACCGCGGCCCTCGTGCCGCTCGCGGCCGGCGTGTACCTGCTCACGAGCACCGCGTGGACCACCGTCGAACGCCCGCTGCTGCGCCGGGTCGCCACCCGACGCGCGGATCGCGTCGTACCCGGGCACTAGCGTTTCGCGCAGTGACGACGTGAATCTGATCCGCGATCGGAAAAGAGCACCCCATGGCTACGAACAAGTTCGGTGCGACCTGTGCCACGTGCACGACCTACGTCAAGGCGGGCGACGGCCTGTTGGTCCGCAAGGACGGCAAATGGGTGACGTACTGCGCGACCTGCGGCGAGCCCAAGCCCGCCGCGCCACCGAGAGGCAACCACGACGGCTGGCATCGCGGGCCGATGGCCGCGTTCGACGTGGAGACCTCCGGCGTCGACCCGCGCACGGACTTCGTGGTCACCGCCGCCCTGGTCGACGCGACCGGCACCCGACGGTCCTGGCTGCTCGACCCGGGCGAGCGGGAGATCCCCGCCGAGGCGACCGCGATCCATGGGATCGACACCGAGCGGGCCCGGGCCCAGGGACGCGCGCCCGCGCTCTGCCTGGCCGAGATCGGTGCGGCGATGACCGCGTACCTGGAGGCCGGCACGCCGATCGCGATCTACAACGCGCCGTTCGACCTGACCATCCTGCAGACCGAGCTGCGACGGCACAACCTGCCGCAACTCCCGTACACTGCACCGATCATCGACCCTTTGGTGATCGACAAGCAGTTGGACCGGTACCGCAAGGGCAAGCGCACGCTGGCCGCGACCAGCGCGTTCTACGAGGTGGTGCTCACCGACGCGCACACCGCCGACGGCGACGCGCTCGCGTGCCTGCTGCTCGCCCGGGATCTGGGCGCGCGCTTCCCGGAGTTGGCCGCCGACTCGCTGCGCACGCTGCACGAGAAGCAGGTCCGCTGGTACGCCGAGCAGGCGGCCTCGCTCCAGCAGTACTTCGACCGCCGCAACCCGGACGGCGGCGAGGTGGTAGACCCGAACTGGCCGGTGATTCCGGGGGATTCGGACGGCGCTGCGACGCCGGGCCCGCCGGGCGCCGGCTCCGGGTCCAGCGCGTGGCACCCGGACGCCGAGCGGGAGCGGTCGGGGTCGAGCGCGTGGCGGCCGGGGGAGGGCGGGTAGGCGCTTTCGGTGGGGGGCGGTGGGGGTTTCGGTGCGGCCCCGCGGTCGGCCGCAGCTTCGCCGGCCCGGGCGTCGGCCGTCCGCCGCTTCGGCGGTCCGGGCACGTCGTCCGCCGGGTCAGTGGCTTGTGGCGAGGGTGCCCAGGCGGCCGTCGATCAGCTCCATCGTGTGGTCCGCGTGCGGGAGATGGCTGTGGTCGTGGGTGACCAGGACGGTGGCCGTGCCGCTCGCGCGGGTCAGTTCGGCGAGCAACGCGACGATCGCCGCGCCGCGTTCGTGATCGAGCGCGCCGGTGGGCTCGTCCACCAGGAGCACGCTCGGCTCGTTCATCAACGCCCGGGCGATGTTGACGCGTTGCCGCTGACCGCCGGACAGGCGTTGCGGGCGATGTTCCGCGCGGTCCGCGAGGCCGACCCGGTCGAGCAGTTCCAGCGCTCGCGCGCGGGCCCGGCGGGGGCTGCGGCCGGCCAGGTGCGCCATCACCTGGAGCTGCTCGACGCAGGTCAACGACGCGAGCAGGTTGGGCTGTTGGAACACGATGCCGATCGTGGTCCGGCGCAGTCGGGCGCGTTCGGCGGCGGACAGCGCCGCGACGTCCCGGCCGGCGATCGAGACCCGACCGCGCTCCGGTGCGGTCAGCGTCGCGGCCACGGCGAGCAGACTGGACTTGCCGGACCCGGACGGGCCGACCACGGCGGTCAGCGTGCCGGGCGGCACGAGCAGGCCGACCCGGTCCAGGGCGGTGAGCCGGGTGTCGCCGTCGGGGTAGGTGAGGGTGACGTCGGCGAGTTCGAGACCGGGCGACGGGTGCGACGGGTGCATCTGGTGCCTTTCGGGGTCGCCGGAGGTGGCGCGCGGCGCGGGTCGGCCGCCGGCTCCGATCGGGCCGACGCTCATCGGGTGCCGCTCAGCGCGGTGTGCGGGTCGATCGAGGTCACCCGGCGCACGGCCAGCCCGGCGCCGACCATGCCGAGCAGGATCAGCACCCCTGCCGGGAACGCCGTGGTCGAGGCGTCCACCACGAACGGCACCCCCGCCGGCGCCACCGCGCCGAACAGCGCGGCGATCCCGGTGCCGACGGCGGTCCCCACCAGCAACACCAGGAACGCCTGGCCGAGCGCGTCCCGAAGCAGATAGCCGGTGGGCGCGCCGAGCGCCTTGAGCACCGCGATGTCGCCGGCCCGCTGGATCGTCCACACCGTGAAGAACGCGCCCACCACGAGCGCCGAGATCGCGAACAGGAAGCCGCGCATCAGGCGCAGCGACCCGTTCTCGGCGGTGTACGACCCGATCGCGCTCCGGGCGGCGCCGAGCGAGGTGCTGCGGGTGCCGATCGCCCGGTCGGCCGCACCGGTGTGCGCGCCGGCCAGGTCGAGCGCGATCACCGTCGCGTGCGGTCCGCCGAGTGCCGGCCCCGGGCGCAGCGGTTGCCAGTCGGCCAGCGTGGTCCAGGCGACCGGGGTGTGGCTGTACGAGGACCCCGGCACCACCGCCGCCACGGTCAGCGATGTGCCGGTCCCCACGCTCAGCCGGGCGCCGACCGCGACCCGCAGATCCTCGGCCAGCGACCGGGACAACACCACGGTGCCCGGGGCAAGCGCCCGGGGCGCGAGCGGCCCGCCGGGCTCGACCCCGAACGCGGCGGCGGCGACCGTGCGCTCGCCGGCGCCGAGCCGGGTCGTCGCGATGCCCAGCGGCGCGGCCGAGCGCACCCCCGGTTGTTCCGCCCAGCGCCGCCACTGGCTCTCGTCCACGGCCGAGTCCGCGAACGAGACGCCCTGCCCGGACGCGGGCGCGGCGAACGCGAGCCGATCGGCGGGCAGCGCGTCGATCGCCGAGGTGTTGGCCCGCCCGAGCCCGACGGTCAGACCGGACACCAGGCCGACCAGCGCGGTGAGCAACGCCACGGTGGCGATCATCAGGGCGAACCGCCCTCGGGCGAACACGAGGTCCCGCACTGCGACGAACACGGCTGGTCGAGGCCTCCTGGCTGGAAGATGTGCGGCACGCGGGATCCGGCGACGCCGTCCTTCGGGCCGGTGAAAGCGGCCGGTCCGGCGTCCGCGGACGACTCGACTCTGCCCCTCGACCATCCGCGGCATCATCGATCGACCTGGTCGTTCCCGACTCAACCTTTCGATCGATGCCGCCCGAATCCACCCCGCCTACCCTTGAACCGACATGTGCCCCACCTCCACCTCCACGCCCACGCCGGCCGGCTCGACCCGGGTCCCCCGCGCGCTCCGTGCCTGCATGCACGCGCTCGTGGTGCTGCTCCTGGCCCTCGCCGCGCTGCGCGCCCTGATCGGCACGGACATGCCGGCGGCGCGGGCCGCGCTGATCGTGGGCGCGGTGGCGATCACCGTCGGGGTGTACGTGGTCGGCAACCTGATGCCGTCGGTGGAGTCCTCGGTGCGGGCCTCGGCGCTGTGGCTGGGGTGTCTGACCCTGGCCTGGGTGGGGTTGTACGCACTCACGGCGGAGGGGGTCTGGTTCGCGTTCCCGCTCTTCTTCCTGGTCCCTCATCTGCTGCCGGTGCGTGTCGCGCTGCCGGTGGTGGCCGGGCTCACGGTGGTCGCGATCGTGGGCTACGCGGCGCATCGCGGCGCGGTGACGACGGGCATGATGCTCGGCCCGGTGTTGGGCGCGGCGGTGGCGGTGGCGACCGTACTGGGCTACCAGGCGCTGCACCGGGAGAGCGAGGAGCGGCGCCGGCTGGTGGAGGACGTGGTCGCGGCACGCGCGTCGCTGGCCGCGGCGGAGCGGCACGCGGGGGTGCTGGCCGAGCGCGAGCGGTTGGCCCGGGAGATCCACGACACCCTCGCGCAGGGCTTCAGCAGCATCCAACTGCTCCTGCGCGCGGCCGAGCGGGCGCTGCCCGGCGATGCGCTCGACGCGGAGCGGCACGTACGGCTGGCCCGGGTCACCGCGACCGACAGCCTGGCCCAGGCGCGCCGGTTCGTGCGGGCGCTGGCGCCGCCGGAGCTGGACGGGTCCTCGCTGCCGGCGGCGTTGGAGCGGTTGTGCGCGCGGACCGCCGCCGAGGCGGACTTGGACGTGCGCTTCCACAACACCGGTGACGCGGTGGGGTTGCCGACCGCCGTCGAGGTGGCGCTGTTGCGGATCGCCCAGTCGGCGCTGGGCAACACGGTGCGGCACGCGGCGGCGTCCCGGGCCGAGGTGACGCTCAGCCACATGGACGCCTCGGTGACGTTGGACGTGGTCGACGACGGGCGCGGCTTCGATCCGGCCGCGCGGGTCGGGCGGGGCGGCGCGGACTCGGCCGCCGGCGGGTCCGCCGGGACCGGGTTCGGGCTGGCCGCGATGCGGACGCGGGCCGCCGAGCTCGGTGGCGTGCTGACGGTGGAGTCCGGGCCGGCGCAGGGTGCGGCGATCGCGGTGACGTTCCCGGTGCCGGCAGCGGGTGGGTCGGCGCGATGATCCGGTTGTTGCTCGCCGACGACCATCCGATCGTGCGCGCCGGGCTGCGCGCGGTGCTGGCGGCGGAGCCGGACTTCACGGTGGTGGGCGAGGCGGACACCGCCGAACGCGCGGTCGAACTGGCCCGCGCGCTCGCGCCGGACGTGGTGCTGATGGACCTGCGGTTCGCTCCGGGCGCGATGCACGGGAACGCGGCCACGGCGGCGATCACGGCGCTGCCCGACGCGCCGCACGTGCTGGTGCTGACCACGTACGACACCGACGCGGACATCCTGGCGGCGGTCGAGTCGGGCGCGCTGGGCTATCTGCTCAAGGACGCCCCGCCCGAGGAACTGGCCGCCGCGGTGCGCACCGCCGCGGCGGGCGAATCCGCGCTCGCGCCGCGGATCGCGGGCCGGCTGCTGAGTCGGCTGCGCGATCCGCTGCCGACGCTGACCGGTCGCGAGATCGAGGTGCTCGCGCTGGTCGCGGACGGCCTGTCCAACCTCGCGATCAGCAAGGCGCTGTTCCTGAGCCAGGCCACCGTCAAATCGCACCTGGTGCACATCTACGCGAAGCTCGACGTCGACTCCCGCACCGCGGCGGTGGCGGCGGCGGTGCAGCGCGGGGTGCTCGGTCGGCGCTGAGCGCGGTCGGGTGGTGTGCGGGTGGGCGTGATGTGTGGGGGTGGCGGGTTCGGGGCGGGGCGAAGCGGTTTTCGGTGGGGTGGTCGTAGGGTCTCGGCATGACCGTGTTGCACGTGAAGGGTCGCGTTCTGGTCGGCCCGGACGAAGTTCGTGACGAGATGTGGGTGGTGGGCGGACGGATCACGTTCGACCGGCCGACGTCGCTTGCCGTGGACGCGACGCTGGAGGGCTGGGTACTGCCCGGCCTGGTCGACGCGCACTGCCACGTCGGGATCGACGAGCACGGCGCCGTCGACGCCGCCACCTCCGAACGCCAGGCGCGCACCGACCGGGACGCGGGCGCGCTGCTGCTGCGCGACGCCGGCTCGGCCGCCGACACGCGGTGGATCGACGGCCGCGAGGACCTGCCCCGACTGATCCGCGCGGGCCGCCACCTGGCCCGGCCCAAGCGCTACATCCGCAACTACGCGCACGAGATCGAGCCCGGCGACCTGACCGCGTTCGTCATCCAGGAGGCCCGGCGCGGCGACGGCTGGGTCAAGCTGGTCGGCGACTGGATCGACCGGGACACCGGCGACCTGGCCCCGCTGTGGCCACTGGACGCGCTCGAGGAGGCGATCGCCGCCGCGCACGCCGAGGGTGCCCGGGTCACCGCGCACTGCTTCGCCGAGAACTCGCTCCCGGACCTGGTCGAGGCGGGCATCGACTGCGTCGAGCACGCCACCGGCCTGACCGAGGACCTGATCCCGGTGTTCGCCGAGCGCGGCGTGGCGATCGTGCCGACGCTGGTCAACATCGCCACCTTCCCGGGCATCGCCGATCAGGCGGCCGGCAAGTTCCCGACCTACGCCGCGCACATGCGAGCGCTGCACGCGAACCGCCATGCCACGGTCCGGGCGGCGTACGACGCGGGCATTCCGATCTTCGTCGGCACCGACGCGGGCGGCTCGCTGCCGCACGGCCTGGTCGCCGACGAGGTGGCCGAGCTGGTCGAGGCCGGCATCCCCGCCGTGGACGCGCTCTCCGCCGCGTGCTGGTCCGCGCGCACCTGGCTGGGCCGGGACGCGATCACCGAGGGCGCCTCCGCCGACGTGGTCGTCTACGCGGCCGACCCGCGCACCGACATCGCCACCCTGGCCGACCCCCGAGCGGTGGTGTTGCGCGGCGCGGTGATGCCCCGCTGACCGGCCGGGCGCCGCCGAGCCGGGTCGAGGACTACGGGGATCAGCGTCCGAAGGACCGGAAGACGCCCTCGGCGCCGGCGTGGTCCGCCTCGGCGAAATCCGAGAAAGAGAGCTTCACACCCCGGGGGCGGGCCGGTCGGGGCGAGGTCCGCGAACGCCGCGCGTCAGGCGTCGAAGTCGTACTCCAGGATGTACGAGCCGGCGTCCAAGACCATGCTGTTGACCTCCACGGCCCGCCGATCGGCGGCAAAGCCCGTACGGCAGACCGGCACCACCGGCACGCCGGCCGTCATCCGGGCGACCTGGACGCCGTCGAGGCGGCGTACGCGTTCCATCGGGAGCACGGCCGCCCCCGCCGCGACCGGTTCGGCCTGACGGTCACCCGCGAACGCCAGTGGGCGTGGCTCGACCGCCCGACATGGCCTGTTCCGGTCGCCGGCGGAGCACGTCGCGGGCCACGGTCTGGGGACTCTTCGGCGCGATGGCGGCGGTTCGGTCGTTCGCGGCAACCGTGCCGCCGGTGGTGGGCATCCGTACGACGGTGGCCGCGTCCGGGGTCTTCACCGCCGTGCGACCCGGGCGCGGCACTAATCGCGGTGGGTCGTGTCCGGGTGGGTGCGGTATTCGGTGGGGTCGCCGCGGAAGGTGACGGTGCCCCGGCTGAGGGCGTAGACGACCTCGGCGCGCTCCAGTGCCTCGCCGGTGTGTTGTTCGACCAGGATCACCGTGCGGTCGGCGGTCGCCAGGGTGGTCACGACCTCGTAGAGGCGGGCGGCGATCCGCGGGGCCAGGCCCTGGCTGAGTTCGTCGAGCAGGAGCAGTCGGGCGGGCGTGAGCAGGGCTCGGCTCACCGCGAGCATCTGCTGTTCGCCGCCGGAGAGCGTGCCCGCCCGCTGGGACAGGCGCTCGGCGAGGACCGGGAACGCGGTCAGCGCGGGTTCGACGTCGGCGCCGTCGGCGAACAGTCTCAGGTTGTCGGCGACGGTCAGGCCCGCGAACACGCCGCCGCGTTCGGGGATCAGGGTCAGGCCCTCCCGGGCGCGTCGGTCGGCGGGCCACGCGGTGATGTCCGCACCGTGCCACACCACCCGACCCGCGCTCGGGCGGACCAGGCCGGCCAGCGTGTTCAGCAGCGTGCTGCGGCCGGAGCCGTTACGGCCGACCAGGGCCGTCACGGCGCCCGAGGGGAAGTCCAGGTCGACGCCGTGCAGCGCCTCGATCGGGCCGAACCGAACGCGAAGTCCGGTTACCGACAGGGCGATCGGCATCAGAGGTACACCTTTCGGGCGTGCTCGTCGCGGCGGATCTCGGCCGGCGTGCCCGAGGCCACGATCCGACCGGCCGCCATCACATGCACCGTGTCGGCCACGCCGAAGACCAGGTCCATGTCGTGTTCGACCAGCAGGACCGCCAGGCCGTCGGCGGCCAGCGCGCGCAGTTCGTGGCGCAGCCGGTCGGTCTGCGCGTCGTCCAGCCCGCTGGCCGGCTCGTCCAGGAGCAGGACCGAGGGCGACGACGCGAGCGCGCGGGCCAGTTCGACCATCCGCAGGATCCCGGCCGGGAGTTCGCCCGCCGGGGTGTGCGCGTGCTCGGTCAGCGCGAGCCGGCGCAGCGCGCTCTCGACGGCGTCCCTGGTACGCCCCCGGGCCGGGTCGGGCAGGCCGAGCAGGCGGGCCAGGGCGGAGGCCCCGGAGCGGTTCTCCGCCGCCACGCGCAGGTTGTCCACCACCGTCAGGCTCGGGAACACCGACACCACCTGGAAGGTACGGGCCACCCCGAGCCGGGCCCGGCGATGCGCCGGCAGCCGGGTGACGTCGCGCCCGCCCACGTACACCCGCCCGGCATCGGCCCGGCCACCGGCGAGGCAGTCGAACAGGGTGCTCTTGCCGGCCCCGTTGGGCCCGATCACCGCCGTCACCACCCCCGCCGGCACCCGCAGATCCACTCCGTCCACGGCCCGCAGCCCACCGAATCGGCGCACCACCCCCTCGGCCCGCAACGCGCTCATCGGCTCCCCGCCCTCCGGGTCCGCGCTCGTCGACGACTGCCGGCGCGCGCTCACGGGCGTACCCGCGCGCGCAGGGTCCGGCCCAGCGGGGTGAGGCGGACCGGGGTCGGTGTCACGGGAGCGGGTGGGCGGCCCGCCGCCAGGCGCAGCAGGGTGGCCGAGACGCCGCCGGGCATCCGGGACAGCAGCACGGCCAGCGCGCCGATCACGATCGTGGACATGCCCGCCGTGGTGGCCGCGTCCAGGGCGACCACCAGGCCCGCGGCCAGGACCGCGCCCGCCGCGCTGTCCACGCCGAAGACCACCACCGCGGCGAACCAGACCAGGCCCAGGATCGGATCGAAGGCCGCCGCGTCGAAGGCTCGGCCGCCCATGCCGAGCAGCGCGCCGCCGAGTGCCGCGACGCCGGCGCCGACCGCGAAGACGAAGACCTTGGCGGAGGAGACGTCCACGCCGGACGCCGCCGCGCCGTCCTCGTGGTCGCGGACGGCGACCAGCATTCGCCCCAGCCGGCTCACGTGCAGCCGGCGGATCACCAGCAGGACCAGCCCGAGGCAGGCCAATTCGAGCGCGTAGAAAGCGCGTTCGCCCTCGAACGGCCACGGGTGGTCGAGCGCGGTGCCGGTGGTGAAGCGCGGCTGGGCGAAGACGAACCGGCTGACCACCGCGGCCACCGCGAACGTGGTCAGCGCGAGGGTCAGCCCGCGCCGCCGAATCGCCGGCCATCCGGTCACCAGGCCGACCGGCACCACCAGCAGCGCGGCCAGGAACAGCGCGACCAGGCCCGGGACCTCCCGGCCCATCAGTTGTCCGGCGAAGAGCGCGCCCAGACCCGCGAAGCCGGCCTGGCCGAGCGAGATCTGGCCCGCGTACCCGCTGAGCATCACCAGCGACACGAACACGATCGCCATCGCCGGCACCTGCTGGGCGATCCGCAGATGCTCCGCACCCAGCGCGAGCGGCGCCGCCGCGACCGCGACGAACGGCACCCACCAGCCCGCCGGCGCGCTCTCCCCGTGTCCGGTCCCTATCCGGGTCGCGGCCGCTCGCACGGTGTCCGGGCCGCCCACCTCGACCATCCGGGGCAGCACCAGGAGCGCGACCAGCATGACCACCACGAACAGGTTCGCCTGGAGTGCCTGGACCAGGCCCCACGAGTCCAGTTCCAGCCGGGACAGTTCGCTCTGCCCCACCCCGATCGCCAGGGCCGCCAGGATCGCCACCGGCAGACTGGCCAGCCGCGCCACCACCGCGACGCCGATCGTCTCCAGCACGAGCAGGGTCAGTCCGTACGGGTCGAGCCGCAGGTGCGGCGCCAGCAGCACGCCGGTCAAGCCCGCCAGCATCGATCCGAAGGCCCAGCCGGCCGCGGCCACCCCGTCGGCCGGCACGCCCGCCAACTCGGCCAGCGAGCGCCGATCCACCACCGCGCGCAACCGGACTCCGAACCGGGTGTACCGGGTGACGCCGGCGACCAGCGCGGCGACCGCGATCACCACGCCCAGTTCGACCAGCGTGCCGGTGGGCACGGAGGTGTCGCCGGGCAGCCCGACCGAGCCGGTCGGCACGATCGACGGCGGGTCCAGGCGGGCCTGGGTGCCCCAGGTCAGCGTCGCGACGCCGACCAGGAGCACGAACACGCCCAGCGAGGCGACCAGCATCCGGGCCGGACCGGCTCCCTCGCGGTGCAGCCCGCGAAAGACGAAACGCTCCAGGACCAGGCCGAGCGCGGGCGCCACCACGCCCACGTCGAGCAGCACCGCCGCCCACAACGGCCAGCCCCACACCCGGACCTGCTGCCAGACCAGGTAGGCCACGATCATCGCGAGCGCGCCGAAGGACAGGTTGAACACGCCGGTCGCCCGGTAGGAGGTGATCATCCCGACCGCCGCGAGCGCGGCGATCGCGCCCACGCCCAGTCCGGCCAGCGCCAGTTCCAGTGTGAGCACGACGCTCAGCCGCCGGTCGGGGGCGCGTGCGGTCCGTCCGGGCCCGCGTCGCCGACAACCGGAGCACCGCCCGCACCCGCGTCCCGGCCGGCCCCGGAGCCGGCGGACCCGGAGCCGGCCTCGCCGGAGCCGGCGGCCCCGCCCGACCCGGGCCCCGGGTCACACAACCGGCACGGCCGCAGATCCTTGTCCCGCGCGGTCGTCTCGCCCACCGGACGCACGCCGTCCTTGCCCCGCACCAGCGAACATCCGGGCCGGTGGTAGCGCGCCCCGCCGGGCACCGCGACCCACGGTCCCTCGACGGGTGCCTCCGCGGCCGGGTCAGCCGGCACCGGCTCGACCAGCAGGCGGTACAACTGCCCCACCATCAGCCGCAGCTCCGCGTCGACGTCGCCGGACTCGCCCGCCGTGCCGCGCCGGGTGCCCACCACGAGCACCGCGCCGGCCACGATCAGGGCCGCGCCCGGGATGGTGGCCGAGGCCAGGTAGGGCAATTGGCGCGCCTCGTACCGTTCGCCCGACACGCCGTACCACCCCAGCGCGCACAAGAGCGCGCCGCACAGGCCGACCAGCCAACCGCCGTGCGTGCGCGACAACCGACGCAAACCGGCCAGGGTCGCCGCGGCGTCGGTCGTACGCTGTCGTTCGATAGGGGAGTTCGCCTTTCCCGTGGAGCCTGCCGAGTCCGTCGAACCTGCCATAGGGTCCACCCGTCGAGTCCGCCCGATCGCGCATCCGTGCCTCAGCGTAGTTCTCCGGCATCTGGTCATACGGGCCGGAACACGATTGGATACCGAGTCGCACGTGGCAACATGACTTGCCGGTAACCCAGGTACTACCTGGCTACATCAACAGCAACAGGACGCCGGGCGACCGGCGGAACGGGTGGTGAACGCACGTGAGCGTGGACATGATCAACGAGCGGGCGAAGACGGGCACCGGCGTCGGTCGTCGCAAGGGGGCGCGCCGCGCATGGCTGGCCCTGCCGGTGGCGGCGGTGCTGGTGCTGTCCGGATGTGGCGGCGACGACGACAAGGACGACGAGTCGAAGTCGACACCGTCGGCCTCCGCGCCGGCCGCGCAGCAGACGACGCCGGCCGCGACCACCCCGAGCACGGGCGCGTCCGCGCCCGGCGGCGCCTCCAGCGCTCCGCCGGCCGCCGGTGGCACCACGCTGACCGGCGAGGAGAAGAAGGTCGCCGACAACTGGGACAAGTTGTTCGACAACACCGCGCCGCTCGCCGATCGCAAGGCGGTCCTGGAGAACGCGGACAAGATGGGCACGCTCGTGGAGACGCTCGCGAACGACCCGATGGCCAAGTCGGTCACGTCCAAGACCACCGCGGTCAAGATCAGCGGTGACAAGGCCGCCGTGACGTTCGACATCCTGCTCGCCGGCACTCCGGCACTGCCCGGCCAGAACGGCCAGGCGGTCAAGCAGGACGGCACCTGGAAGGTCAGCCTGAGCACCGTCTGCACGCTGGTCGGCGCGCTCAAGCCGGGCACCGTCGTCGAGGGCTGCCCGAAGGCCTGATCCACACCCCGAACGGGCGGACGTCCGCCGCACCCGGGCCACCGAGGAGCACCCATGCATCGTCGTTTCCACCGACGGGGCGTGCCGTGCGCCTCGGTGGCCCTGTTGCTGGCCGGGTTGTTGTGCGTACTGACCGGGTGCGGCTCCCGGTTGCCCGAGAGGGACTTCCACGACCGCGGGCCCGCCCCGGCGGGCACCGGCGCACCCGCGGCGAACGCCAACACCTCGTCCGACGTGGGCGTCACACCCACCGAGATCACCGTCGGGATGATCGACACCGTCCAGGGCGTCCTGGGCAACGAGACCTTCTCCGGCCCGATGTACGGCGCGCAGGCCTGGTTCCGGGCGCTGAACGACCGCGGTGGCGTCAACGGGCGCAGGATCAAGGTGGTCGCGTGCGACGACAACGGGTACGGCGTGGCCAACCAGCGCTGCGCCCGCAAACTGATCGAGGACGACAAGGTGTTCGCCTTCGCGGGCAACAGCATCTACAGCTACACCGCCGCCGGGTACGTCAGCGACAAGGGCGTCCCGGACGTCGGCGGTCAGCCGATCGGGACCGCGTACGAGACCTACCCGCACCTGTACTCGATCTACGGCTCGCGGGCCCCGCGCGCGGGCAAGGTCGGCTGGAACGGCGAGTTGTACGCGAGCACCGAGGTGTACCGCTACTTCAAGGAGAAGCTCGGCGCGCGCACCGCCGCCGTGGTGTCGTACAACCAGGCCGACTCCGCGCGTTACGCGCAGACCGTCGCCGACGGCCTGCGGGCCGAGGGCTACACCGTGCTGGACAAGCAGGTCGACTTCGCGCTGCCGAACTTCGCCGCCGCCGTGGTGGACATGCGCAGCAAGGGCGTCGACATCGTCTTCGACGCCGTGGACACGCGCGGCAACGCGGAACTGTGCAAGGCGATGGACGGCGCCGGCCTGCGGGTCACCGCCAAGGTGACCAACGTGCAGAACTGGAACGCCCGCGTCGGCGAGGACTTCAAGGCGTCCCCGACCTGCCGCGACAGCATCTACGCGACGAGCAACAGCCGCGGCTACACGGACACCGCGCAGCCCGCGGTGGCCGAGTTCCGGGCCGCGATGAAGAAGTACTTCCCCGACCGCGAGGACAAGCTCTCCCAGTGGGAACTGGAGGGCTGGGCCTCGGCGATGTGGCTCACCGACGCGATCGCCTCGTGCGGCGCGAACGTCACCCGGGCCTGCGTGGAGGCCTTCGTCAACCGTCCCGAGGGCTACGACGCGCACGGGCTGCTGATCCCGGTCGACTTCAAGGCCGAACCGGTCGACCGCGTCGCCGCGCCCACCCGGACCTGCTTCGACGTGGCCCGCTGGCAGGACGCCGCGCCGGGCGGCTGGGTCGGCCAGGTGCCGGACATGACCACGAACTGCTTCGACGTGCCCTCGCTCCCGTACAAGCCCTGACCGGTCGGCCGTCGGCCGCGCCGGCACGGGTGGATACCCGGGGCGGACGCTTCCGGTGCCGTGCCGTGCCGTGCCGGGCGCCGCGACGGGGCAACGTTGCCGGGCGCGGCACTAGCGCCAGTCGGCGCGGTACCAGAGCTGCGGCGGTGCCGGGGAAGACCATGGCGCCGGCGGCGGAATCGCGGGTGCCGGGCGGGCCGCCCGCGGCACCGGGTACGGCAGCGGCACCATGCCGAACGGGCGGCGGTGGTTGGGATCGGGGTTGGGGGCGATCAGGGCCGAACCTCGCACAGGAGAGCCTCTCCGCTACGACGGCCCCGAGATCCCACGCCCCGACGCCGCGCCCGCCGAGACTCGTCGGCGGACACGGCGTACAACGACCGGGCCGGGACGGGGTGTCGCGGGGTCACTCCCATGGCCCCGCGTGCCCGGCCCCGACCGAGCCTCCCCGGCTACGAGGCCAGTGCGCTCGGGAGGCGCTTCGGGCAGCCGGAGGTGTACGAGGCGTTGTACTCGAAGTGCCATTCCTCGTTGTCGTACATCCGGCACCAGCCGTACTTGCTGCCCTTGGCCTGGAGCCAGGCCTGGGCGTTGGCCGGGTAGATGTCCACCGCGACGCCCTGGACGTGCATCGACTTCTCCGGCGGCAACACCCAGCGCAGCGCCTCCTGGCGCGAACCGACCTCGGCGATCTTCTCGTCCAGCAGCCGCTGCTGATGGGCCCAGCCGCGCTTGCCGGAGTTCAGGTTGAGCTTGATGCCCTCGGCCGCCATCGCGGCGTCGATCCGCTTCCACGCGGCGTAGGCGGCCGGCTTGAGCGCGCTCGGGTCCTTGGGCGCGTCCACGTCGTTGGCCGGCGGCTTCGCGGTCGAGGACGCCGACGAGGACGCACTCGGCGGCTTGCTCGACGACGGCGGCCGGGACGAGGACGGGGCGCCGGTCGGCGGCGCGGTCGTGGCCGCGGCCGGTGTGGACGGGACGGTGGTGGGGCCGGGCGTCAGCTCCGCGCCCACCGAACCCGCCCGGTCCTTCTTGTCGTTGTCGTCTCCACTCCCGAGGAACAGCACCGCCCCGGCCCCGGCTCCGGCGAGCACCAGCGCGCCCGCGAGAGACCAGACGACCAGCTTGCGTCGGCCGCGCCGCGGCGGCTCCGGGTCGTCCGTGCGCGCGGGCCTGGCCGGCGCGGCCGGGGCCTCCGGCGCGGACGAGGGCACGGACTGCTGATCACGCTGGTACCAGTCGGCCGGGACCGGCGTGGTCGCCGCGTCGAACGCGCCGGGTGGGCCCGGTGGGCCCGATGCGCCGGAAGTACCGGATGTGCCTGCCGCGCCCATGGTGTGC
Organism: Embleya sp. NPDC001921; assembly: GCF_053594475.1. Classification (NCBI taxonomy): domain Bacteria; kingdom Bacillati; phylum Actinomycetota; class Actinomycetes; order Kitasatosporales; family Streptomycetaceae; genus Embleya; species Embleya sp. NPDC001921. The sequence goes on from NZ_JBSFEO010000032.1 coordinate 122,257, forward strand.
TGTTGCCACGAGGTGTCCAGGAAATGCGCTCCGTCGGGTGTACCCCCTTCGTCGGGCTGTGCACCGCTGCCCGCTGCGTGTCTCACCGGTGAAGCCTCCTCGTAGTGAGCCTGGATCCTCTCGTGGATCACGTCCGGTATTCGACTCACGGTTGTCGATGCCGGTGTGGGATACGCCACTGCAACCGATCGGCGACCCCACTCGACCCCCGGGGGACCCCGGCGGTCGGAGCGACCCGCGTAACCTGGGAAACTTGCCGGAACCAGGAAAAGGGGGTCGAAGGTGAGCACGCACCACCGCACCGGCGGACTCGTCGACGGTTTCGGCCGCGTGGCGACCGACCTGCGCGTGTCGCTGACCGACCGCTGCAATCTGCGCTGCACGTACTGCATGCCCGAGGAGGGCCTGGACTGGCTGGCCAAGCCGGAACTGCTGACCGGTGCGGAGATCTCCCGCCTGGTCCGGATCGCGGTGACCGTGCTCGGCGTGCGCGAGGTGCGGTTCACCGGGGGCGAGCCGCTGCTGCGCCGCGAACTGGTCGAGATCATCCGGGACGCCGCGGCCCTGGAGCCGCGCCCCACCCTCTCCGTCACCACGAACGGGATCGGTCTGGCCCGATTGGCGGGGACGCTGAAAGAGGTCGGTCTGGACCGGGTCAACGTCTCGCTGGACACCCTCGACCCGGTCCGCTTCAAGGCGATGACCCGGCGCGACCGGCACGCGGACGTGGTCGCGGGACTCGCCGCGGCGGTCGACGCGGGCCTGGGGCCGGTCAAGGTCAACACCGTGCTGATGCGCGGGGCGAACGACGACGAGGCCGCCGCGCTGCTCGCGTGGTGCCTCGAACGCGGCTACGAGCTGCGATTCATCGAGCAGATGCCGCTGGACGCGCAGCACGGCTGGAAGCGCGCCGAGATGATCACCGCGGACGAGATCCTGACCTCGCTGCGCGGCGCGTTCCGGCTCGACCCCGAGGACGCCCGGGGCAGCAATCCGGCCGAGCGCTGGCTCGTGGACGGCGGCCCGGGCACGGTCGGCGTGATCGGTTCGGTCACCCGCCCGTTCTGCGGCGCGTGCGACCGGACCCGGCTGACCGCCGACGGGCAGATCCGGAACTGCCTGTTCGCCCGTGAGGAGTCCGACCTGCGGGCAGCCCTGCGCGGCGGCGCGGACGACGCGGAGATCGCGGACCGCTGGCGGGCCGCGATGTGGGGCAAGAAGGCCGGCGCGGGCATCGACGACCCGGAGTTCCTCCAGCCGGAGCGACCGATGTCGGCCATCGGCGGCTGATCCGCGCTCGGGGACCGATCCTCGTCGGCGATCGATCGTCCGCGATCGATTCGTCGCCGGCGACCGACCGTCGTGCGCGGTCGACCCGGCGTGCGCGCGGGAGAGCCGCGGCCTCGATCAACCTTCCACGGGGGCAAGGGAGTTCGCCGGCGCAGGCGAGGGAGTTCGGCACGGCGCAGGCACGCGCGGCGCGGATCGCTCAGGAGCCCTCGGCGGCCGGACCGGCGGTGGTCTCCGGGTCGTGCCAGTCGGCGAACGCCACGGTGTCCTTGAGGAATCCGCGAATCGCCAGGAACTGCGACAGGTGTTCGCGGTGCTCGTCGCACGCGAGCCACGTCTTGCGCCGTTCCGGGGTGTGCAGCTTGGGGTTGTTCCAGGCCAGGACCCACCGGGCGTCGGCACGACAGCCCTTCGCCGAACAGATCGGCCGGACGGGATCGGCGGGGGTGGGGAACATGCCCACCAGTGTCTCAGACGAGGTCGGCCGCCCGGACGCGATGCGTCGGACGGGCAGCTGACTCCGCGTCAGGCACCAACCGGAGCGCTGCGCTCAGTAAGCAACGGGCTGGTGCGGTAACCGTGCGAGTGTCGACTTGCCTGACAGTCAAACGACCCGGACACGGGCGATGCCGGGCAGCCACGGGGGGAGCCGCCCGGCATCGCGTCGGTCGCTCCGACGGGGGATACGGAGCACGTTTCGAAGTATGGCACGTCCTGCATGCGGTTGAAGCACCAACCCGCGTAGCGCTTACCGCTAATTTTTGACGCTGTGAGAGGGGTCGCCCGCCGGGTCGCCCGCATGGCCCCGGTCGGCACCCCCGGCGTCACCGTGTGTATCCGAATTCGTGTGCGAGGAACGGTCGGTGGGCTCCGCGCCGGTGGTCGGAGCAGGTCCGGCGGGCATCGTCCACGAGTCCTCCGCGTGGGTGTGCACGGTCTGTCGTTCGGCGCTGGTGAGCACCGCGCCGGGCGGCGGCTCCAGCGCCTTGGGCGGGAGCGGCGGCACGAACTGCGCCTGCACGGGTGTGTTCGAGGTGGGCTCGCGACCCGCGTTGGCCAACACCACCGCGATATAGGGCAGGAACAGCGCGCCCGCGACCAATATCCACCGCCACGGCGAGGGCGTGAACACCGCCGCGACGAAGCACACGGTACGGATCGACATCGAGATGACGTACCGGCGTTGGCGCCCGGCCACGTCCTCGGTCAGCCCCTTGCGCGCACCACTGATCCGGTACACCGAGCCCTTGGCGTTCTTCACGACCCCACCGTCTCCGACCACGTGTCCATACCCTCGTCCGCCCTTTCACGGTACGCCCGCGAGGCGGTCACACCGAGACCGGGGCCGGGACCTTTGCCGCAATCCGACCCGAGTGGCGCAGGCCGCAACCGGCTCAGCCGAGCGGCTCCAGAAACTCCGGCGGCACCGCCGCGACCAGCCACACGCCGTTGTCCGAGCGGCGGAACACGTGTCCGGCGGCGACCATGCGCTCGGCCCGCACCACGAACAGCACCGGCCGCCCGCGCCGCGCGCCCACCCGGCGGGCCGTCTCGGTGTCGGCGGACAGGTGCACGTCGTGCCGGTCCATCGGCCGCAGGCCCTCGACCAGGATCGCGGCCACGCTCTTGGGATTCGTGCCGTGGTAGAGCACGGCGGGCGGCACGGCCTCGACCAGGCCCAGGTCCACCGCGACGGTGTGCCCCTGACTGGCCCGGATCCGGGTGCCGTCCGCGGAGAAGGCGAAGCGCCGCTTGTCGTTCTCCGCGACGACCCGCTCCAACCCCGCCCGGGACAGCGCCACCCCGTGCGCGGCACACGCCGCCAGGAGCACGTCCACGTCGACCCAGCCGGCCTCGTCCAGGGTGATCCCGAGCCGCTCCGGCTGATGCCGCAGGTGTCGGGACAGATATTTCGAAATCTTGACGATGTTCATGATGAACCCCAACGAAAGCACGGAGTCCGGTACGGGGACAGCGCTTTTCGCCGGGACGCGAACACCGGACGGGCCGTATTTCGCTCCGTCCGGCGTTCGAGGCGGCGCCGCGGGCCGCCCGCCGACCGTCAGGTCATTGCGCCTTGCTCGGCGACGACATATTGAAATCGCGGACCCGCAAAGGCGGCATCGCCGCTCGGGTGAACCAGTCGCCCCACTCGCGCGGGTACGTGCGCTCCGTACGCCCCACCTCGACCGCACGCCCGAGCACGTCCACCGGCGACTCGTTGAAGCGGTAGTTGTTCACCGCTCCGACCACCTCGCCGCCCTCGACCAGGTACACCCCGTCCCGGGTCAGCCCGGTCAGCAGCAGCGTCTGCGGATCCACCTCACGGATGTACCACAGGCAGGTCAGCAGCAGCCCGCGCTCGGTCGAGGCGACCATGTCCGTGATGCTCGGACCGTCGGCCGGCCCGTCCAGGATCAGGTTGTCGATCTCCGGCGCGACCGGCAGCCCGGTCAGCTCGGCGGTGTGCCGGTTGGTCAGCAGTGACGTGAGCACGCCGTCGGTGACCCAGTTCGTCCGCTCCAGCGCGAGCCCGTTGTCGAACACCGACGACGCGTCGCCGGAGGCGTGCGCGATGGTGAACGGCGCGCTCTCCAGGCCCGGGTAGGTCGGGTCGCTGTACAGCGTCAGCGGCAGCTCGCCGAGCCGATCGCCGATCCGGGTGCCGCCGCCCGGCTTGCTGAAGACCGTACGGCCCTCGTGCGCGTCCCGGGCGCCGCCCTGCCAGTACATGTAGACCATCAGGTCCGCGACCGCCGTGGGCGGCAGCAGCGTCTCGTAGCGGCCCGCCGGGAGGTCGAGCGTGCGGGTCGCCCAGGACAGTCGCGTTCCCAGGTCCGCGTCCATCGCGGCGAGGTCCACGTCGCGGAAGTCCCGGGTGGGCACGCCCGCCCACGCCGACCGGCTCAGGTCGGCCGACTTCGCGTTCAACTCGACGTGCCCGGTGGGCTGGTCGTGCCGCAGCCGCAGTCCGGCCGAGGTGCCCACGTAGGTCGAGGTCAACTGATGCGACGCGAACCCGTACAGCAGCCGCTCGCCCTCCCGGGCCCGCCCGAACGCGGCGCCCAGCTCGGGCGCGAAGTCCGCGAACACCCCGATCGAGGTCTGCGCGGGGGCCTGGTCGAAGCCGCCGTCCGGGCCGCTGCCGGCCCCGAGCAGCGGTCGCGCGTCCTCGGCCGGTCCGGCGTCGCGCGCCGCCGCCTCCGCGGCCCGGACCAGGCCCTCCAGCCGATCCATCGTCACGCCGCCGCGCGAGACGATCCCGGACGCGGTGCCCTCGGTCCCCGCGACGGTGGCCACCACGGTGATCCGCCGGCCGCGCGTCTCGCCGTTGGTGGTCAGCGCGTTGCCCGCCCAGCGCAGGTTCGCCGCCGAGGTCTCCTCTGCGATCACCACGCAGCCGTCCGCCTTCGACAGCGCCAGCGCGCGCTCGACCGTCTCGTTCGGCCGCGTCACCACGGTCTGCCCGCTGCTCATCGACCCGCCTCCTGAACCGTGTTGAGGACCTTCACGCCGCGGAACAGCGCGGAGGGGCAACCGTGGCTGACCGCCGCGACCTGCCCCGGCTGCGCCTTGCCGCAGTTGAAGGCGCCGCCGAGGACGTAGGTGCCCGGACCGCCCACGGCCTCCATCGAGCCCCAGAAGTCGGTCGTGGTCGCCTGGTAGGCGAAGTCCTTGACCTGGCCGACGATCCGGCCGTCCTCGATCAGGTAGGCGCGCTGACCGGTGAACTGGAAGTTGTAGCGCTGCATGTCGATCGACCACGACTTGTCGCCGACGATGTACAGACCCCGGTGCACCCGGCCGATCAGTTCGGCGGTGGACAGGTTGTCCGCACCCGGCTGGAGCGAGACGTTGGCCATCCGCTGCACCGGGACATGGCCGGGGGAGTCCGCGAACGCGCACCCGTTGGACCGGCCCAGACCCTGCATCAGCGCCATCCGCCGATCGAGCTGATATCCGGTCAGCACGCCGTCGGTGACCAGGTCCCAGCTCTGCGTCGCGACGCCCTCGTCGTCGAAGCCGATGGTGGCCAGGCCGTGCGGCACGGTGCGGTCGCCGGTGACGTGCATGACCGGCGAGCCGTACTCGAGCTTGCCGAGCTGGTCGAACGTGGCGAACGAGGTGCCCGCGTAGGCGGCCTCGTAGCCCAGCGCGCGGTCCAGTTCGGTGGCGTGCCCGATCGACTCGTGGATGGTCAGCCACAGGTTGCTCGGGTCGATCACCAGGTCGTACTCGCCGGCCTCGACGCTCGGCGCCTTGACCCGCTCGGCGAGCAGGCCCGGCAACGACGCCAGCTCCTCGTCCCAGTCCCAGCCCTCGCCCTTGACGTACTCCCAGCCGCGGCCGACCGGCGGCGCGATGGTGCGCATCGTCTCGTACGCGCCGGACTCGCGGTCCACCGCGATCACGGTGAGCTGGGGGTGTATCCGGATCCGCTGCTGCGTGGTGGTGGTGCCGGCCGAGTCGGCGTAGAACTTGTTCTCCTGCACCACCATGCACGTGGCGTCCACGTGGTCCACGCCCTCGGCGGCGAGCAGCTCCCGGCTCCACCGCGCGAGCAGCCCGATGCGCTCGGCCTCGGGCACGTCGAACGGGTTGACCTTGTACTTCGAGATCCAGGTCTCGTCGGCGTGCACCGGCTCGTCGGCCAGCGCGACGCGCTCTCCCGCGCCGGCCGCCTCGCTCACCGAGCGGGACACCCGGGCCACCGCGACGGCCTGCTCGGCGACGTACGCCACCGCCTCCGGGGTCAGGTCCACACCCGCGGCGAAGCCCCACGCCCCGTCGTGCACGACGCGGACCGCGAAGCCCACGTCGGTGGTGTCCGCGGCCGAGTCGGTTTTCCCGTCGCGCAGCCGGAAGGACGCGTCTCGTACCCGCTCGAAGCGGAAGTCCGCGTGTTCGGCGCCCAGTTCCCCGGCTCGGGACAGGGCCGCGGCGGCCAGCTCCCGAAGGGGATAGGCGAGGAACGTCGGATCGATCTCGTTGGGCACCCATTCCTCCATACGTTCGGCCTGTCGGCTCGCGTCGTTCAGTCAACCAGACACGATGTCGCCGGCATTCCGGTCTGCCGGTCGGACGGGTCCGCTGGTCGGACGGGTCTTGCGCCCGGACAACCGGAACGAAACCTGCCGCGCGCAGGCCGGCCGGATTCGGTCGGTGGAGCCGATGATTCCGGTTCCCGTCGGCTCTTGTCGGGTTCCCACAACGATCGGTCCGCGGACGCTGTCCCGGACCGGATTCCCCTTACCCCGGGGTAGCCCGATAGCGTCATCGTGACGCAAGCCGACGGCCTGCGCGCGCGCATCCACAGGACGTCCGAGGACAAAGGAGTGATCCGTTGAGCCGGTCCGTACTGGTCACGGGAGGAAACCGGGGCATCGGCCTGGCCATCGCCCGGGCCTTCGCCGCCGACGGCGACAAGGTCGCGATCACGTATCGCTCCGGCGAGCCCCCGGAGGGCCTGCTCGGAGTGCGGTGCGACATCACCGACGGCGAGCAGGTCGAGCAGGCGTTCAAGGAGATCGAGGCCGCGCACGGCCCGGTCGAGGTGCTGATCGCCAACGCGGGCATCACCCGCGACACGCTGTTGCTGCGGATGAGCGAAGAGGACTTCACCAGCGTCGTCGACACCAACCTGACCGGCACGTTCCGGGTGGTCAAGCGGGCGAGCAAGGGCATGTTGCGGGCCCGCAAGGGTCGCATCGTGCTGATCTCGTCGGTGGTCGGGCTGCTCGGCTCGGCGGGCCAGGCCAACTACGCGGCCTCCAAGGCCGGCCTGGTCGGCTTCGCCCGCTCGATCGCGCGCGAACTGGGGTCGCGCAACATCACCACCAACGTGGTGGCGCCCGGCTTCGTCGACACCGCGATGACCGAGGTACTCGGCGAGGAGCGCAAGGCGCAGATCCTCAAGGAGATCCCGCTCGCGCGCTACGCGGACGTGGACGAGGTCGCCGGCGTGGTCAAGTTCCTGACCTCGGACGCCGCGTCGTACATCACCGGAGCCGTCATCCCTGTGGACGGCGGACTTGGAATGGGGCACTGAACTCATGGGCGACCTGCTTGCGGGCAAGCGCATTCTCGTCACCGGCGTCATCACCGACGCCTCGATCGGCTTCCACGTCGCCAAGCGGGCCCAGGAGGAGGGCGCCGAGGTCGTACTGACCGGATTCGGCCGGCTCTCGCTGGTCAACCGGATCGCGAACCGGCTGCCGAAGCCGGCCCCGGTGATCGAGCTCGACGTGCAGAACCCCGAACACCTCGCGGCGCTCGCGGACAACGTGCGCGCGCACGTGCCCTCGCTCGACGGCGTCGTGCACTCGATCGCGTTCGGACCCAAGGACGCGCTCGGCGGCAACTTCCTCAACACCGAGTGGGCCGACGTGGCCACGGCCGTGCAGGTCTCGGCGTACTCGCTGAAGTCGCTGACGATGGCCTGTCTGCCGCTGATCGAGGCGAACGAGGGCGCCGGCGGCTCGGTCGTCGGCCTCGACTTCGACGCGCAGGTGGCGTGGCCGGGCTACGACTGGATGGGTGTCGCCAAGGGCGCGCTCGAGTCGACCTCGCGCTACCTGGCCAAGTACCTGGGTGAGAAGAACATCCGGGTCAACCTGATCTCCTCGGGCCCGGTCAAGACGATGGCCGCGAACAGCATCCCCGGCTTCGAGAAGTTCGAGGGCGTCTGGAACGAGAAGGCCCCGCTGGGTTGGGACCTGCGCGACGCGGACCCGGCCGCCCGGGGCGTGTGCGCGCTGCTGTCCGACTGGTTCCCCAAGACCACCGGCGAGGTCATCCACGTCGACGGCGGCCTGCACGCCATCGGCGCGTAGCCGGATCACCGCGCTCCGCGCGGGGCGGTCGCGCCTTCGGCCGCTCGCCTCGCGCGCTCGTCGATCACCGCTCGACGATCAAGTCGTGGGCGCCGTCCGGGCATCGGCCCCGGCGGCGCGGGCCACGGTCGCCGCGGCCCGATCCCCCGACCCACCGGGTCGCGGCGGTCGGGCCGTGTCGTTCGCGCCGCGGGATGTCGCCGAGGATGTCGCCCGCGCCGCGGTCCGGGGCGGACGCGACGTCGCCCGGGAGACCGCGGCCTTGTCCGGCGGCGGCACGGCTGGACGGGCGGAGAACCGCTCAGCCGGTGGCGGCGGCGATCGTCGCCGCGATGCCGATCAGCACGGTGATCAGCAGCATGATGCCCAGGATGCCGCCGAGCTGCTTGGCGGAGGACTTGTTCGGGTCCGGCGGCGCCAGCACCGTCTGGCGGATCTCCTCGTCGGCGCCGGACGCGGCGGCCTCGGCGGCCTTGCGGGCGAGGATCTCGTTGCGTGCGTTCGACCGCGCGACTTCCTCCGCGTGGGTGCGCTCCGCACGGGCCCTGCGAGCGGCCATGGCCCGCTCGTACCGCTCCTTGGAGGATTCGCCAGATGTAGCAGCCATGGGATCGAGTCTCGCAGACCCGCCGCGTGGGACCGACCGGCGGGGCGGGGTCGTGTCCGGCAGGTGAACGCCCGTCGGCGCGGAGCCGGCCGGGCGGTGGGGAACTCCCCACCACTCCACGGGCGTTGTGCACACGTGTCGACCGTCGTTTGATGTTTCCTTCCCCCGAGTGGACACATCGGCGTTTGTGCAGGTCAGCGGATTGATCGCGGAAGCTTCCCCTTACACGCATCCCGATATGCCCCGACTGGTCACCGCGAGGCTCCTTCTCAGGGGTAGGGCCAGCCCTACTACGCAGGGGTGCCTGCCCCCCGATCAAGACACCTGTCCGCAGGATGTGACCCCCGGGTGCCCGCCAATACCTTTTTCCGTGTCGAGGAAACCCTCGGCCGACGGAGAACACAGGAGCGGGGACCCATGGCATCCAGGCGTAATTTCGCCGCCTCGATCGGTGGCTGGAGTGCACAGCATCGCAAGACGGCGGTATTCGGGTGGCTGCTGTTCGTGGTCCTCGCCGTCGTCATCGGCAACATGGCGGGGTCGCAGGAGATCACCAAGGTCGACCAGGGCGTGGGGGAGTCCAAGCGGGCCGCGCAGATCATCGACGAGGCGGGGATCAAGGAACCCGCCGGCGAGATGGTGCTGGTGCGCAGCGACACGCTGCCCGCCCTGGACCCGAAGTTCCGGGCCGCCGTCGACGACGTGATCAACCGCGTCAACGCCGTGCAGGTCAAGGGCAACAAGGGCCCGGCGACGGAGCACATGCGCTCGCCGTACGAGGCCGAGGGGGGCCTGTCCGCGGACAAGCACTCGGCGCTCATCCAGTTCGACATGACGGGTGAGGAGGACAAGGCCGTCGACAACATCCAGCCCGTGCTGGACGCGGTGGCCGATGCCCGCAAGGCGCACCCCGACGTGGCGATCGAGCAGTTCGGTGACGCCAGCGGCGACAAGTGGTTCGAGGACACCATCGCCAAGGACTTCACCCGGGCCGAATGGACCGCCCTCCCGCTCGCGCTCGGCATCCTGCTCGTCGCGTTCGGCGCCGTCGTCGCCGCCCTCCTGCCGGTGGCCCTCGCGATGACCGCGTTCGTCGCGGCCGGCGGCCTGCTCGCGCTGAGCAGCCACCTGATGCCCGTCGGCGACAACGCGCAGTCCGTGATGCTGCTGATCGGCCTGGCCGTCGGCGTCGACTACTGCATGTTCTACCTGCGCCGCGAGCGTGAGGAGCGGGCCAAGGGACGCGACCCGGAGACCGCGCTGCGGATCGCCGCCGCCACCTCCGGCCGGTCGGTGCTGATCTCCGGCATCACCGTCATGGTCGCGATGGCCGGCCTGCTCCTGTCCGGGATCAGCGAGTTCAAGTCGATGGCCTCCGCGACCATCCTGGTCGTGCTCACCGCGGTGCTCGGTTCGCTCACCGTGCTGCCCGCGATCCTGTCGATGCTGGGTGACCGGGTCGACCTGGGCAAGATCCCCGGGCTGGCCAAGATGCGCCGTCCCACCGAGGGCAGCAAGATCTGGGGCAAGATCCTGGGCGTCGTGCTCAACCGCCCCAGGGCCACCACGGTGTTCGCCGGCGGCCTGCTCGTCGCGCTGACCATCCCCATGTTCGCCATGAAGACCTCCGAGCTGCCGATCGACAAGGAACTGCCGACCTCGCTCTCGATCGTGCAGACCTACCAGCACATCGAGAAGGCGTTCCCCGGTGGTCCGGCGCCCGCCCAGATCGTGGTCAAGGCGCAGAACCCGGACGACCCCAAGCTCGCCGCCGCGATCGACGACCTGCGCCGCGAGGCGGTCGCCAGCGGTCGCATGCACGAGCCGATCGAGGTCGAACGCCAGGGCACCACCAACGTCTTCAAGATCTCGGTCCCGCTCGCCGGCAGTGGCAACGACTCGACCAGCGACAAGGCCCTGTCCACGCTGCGCGACAAGATCATCCCGAACACGCTGGGCAAGCTGGACGGCGTGGACGCCCCGGTGACCGGTAACACCGCCGGCTCCAAGGACTTCAACGACAAGCTCGCCGACGCGCGGCTGCCGATCTTCGCCTTCGTGCTCGGCTTCGCCTTCCTGCTCATGCTGGTCTCGTTCCGCTCGATCGCCATCGCGGTCACCGCGATCGTGCTCAACCTGCTGTCGGTGGGCGCCGCCTACGGTGTGATGACGCTGGTCTTCCAGCACGGCTACGGCGACTTCCTGGTCGGCACGGACGCACCCGGCGCGGTCGTCTCCTGGATCCCGATGTTCCTGTTCGTGATCCTGTTCGGCCTGTCGATGGACTACCACGTGTTCGTGGTCTCGCGCATCCGTGAGGCATACGACAAGGGCATGGACACCAAGTCGGCCGTGTCGCACGGCATCCGCACCACCGCCGGTGTGGTGACCAGCGCGGCGACGATCATGGTCGCGGTGTTCGCGGTCTTCGGCACCCTGTCGATGCAGTCGATGAAGCAGTTCGGTGTCGGTCTGGCGGTCGCGGTCCTGCTGGACGCCACGATCATCCGCGGTCTGCTGCTCCCGGCCGTGATGAGCCTGCTCGGCGACCACAACTGGTACCTGCCCCGCTGGCTGAACTGGCTGCCGCAGATGGACCACGGCGACGAGTCGGTCGACGCGCCGGCCCCGGCCGCCCAGCCGGTTCCCGCGTACGCCGGGGCGAACGGCTACGCCTCGCCGGCCTACGAGCCGGCGCACCCGGGGACGACCGGATACGACGAGGGCGTGTCCCGGTCGCGCCGGATCCCGCAGCCGCCGGTCGGCTGACCCGAACCGGACCGCCACCGGGGGGATCGTGGCGGTGACCACCCTGTAGATCCGAGCAAAGTGCGGGTCGGGACCGGATACTCGGTCCCGACCCGTCGTGCGTGTCGGCTCCACCGGCGCGATCCGGCCGGCGCCGGCGGTCCCGTCGATCGTGTGCCGAGGCGCCGAATCGATCGTGTACCGAGGTGCCGACCCGCAGTGCACAACGGCCGATGTCTGAGAGGCTGAACCCATGGCATCCCACCGACAGCGCAATCTTGTGGTGATGAGGCACGCGAAGGCCGAGTGGCCCGACGGGCCGGACCACGAGCGACCCCTTGCCGAACGCGGCCGCAAGGACGCCGCCGAGACCGGGCACCGGCTGCTCGACCAGGGCATCACCCCCGATCTGGTGGTGTGCTCGCCGGCCGTACGCACCCGGGAGACCTGGCGTCTCGTGGGCAAGGTCTACGACCACAAGCCGCACACGATCTACGACGAGCGGGTGTACGAGGCGAGCGCGCAGGCGCTGCTGTACCTCGTCCAGGAGACCCCCGACGAGGTCGACACGCTGCTGCTGATCGGGCACAACCCGGGCGTGGCCACGCTGGTCAACGCGTTGGCGGGCAGCGGCGAGGACGACACGCTGGTCCGGCTCCGGGAGAAGTACCCGACCTCCGCCGTGTCGGTGCTGAGCCTGCACACCCCGTGGGCCGACCTTCGGGAGCGCTCGGCCCACCTGACCAGGTTCACCACGCCGGCGTCCTGAGCCGCCTCGAAAGGCGGTGCTTCGAGACACCGCCGCCAAGCACCACCTCGAACGCCGGACGGCCGCACTCGGCCCGTCCGGCGTTCGCCGTCGCGGGACGCGTGTCCCGGTTCGGCGCTACACGTCGCAGGCTCCGGCCCTACACGTCGGCGGCGTCGGCCGCCTCGATCTCGTCGCGGGTGACGCCGAGCAGGAACAGCACGGTGTCCAGGAACGGCACGTTGACCGCCGTGTCGGCGGCCTCGCGGACCACCGGCTTCGCGTTGAAGGCCACGCCCAGACCGGCGGCGTTGAGCATGTCCAGGTCGTTCGCGCCGTCGCCGATGGCCACCGTCGCGGTCAGCGGGACGCCCGCCTCGGCCGCGAAGCGGCGCAGCAGTCGAGCCTTGCCCGCCCGGTCCACGATCTCGCCGACCACGCGCCCGGTGAGCTTGCCGTCCACCACCTCGAGGGTGTTGGCCGCGCTGTAGTCGAGCCCGAGCCGCTCCACGAGCGCGTCGGTGACCTGGGTGAACCCGCCCGAGACGATGCCCACCTGGTAGCCGAGCCGCTTGAGCGTGCGGACCAGGGTGCGCGCGCCGCGGGTGAGCACGACCTGCTCGCGGACCTTGTCTATGGCGTCCTCGTCCAGCCCGGCCAGCAGCGCGACCCGTGCGTGCAGCGACTCGGCGAAGTCCAGCTCGCCGCGCATCGCGGCGGCGGTGACCTCGGCCACCTCGTCCAGACAGCCCGCGTGCTCGGCCAGCAGCTCGATCACCTCGCCCTGGATCAGGGTCGAGTCGACGTCCATCACGATCAGCCGCTTGGCCCGGCGGCGCAGGCCGGAGGGCTGGACCGCGATGTCCACCCGGCGCTCGGCGGCCTCGGTGGCCAGTTCCAGGCGCAGCTTGTCCGTCTCGACGCCGGAGACCTGGAGCTCGATCGCGGTCACCGGGTACTTGGCGAGGCGGAAGATCCGGTCGATGTTGGCGCCGGTGGCCGCGATCCGGTGCGCTATCCCGGCGAACGCGGTGGCCTCCAGCGGGTGGCCCAGGACGGTGACGTGCGAGCGGCCCTCGCCGCGCGGGCGGTTGTCGCCGACGCCGGAGAGGATCTCCGCCTCCAGCCGCTCGCCGTCCGCCCAGCGGTGCACGCCGGCCCGCAGCCGGCCCTCGTCGGCCGGCGTGGTGATCAGGACGCACAGCGTGAGCCGGCCCCGGGTGACGGTCTGCTCGACGTCGACGACCTCGACGGAGTGGCCGGCCAGGATCTCGAAGAGGCTCGACGTCACCCCCGGCCGGTCCTTGCCGAAGATCTTGACGAGAAGAGTGCGCGGCGCATTCATGATGCTTCACGGTACCGGCCGTTCGATGGCGCACGCGTCGCCGGTCCACGGTACGAACACCGGAGCAGGGCCCGCGCCGGTCGGATCTACCCAGGCCAGGGGCCCGAGCGGGTCGGACCCTGCGGATCGGGCGGGGGTGGCGGGCGGTACGCCGGGGCGGGTCTGTTCGAGTGCGGCGGGCCGGGCGGCGCGGGCGCGCCGGGGGCGGGCGGATGTGCCGCCGGCGGTCCGGAGGCCGGTCGGTCCCGCGGGTACGGCGCGCCCTGCGGGTACGGCCGCGGCGAGCCGGGCGGCGCGGCGTGGGTGGGTCGGGGCGGGCCCGCGGGACCGACCGGCGCGCCGGCGGGGTCGGTCCTGCGGTAGCGCACCCAGTCCGCGACCGCGCCGCCGATGAAGCCCGCGCACGCGCCCCACAGCAGCCCGAGCAGCACGGTCCACAGGTAGTCCGCGTGCAGCGACACCGACGCGCCCGGGGACATCACTCCGCCGAGGATGGTCACCGCGACCTTGAGCTGGAGCTCCATCAGGTAGGAGATCACCAGCAGGCCGCCCGCGAGGGCGACCGCGAACCGCCACGCGTGCTGATGCGGACGCACCGAGGCCGGCGCGCGCATGGCCATCACGGTCGCGCCGAGCAGCAGGAGCAGTGCGGAGAACATCGGTACGAACCACGCGCGCGAGTCCAGCTCGGCCAGCCGGTCGATCCGGATCGGCAGGCCCTCCCCGGCGGAGGCCTTGACCAGATCGCCCAGCGGGCCGGGCAGGCCGAAGGAGAAGCCGCCGAACTCGGTGGGCGCGCTGCTGGTGGCCTTCCACGGGATGCCCAGGCCGAGCGAGGCGAGCAGCCAGACCGCGTTGGGCAGCGCGAACAACATGCCGCCGATCATCCGCTTGGGCGCGGGCGCGGCGGCGGCCACGAACGGGGTGCCCACGATCCCGGCGACCACCGCGGTGATCAGCACCGCGAGCAGACCGGCGACCGGGGCCCGCAGGACCGCGCGGTGCCGCAGCCACTTGAGCGGGAGCGGCCCGCGCGCGGACACCGCGACGGCGGCCACCAGGGTGATCAGCAACCACAGTGCGCCGAAGACCAGGGTGCCGCTCACGTCGGTCTCGAACCTGGCCGCCGCGCCCAGGTCGAAGATGCCCATCAGGTCCTGGGCGCCGCCGACCTGCGAGACGAACTGCTGGATCGGCAGCGAGTGTTCACCCGTCGACACCACCACGCCGAGCGCGGCCATGGTGAACACCAGCACCCGCACGCCGTGCACGATCAGGTCCAGCGCGCCGATCACCAACCGGTGGCGGAGCGGGCGCAGGAACAACCAGCCCAGCACCAGCGCGCCGATCAGGCCGATGCCGAGCAGCATGATGTCGACCTTGCCGCTCCCCTGGGCGAGTGAGATGTCGCCGGTGAGTTGGCTGAGGATGTCGTTGTCCGGGCTGCCCTGTTCGGCCCCCTCCAGGTCGACGGTGCCGCCGACGGCCAGTGCGATCACCGCCGCGACCAGCGCGGGCATCGTGCCCGACCCCAGGTCGTCCGCGCCGAGCAGCCACAGCGCCGCCCACGCGGCGACGGCCATCGCGACGAACGCCGCGAGCACCGCGCCGAGGGCGTGCAGCCAGGGCGCCACGCCGCCCCAGGGGGCGGGGCCGGCCGGTGGTCGGGCCGGAGGCGGATCGTGCTGCCGCGGTGCGTTGTGCTGCTGCTGGTTCCAGGACACGACCGCTCCTGTCACGTGCGACCCGGCTGTCGGTTGAGCGGGACAAACTCGACTATCGAGCGCTCCGACCCGCGCGTCAACGGATTCGGCCGGACTGCCACCCGTGCGGACGGCGCGAGTCGGCGCCCGACCGGCGGTTACGCACGGCAGCGATCGCGTGGCGGATGGTCACGATTGCGGCGGATCTTCGAATCGGCGATATGAATGCAAAGATCCGATCGATGGATGATCAGGGAAGATCACACCCGATTCGGAGAAGTTGATGTTGTAATCCCCCTTCGGAGTGGTTCGGTGCGCTTCCGGATGAGAAAGGCTGCCCGCGAGGCCCGCGCGTCCCTACACTCTCGAAGAGTGGGGGACAGCTATACGCCAGAAGGACCGGCAGTGCCGCACCTGACCGTCGGCACCAGCGCCGGAGCGCCCGTGATCCTGGATCCCGGGCGGGAACACGTCGTCGGCCGCGACCCGTCCTGTGCGATCGTGCTCGACGACCGCCGGGTGTCGCGCCAACACGCGATCCTGCGAGTGGGGCCCGACGGCTGGGAGTTCGTCGACACCAACAGCGTCAACGGCTCGTGGGTGCGCGGCAATCGGGTGCACCGCGTGGTCGTGGGCCGAGGCTGCGAGGTGCTGCTCGGCGACCCGGACGACGGCGACCCGCTGCGCCTGGCCCCGGAGTCGAACGTCACCGAGGTGGTGCCGCCGCGGCCGGCCCACCCCGACCACGTACAGATCCCCGAGCCGCCGCGCCGGAGCGAACCGCCGCCGCGCCGCGCCGAACCCCCGCGCGGGGTCGAACCGCCGCGTGCGCTCGAACCGCCGTACGTGCCCGAACCGCCCCGGCAAGTCTCCGAGCCCGCACGCCCGTTGGGCCGCGCGCAGATCGGCGCCGGGCCGCACGCGGATCCGCGCCCGAGCGTGGACCGGGCGCCGAGCATGGTCATCCCGCTCCCGGTGCGCACCCTGCGGATCGGCCGCGCGCTGGACAACGACCTGGTGCTCACCGACCTGATGGTCTCCCGGCACCACGCCGAGTTGCGCACCACGCCCGGCGGCCGGCGCGAGATCGTCGACCTCGGCAGCCACAACGGCACCTTCCTCAACGGTCAGCCGATCGAGCGCGCGCTGCTGGGCGAGGCGGACCTGGTCGGCATCGGGCACGCCACGTTCCGGCTGGACGGCCAGGAACTCCGCGAGTTCATCGACACCGGCGAGGTCTCGCTGGAGGTGCAGAACCTCACCGTCACGGCGGGCAAGCGGGTCCTGCTCGACAACGTCTCCTTCCCGCTCGCCGAGCGCAACCTGCTCGCCATCGTCGGCGGTTCGGGCGCGGGCAAGTCCACCCTGCTCGGCGCGCTCACCGGAAGCCGGCGAGCCGCCAGCGGCAAGATCCTCTACGACGGCCGCGACCTGTACGCGAACAACGCCGAACTGCGCCAGCGGATCGGCCTGGTGCCGCAGGACGACATCCTGCACGCCCAGCTCACCGCGCGCACCGCGCTGCGCTACGCCGCGCAACTGCGCTTCCCCGAGGACACCGAGGCGGCCGAGCGCGAGCGCCGGGTCGAGGAGGTGATCGGCGAGCTGAGCCTGGACAAGATGCCGCGCGGCGCCACGGCGCCGTACGCCGACACCAAGGTCAGCAGCCTCTCCGGCGGCCAGCGCAAGCGGGTGAGCGTCGCCGTCGAACTGCTCACCAAGCCGTCCGTGCTGTTCCTGGACGAGCCGACATCCGGCCTGGACGAGGGCCTGGAACGCTCGGTGATGGAGAAGCTGCGCGAACTCGCCGACGACGGCCGTACGGTCATCGTGGTCACCCACAGCACCCGCAGCCTGAACGTCTGCGACCGCGTGCTGGTGCTCGCCCCGGGCGGTCGGATCGCCTTCTTCGGACCGCCGGACGAGGCGCTGCCGTTCTTCGGCAAGGGCGACTGGCCCGAGGTCTTCAAGATGTTCGACGACGAGCCGGACCGCGACTACGAGGGCCCGTTCCGGCGCTCCGAGTTGTACGGGCGGTACATAGAGGTCGGCCGCGACCGAGCGCACGCCGTGCAGGGCGATCGGCCCCAGGCCAAGCCGCCGAAGCCGCAGGGCTGGTTCTCCCAACTGACCACGCTGTCCCGGCGCTACCTCGCGGTGATCGCCTCGGACCGCAAGTACCTGGCCCTGTTGGCGATAGCGCCGCTGTTCCTGGGGATGTTGTGCCGGGTGATCCCGGGCAAGCTGGTCAGCCCGGAGGGATCGCCGCCGGGCTCGAACCAGGAGGCGACCACCAAGCTGCTCGTGCTGTTCGTGATCAGCGGCCTGATGGGCACCGCGACGGCGGTCAACGAGCTGATCAAGGAACGCGCGATCTACCGCCGCGAACGCAGCGCCGGACTCTCGGTGTCCGCCTACCTCGGCTCCAAGATCATCGTGCTCGGGCTGATCTCCGCGATCCAGGGCGTGGTGCTCACCGCGGTCGCGCTGGTCGGTCAGAAGTTGCCCGCCAAGGGTGTGGTGATCAGTCCGCCGATCATCGAGATCGGCATCGCGGTGGTGCTGTCCGCGATAGCGGCGATGGCGGTGGGCCTGGTGGTCTCCGCGTCGATCGGCAGCGCGGAGCTGGCGATGCCGCTGCTTGTGGTCATCGCGATCGTGCAAGTGGTGTTGTGCGGCGGCCTGTTCCCGCTCAACGGCAAGGCCGGCATCGAGCAGGTCTCCTGGCTGGCCCCGGCCCGCTGGGCCTTCGCCGCGGCCGGCAGCACGATAGATCTGGCCACCCAACTGCCGCGCAAACCCGGCGAGTCCCCGGATCCGCTGTGGAAGCACGACCCGAAGGTCTGGTACCGCAACATCGGCATCCTGGCCGGCCAGATCGCGATCTACGGCCTGATCGCCCTGCTCATGCTCCGCCGCCTCGACCCGAAGACCAAGCGCAAGCGCGGCGGCTGAAGCGTGCCCCAGGCGCCGCGCGCGGCCGGTGCCCGCTCAGGCGCGGTCCGGCTCCAGGGCCGCGCCGTACGCCGCCACCATCGCCCGGCGGCAGGCCCGCTCCAGCGGGGCGAGCGCGCCGAGCCGCGCGGACATCTCGGCCGCGCTGACCGCCGCGCCGTCCTCGGCGCAGGCCACGGTCAGCACCGCGTGGATCCGGCGGGCCTGGTCGAGCACCCGACCGGCTCGGCCCGGATGCCCCGGCGCGACCCGGGTGTCCGAGTCCTTGCGGTACAGCCCGGCCAGGGCACGTTGCGCGGCCGGACCGCTGCCCGCCACGTCGAGCCGGGTCAGGTCCTCGATGGCGTCCCGCATGGCCTCGGCCAGCTCGCGCTCCGCCTCGGCCAGGAACGGCCCGGGGGCGGGCCGGTCGCTCACCTCGAGCATGCGCCACGCGACCCGCACCGTCGCGTCGCCGACGCCGCCGTGTCGGGTGACCTCGGGCACCAGGCCGTACGCGAGGTCCGGCGCGCCGACCGTGACGGCCGCCTCGCCGGCGTCCAGCGCGAGGTCGTTGAACGCGGGCGGGCCGGGCAGCGCCAGCGGATCGCCCGCCACCGGCAGGGCCAACCGCAGACCGGTCACACCCAGCGCGCGCAGCCGCCCCAGGGCCAGCGACAGGCCGACCGGCACACTCTCGCCGGGCACGCCCGTCACCCGATGCGGTTCGTCCGTTCCGACGATCTCGGACACCGCGTCGTCCGGGGGAACGTGCCCGGCCAACAGGGCATTGCCCCATGCGACGAGAAGTCCGGAGCGAGGTTCGGCAAGCATGCGGACAAGCCTAAGGGGCGTCACAACGCTCCCGGACACGACCGGAGGCGGCTCGGTGTCATAGGTTTCTCCCGGACCGGGTGCAACAACGCGGACCACGGAGCGAGGCGGCGATCCCACACAAGGGGATGCCGCCCGGCGGCGTAGCGCACGATGGGGAGCTGGCAGGCGATGAGCGACGTTCTCGAACTGGTTGACGTATCGGTGGTGCGCGACGGTCGCCCTCTGGTGGACCAGGTCACCTGGTCGGTCGCGGAAGGCGAACGCTGGATCGTCGTCGGACCCAACGGCGCGGGCAAGACCACCCTGTTGCAATTGGCGTCCACCTATCTGTTCCCCACCACCGGCGCCGTCGCGGTGCTGGGCGAGAAGCTGGGCACGGTCGACGTGTTCGAGCTGCGCCCGCGCGTGGGCATGGCCTCGGCCGCGCTCACCGACAAGCTGCCCCGGCGCGAGCGGGTACTGGACATCGTGCTCACCGCGGCCTACGGGATGACCGCCAAGTGGCACGAGCGCTACGACGCCGAGGACGAGCAGCGCGCCCGCCGGCTGCTCGACCAACTGGGCATGGCCGAATACGTCGACCGCCGGTTCGGCACCCTGTCCGAGGGCGAGCGCAAGCGGGTGCAGATCGCCCGCGCGCTGATGACCGACCCCGAACTGCTGCTCCTGGACGAGCCGGCCGCCGGACTGGACCTGGGCGGGCGCGAGGACCTGGTCCGCCGGCTCGGCTCGCTGGCCGCCGACCCGTACGCGCCGTCGATGATCCTGGTGAGCCACCACGTCGAGGAGATCCCGCCCGGCTTCACGCACATCCTGATGATCCGTCAGGGGCGGGTGCTCGCGGCCGGCCCGATCGCCGACACACTCAATTCGCGCAACCTCTCGCACTGCTTCGGCCTGCCGCTGATCGTCGAGCAGCAGTACGGGCGTTGGTCCGCGCGCGGCCTGCCGATGCCGGAGGCGCCGGAAGCGCAGGGCTGACCCCGGGCGCCCGCCCCGCGCTGATCGTTTCGGCCGAGAACCACCTGCTGCCCGACGCGTCCACGATCTACGATGAACACGTGGACGCATGGATGTGGTGGCTCATCGCGGTCGGGGCGTTCGGCATCTTCGGCGTGCTCACCTCCTTCGTGGAGATGGGCATGTTCGCGGTCGGCGCCGCCGCGGCCGCCGCGGCGGCCGGACTCGGCGGCAATTTCCTGATCCAGTCCGTCGTGTTCGCGGTCGTGTCGATCGCGCTGCTCGTGTTCGTGCGACCGATCGTGGTCCGGCACGGCAACACGCCCGGAGCACGCACCGGCATCGAGGCGCTCAAGGGCAGCAGCGCCGTGGTGCTGGAACGCGTGGACGAGAACGGTGGCCGGATCAAGCTCAACGGCGAGGTCTGGTCGGCCCGCAGCCTGGACGCGACCGCCGTGTTCGAGCCCGGCAGCCGGGTGGACGTCGCGGACATCGTGGGCGCGACCGCCGTGGTGATGTGAGACCCCGATCGTTGCGCCAACCGTGTTGACGCCCCACGCCGGCCCGCAAACCCCTAGGCTCGAACCAGCCTTGGAATTCGAAGGCAGCCACAGGCAAGCAGGACCTCGGGAGAGATCGTGAAGGCCACCGCCGTCATCGTCCTGGTCGTACTCGTACTGCTGGTGGTCGTCGCCCTGGTCAAGACGGTCAAGGTGATCCCCCAGGCGAGTGCCGCCATCGTGGAGCGATTCGGGCGCTACACCCGCACGCTGCACGCCGGACTCAACATCCTCGTACCGTTCATCGACCGCATCCGGCAGATGATCGACCTGCGCGAACAGGTCGTCCCCTTCCCGCCGCAACCGGTGATCACCGAGGACAACCTCGTCGTCCAGATCGACACCGTCATCTACTTCCAGGTCACCGACCCGCGCGCGGCCACCTACGAGATCGCCAACTACATCCAGGCGATCGAGCAGCTCACCATCACCACCCTGCGCAACATCATCGGTGGCATGGACCTCGAACAGACGCTCACCTCGCGCGAGGAGATCAACGCGGGGCTGCGCGGCGTGCTCGACGAGGCGACCGGCCGCTGGGGCATCCGGGTCAACCGGGTCGAGCTCAAGGCGATCGAGCCGCCGCCCTCCATCCAGGACTCGATGGAGAAGCAGATGCGCGCCGAGCGGGACAAGCGCGCGGCGATCCTGACCGCCGAGGGGCACCAGCGCTCGCAGGTGCTCACCGCCGAAGGCGACAAGGAAGCCGCCGTGCTGCGCGCCGAGGGTGAGCGCCAGGCCGCGGTGATCCGGGCCGAGGGTGAGGCGCGCGCGATCGAGACCGTCTTCGAGGCGATCCACGCCGGCGAGGTGGACAACAAGCTCCTCGCCTACCAGTACCTCCAGATGTTGCCGAAGATCGCCGAGGGCAGCTCCAACAAGCTGTGGATCCTGCCCAGCGAGGTCACCCGTGCCCTGGAGGGCATCGGCGACGCGGTCGGCAACCTGTCCCAGAACGGCTCCGGCCCGGCCCACCGGGTACCGCAGGTGCCGGTCGAGGAGGAGCCGGCCTGGCCCGGCTCGGGTACCTCCACCGCACCGGTCCGCAAGCTGCCGCCCGGCAACGGCGCCTCCACGCCGCCGCGCCCGCCCGCCGACCCGCCGACCATTCCGGCCCAGCCGCCGATCGAGCCGCAGCGCCGCGGCACCCCGCCGGCCGGCGACGTGGAACCCCCGCACATCGAGCGCGGTCACCGACCACAGCGTTGAGGTCGCGCCGCGGGCTGCGATGATCTCTGGCGTTACGGCCACGGGGGAAGTTCGATGTCCTCCCGACGCCAGGATCATCGCGGCGAAGCGGGTGGACATGAGCTGGTTGGAAGCTTTGGCGATCTTCGCCGCGGGCATCGCGGCCGGCGGGATCAACACGGTGGTCGGATCCGGCACGCTGATCACCTTCCCGGTACTGCTCGCCTTCGGCTACTCGCCCGTCACCGCCAACGTGTCGAACACGATCGGCCTGGTGCCCGGGTCGGTCAGCGGCGCGATCGGATACCGCCGCGAACTCGCGGGCCAGCGGCCCCGGCTGATCCGACTCGGGGCGGCCTCGCTGCTCGGCGGGCTGGCCGGCGCGATCCTGCTGCTGACCCTGCCCGACGACGCGTTCAAGGCGATCGTGCCGGTGCTGATCGTGCTGGCGTTGGTGCTGGTGGTGCTGCAACCGCGGCTGGCCAAGCGGCTCGCCGCGCGGCGAGCCGACAGCGGAGCGGGCGAGGAGGGCCCCCGGCACGGCGGCGCGCTGCTGTGGGTGGCCGTGTTCGCGACCGGCGTCTACGGCGGATACTTCGGCGCCGCGCAGGGCGTGTTGCTGCTCGCGCTGTTCGGCGTGTTCATCGCGGAGAACCTGCAACGCATGAACGCGGTCAAGAACGTGCTCGCCGGAATCGTCAACGGCGTCGCCGCGATCGTGTTCATGCTCGTCGCCGACGTCGCGTGGTGGGTGGTCCTGCTGATCGCGCTCGGCTCGGTGATCGGCGGGCAGATCGGCGCCAAGGTCGGCCGCCGGCTTCCGCCGACCGTGCTGCGCGCGGTGATCGTCGTGGTGGGCCTGATCGCGGTCGTCCGACTGCTGCTCTGAGGTGGATCCGCCGCTGTTTCGAGGACCGCTCCGGATACCCTGATCCTCCCGAACGGCACTACCGGGGAGGCGGCCCGATGGCCCTGGAGATGCGCGAGCAGTGCGAACGATGCGACGTGGCGCTCGCCGCGACGAGCCCGGCTCGGATCTGCTCGTACGAGTGCACCTTCTGCGAACCGTGCAGTGCCACGATGGACGACACGTGCCCCAATTGCGGCGGCGAACTGGTGCCCCGGCCGCGCCGCGCGGAACCGGCGCTGGGGTAGCCGCTCGACCCACGCTTGGGGCCGCGTCGTTCCGGACCCCGGCCTCGGCCTCGGACCCCGGACCCGACCCCGGACCCGACTCCCGGACCCCGACTCCCGGACCCCGACCCCGGGCCCGGACCCGGAACCCCAGGCGTCTTGGAGCCAGGCGTCTTCGAGCCCGGGCGTCTCGGGGCCCGAGCCCCGGCGCCGCCCGGTCGTCGCACCCCGTCGAGGTGACGTCACGCCCGCGTGAAACGATGCCGGGATGCCCGCGCACGCGACCTCCACCGCCGTCGGCCTCGCCGCAGGCGTCCTCCTCGACGCCGCCTTCGGCGACCCCCGGCGCGGTCACCCCGTGGCCGGCTTCGGCACCGTGGCCGGCCGGCTGGAACGGGCCATGCACGCCGACGACCGCGCGCGCGGGGTCGCCTACACCGCGCTGTGCGTCGGTACCACCGCCACCCTCGGCCTGGGGCTGCGCCGCGCGGTCGCCGGCCGACCGCTCGCGACCGTCGCGGTCACCGCCGGCTGCACGTGGGCCGTCCTGGGCGGCACCACCCTGCGTCGCGAGGCCCGACTGATCGCCGCGCCGCTGGTGGCCGGCGACCTGTCCGCCGCCCGCGACGCGCTGCCCCGCCTGGTCGGCCGCGACCCGGCCCGCCTGGACGACAAGGGCATCGCCCGAGCCGTGGTCGAATCGGTCGCCGAGAACACCTCCGACGCCGTCGTGGCCCCGCTGTTCTGGGGCGCCGTCGCGGGCATCCCGGGCCTGCTCGGCTACCGCGCGATCAACACCCTCGACGCGATGGTCGGCCACCACACCCCGCGGTACGAGAACTTCGGCTGGGCCTCGGCCCGCCTGGACGACGCCGCCAACTGGCTGCCGGCCCGTCTGACCGGCCTGCTCACCGTCGCCGCCGCCCCGGTCGTCGGCGGCGACCGGGCCCGCGCGTGGGCCGTGCTGCGCCGCGACGGCGGCAGTCACCCCAGCCCCAACGCGGGCCGCTGCGAGGCCTCCGCCGCCGGCGCGCTGGACGTCGCGCTGGGCGGTCGCAACGTCTACGCCGGCCGCACCGAGGACCGCCCGCGACTGGGCGACGGCCCACCGCCGAGCCCCACCGACATCGACCGCGCCAACCGGCTCTCCGCGACCGTCGGCCTGGCCGCGGCGGCGCTGGCCGTCGCCGTCGTCGCCGCCCGCGCCGCCCGGCGCACCCGCGGGACGGCTCGATGACCCGCGCCGCGCCGATCGTCGACCCCACCGCCGACCTCGGCCGGGACGTCGCCGGCCGCACGGCACCGCGCACCCGAAAGGCAACCCGATGAACGGCGCCCTCCTGGTGGCCGGCACCACCTCCGACGCGGGCAAGAGCGTCGTGGTCGCCGGACTGTGCCGACGGCTCGCGCGCGAGGGCGTCAAGGTCGCGCCGTTCAAGGCGCAGAACATGTCGCTCAACTCGATGGTCACCGCCGACGGCGCGGAGATCGGACGCGCGCAGGCGATGCAGGCCGCCGCCGCGCGGATCGAGCCGGAGGCGGTGATGAACCCGGTACTGCTCAAGCCCGGTGGGCTGATGAGCAGTCAGGTCGTGCTGCTCGGCAAGCCGATCGCCGAGGTCGGCGCGCTGAACTACCGCGACCTGAAGCCGCGTCTGTTCGAGGCCGTGCTCGAGTCGCTGGCCGACCTGCGCTCGCGCTACGACGTGGTGGTGTGCGAGGGCGCGGGCAGCCCCACCGAGATCAACCTGCGCGACCGGGACATCACCAACATGGGCCTGGCCCGGGCGGCGAACCTGCCGGTGCTCGTGGTCGGCGACATCGACCGGGGCGGCATCTTCGCGTCCTTCTTCGGCACCCTCGCGCTGCTCTCGCGCGAGGACCAGGAACTCGTCTGCGGCTTCGTGATCAACAAGTTCCGCGGCGACGCCCGGCTGCTCGACCCGGCGCTGAGCCGGATGCGCGAACTCACCGGGCGTCCGGTCCTGGGCGTGCTGCCGTTCCTGGGCGGCCTGTGGCTGGACGTGGAGGACTCGCTCGCCCTGGACGCCGACCGCGGCACCCCCGAACCGCCGCTCGGCGCGGACGTGCTGCGGGTCGCGGTGGTCCGGCTGCCCCGGATCAGCAACTTCACCGACATCGACGCGCTCTCCGTCGAACCCGGCGTCGTGGTCCGGTTCGTGAGCACACCGGGCGAGATCGCCGACGCCGACCTGGTGGTCCTGCCCGGCACCCGCGCCACCGTCGCCGACCTGGCCTGGCTGCGCGAGCGCGGCCTGGACACCGCGCTGGCCCGACGCGCCGCGGAGGGCCGGCCCGTGCTCGGGATCTGCGGCGGCTACCAGATGCTCGGGCACGAGATCCACGACGACGTGGAGAGCCGCGCGGGCACCGTGCCCGGGCTCGGTCTGCTCCCGGTCCGGGTACGCTTCGCCGCCGCCAAGACGCTGGCCCGCCCACGCGGCTTCGCCGACGGCGAGCCGGTGAGCGCGTACGAGATCCACCACGGCGTCGTCGACGTCGAGGCGGGCGAGCCCCTGTTCACCGCCGCCGACGGCAACGCGCTGGACGGCTGTCGGGTCGGCGCGGTGGCCGGCACGTTGTGGCACGGCGCGCTGGAGAACGACGGCTTCCGCCGCGCCTACCTGGCCCGGACGGCCGAGCTGACGGGCCGTCGGTTCGTCGTGTCGCCGGACACCTCGTTCGAGGCGGCCCGGCAGAGCCGCCTGGACGCGCTGGGCGATCTGGTCGCCGACCACCTCGACAACGCCGCGGTGGACCGCCTCATCACCGCGGGCGCGCCGCCCGGCCTGCCGTTCGTACCTCCCGGCGCCTAGGGCGCGCACCAGACCCGAGTCATGGGGAAATACCCCGGACGGGTCGCCGCCCGATCACCGATGATGGACCTCGGGGGCGGGCGTACGCGCACGCGAAAACGGGGTGGAAGGGCGGGGGCTCACGATGCGGATCCTGCTGGCCGGTGACACGCACGGCAACACCGGGCACGTTCGGCGGCTGCTCGACGCAGCCGCGCGGCTCGACGTCGATCTGATCTTCCAGCTCGGCGACTTCGGCTACTGGGAGCACGAGGCGTCCGGCGTCCGCTACCTGGACGCGGTCAACCGTTCGGCCCGCTCGCGCGGCATCGACGTGTACTTCCTGGACGGGAACCACGACAAGACCTCGCTGCTGATGGAGTCCTACGGCGACGACCGCGACGAGCAGGGCTTCGTGATCGTGCGCACCCGGGTGCGCTACGCGCCGCGCGGACACCGCTGGTCCTGGCACGGGAGGAACTTCCTCGCGTTCGGCGGCGCGCTCTCACTGGACCGCGAACAGCGGCTCGCGGAGGAGCGTCGGCGGTACGAGAGGGCACTGCGCAAGGAGGGCTTCCGGCTCGGTGCGGGCCGCCCGCCCGCCGACGTGCCGGACTTCGCGGGCGCCCTGTGGTTTCCCGAGGAGGAGGCCACGGACGCCGACGCGGACGCGGTGCTGGCCGACCCCTCGCCCGTCGACGTGCTGTTCACGCACGACAAACCGCTGCGCACCGCGCCCGGGTTCAACCGCAAGGGCGACCCGCGCTGCCTGCCCAACCAGCGCCGCGTCCAGCGCCTCGTGGACGCCTACCGCCCCGCCCTGGCCGCGCACGGCCACCTGCACTTCCGCTACACCGAGGAACTCGCCCACCCGGACGGCTCGTCCACGCGCGTCGAGGGTCTGGCCGCGGACCCGATGGCCTCCTACGACGTGCCCGGCTACCTGGTCCCCGACTCGTGGCACGTCCTCGACCTGTCCGACCCGACCCCGACCCCCGACACGGGCGCCGTGGAGGCGGGCACCGCCTCCTGACCGACCGCTCACCACCACGTGCGAGACCGCTACGAGCCGTCGGCTCGGGGCTCGGTCGCGGGCCGGCCGACCACCCGCGAGCACCGCGCGCCACGGCGTGCCGACCCCGTGCCGACCCCGTGCCGACGGTGTCCGGGCACGTCGATAACCTCGGCGAACACATGATCGGATCGCCGATCCGGGGCCGGGGGCGGAATCATCGGACCGGCGGTCCAGGGGAGGACTGGCATGTCCGACATGCCCAAAAACGCGAACGACGGCGGCACACACCCGCCGGCCGACGCTTCGACCAACGGACCCACCGAGTCCGAAGCCGAACACGAACAGCGGCCCGGGCGCCGGGACATGGGGATGTCCGAACGCCCGTCCGCGAACCCGTCCGCACCGACGGAGGCCGGCGGTACGAATCCCGCCGCGCCCGAGCCGCGCCGACCCGAAGCCGCGCCGAAGCCCGGCGAGTCCACGACCGCCGGGCCGCCGCCCGCCGCCGGCTCGACCGCGCACGCGATCTCCGCAGCCCGGCCGGAGGCGATATCCGCCGGCGACTTCGACGCCGCCACCGGCGCCATCCCCGCCGAGGCGCCATCCCCGCGCACACCGGCCGAGCCCGCGCACACCGGGCCCGCCCTACCGGCCGCGCCCCCCTGGCCCGCCGCACCGCCGGCCGGCACCCCCCACGGCCCGCCGCAGGGCCTCGCGCCACCCGAGTTCCCCACCCAGGTCGGCTTCTTCGGCCCCCTCCCGTACGTCCCACCCGCCGACCAGCAGCGCCGCAACACCCGCCGGCGTCGGCTGGCCGCGGTCGGCGGCGTGGCCGCGATCGTGGCGCTGCTCGCGTCCCTCGCCGTCGGCGGCGTCTTCGACACACCCTCCTCCCCGGCCACCACGCCCATCGCCGAGCGGAACGACGCCGAGAGCTCCGCGAAACCCGAGGACAAGAAGCCGCCGGTCACCCGGATCGCGACGTCCGACGTGGCCTTCCTGACCGACAACCGCACCCAAGCCCTCAAGTCCGGCAACGCCGACGCGTTCGTCGCCGGGATCGACCCCGCCGCCACCGAACTGGTGGCCGCGCAGCGTCGGCTGTTCGGCAACCTGCGGCTCTTCCCGTTCACCAGCGTCGAGTTCCGGCCACCGAACGCGGCCATCGACCCGGGCACCGACGCCGGCCCGCTCACCCGCGACGTGAACGTGGTGTTCGCCCACCAGATCACCGGCGTGGACAGCGAGCCGATCGCCGAGCGCTACATCTGGACCCTCTCCCGCGCCGCGGTGGACGCACCGCTGCTGATCACCAAGATCACCGGCGGCTCGACCCGAGGCGGCGGCAACGCCTACCCCGCGCCCTGGGACGAGGGCGAACTCGCGCTGATCGAACGCCCGCACGTGCTGCTCGCCGTACCGGCCAAGAACAAGAGCAAGGGCGCCGCCTGGGCCGATCGGGCCGAGAGCGCGCTGAAGAAGAACCTGGCGGCGTGGAAGGGCCCGGCCATCACGCCGCAGCGCTACGTCATCTACATCACGCCCGACCACGACACCTTCACCCGCGCGCTGTCCGGCAACGACCTGCCCAACGTCACCGGGGTGTGCCGCACGATGCCGCCCGCCCGCCCCACCGGCGGCGACCAGCCGATGGCCGGCAGCCGGATCACCCTGGACGGCTCGGACGAGATGTTCGGCAAAGGCGACGGCGAGCAGCAGACGCACCTGATCCGGCACGAGCTCGGGCACGCGATGGTCGCCGAGTTCGAACGCGGCGGCGGCGGGCCGCCGCTGTGGGTCTCCGAGGGCTTCGCCGAGTATCTGGCCTGGACAGACCTCTCGCTCGCCGAGTGGTTCCAGCCCGACGCCCGCGCGCAGGTCCGGGCGGGCAAGTTCTCCGGCAAGCTGCCCACCGACACCGAGATCAACTCGGCCGACGCCAAGACCTCCACGGTCGGCTACCACTACAGCATGCTGGCCATCCGCTACATCGCGGAGAAGTACGGCGCCGCCAAGGCCGACGACTTCGTCGTCGCGGTGTACCGGGACTCCACCCCGACCGCCCTGGACGCCGCGCTCAAGGAGGCCACCGGTCTGGACCGGGACACCTTCGAGGGCAACTGGGCCAAGTACGTCAAGACCAAGGTGGGCTGACGTGCGCTCGGGCGACCCGTCCGGGCCGTGGCCGGACGCCGTCGAGCCGCGCCGGTCCCGACCGTGGGCGATCTGCGTCGCCCTGCTGGGCGCCCTGCTCTCGCTGTCCTTCGTCGTCGGCGCGGTGTCGGCCGGCGGTCGCCTGGTCGGACTCGACACGGCCCAACGGGTGCTCGAGCACGACCGGCCCACGCCGGGCCGCCTCCCGGACCGCACCGCCCCCCGCGTCCCGGGCGCACCCGGCGCACCCGGCGCCGCCGCGACCCCGACCCCGAACGGGATCGACTCGCGCGTGTCCGCCCGGATGCGGGACCTCGCCGCGAACCGCTCGACAACCTTCGAACGAGGGGACGAGGCGGGCTTCCTGGCCGGCGTGGACCAGCAGGACAAGGCCCTCCTCGACGGTCAGCGCCGACTCTTCGGCAACCTGCGCAAGCTCCCGTTCGACACCGCCCGCTGGCGCGTCCTGGGCACCGACGAGGCGGTCACCGCCGACGGCTCCGACCCGAAGCACGCCGGCACCGCCGCCGCGTGGCCGGTCACGGTGACCGCGCACGTCGCCTTCGAGCACGCCATCACCGGCGTCGACCTGGGCCCGGTCCCGGAGACCTACCTCTGGAAGGCGCGCTGCGCCGGCCCCGAGGACCCGTGCACCCTCGTCGGCTCCGACGGCGCGGCCGACGCCGACACCACGTCCGGCTTCGCCGGGTACCCCGCCGCGTGGGACCTGTGGGACATCCGGGTCGAACGGCGCCCGCACGTCGTGCTGATCGGTTCCGGCGCGGACCCGGCCGCGCTGCGCCGCAACGCGGACCTGGCCGAACGCGCCGCCGTGTACACGCTCGGCGCGTGGAAGGGCGGCCCCGGCACCTCACCCGGCTTCGCGCTCGTGCTGACCTCTTCGCGGGCGTCCTTCGACAAGCTGTACAACAGCGGCGAAGTGCAGGACTGGGCGGCGGGCTACGCGCTGGGCATGCCCGGGACCGACCGGCCCATCGGCGGCGTGCGGATGGTGGTGGACGAAGGGCAACTGGCGGGCGACCCGGCCTTCGCGCCGATCCTGCTCCGGCACGAGATGACCCACGCCCTGGTCGCCCCGCTGTCCCGGCCGGCCCGAGGCGCGGACCTGCCCACCTGGCTCGCCGAAGGGTTCGCCGACTGGCAGGCGGAGGCCGACCGGCCGCTGGAGCCGGTGATCACCCGAAATATTCGCGCACTGATCGACCGGGGGCGCTTCACCGGCGAGTTGCCCGCCGAGAGCGACTTCGAGACCACCGACGAGGACCGGGTCGAGAACGCCTACAACCTGGCCCACCTGATGCTGCGCTACCTGGCCCGGACCTACGGCGCGGAACGGGTCTGCACGTTCTACACGGACGTGGTCACCGGCCGGTACGACTCCGTCGACGAAGCCCTGACCGCCGCCTTCGACAACACCCCGGACCGACTCCGCGCCGACTGGGCGGCCTGGGTCCGCAAGACGGTCTGACGCCCCGGGCCGCCACCCGCGCACCCGAAGCACCCCTGGGACGCCGCGAAACGCCGAAGGCCGCCGGGGTGAAGAACCCCCGGCGGCCCGCACGTCTCGTCACCCACCCGATCGACCGATCAGGCGCCCATCGCGAGCACCGGCGGCCGTACCGGCTCGGCGAGCCACTGCGCGCCCTCGACGTCGGCCACGCCGAACGCGAGCACCAGCGCCCGGGTCGCCGACGGCTCGTACGGCTGGAACAGCAACCGCATCCCGGCCTCGACCGGCGTCCGGGCCGCCTTGCGCTGATTGTCGCTCCCGCACGCGGCGACGGTGTTCAGCCACGAGTCCGCGCCACCACGCGAACGCGGCAGCACGTGGTCCACCGTGGTCGCCCGCCCACCGCAGTAGGCGCAGCGCCGATTGTCCCGGAGCAGCACGCCCCGGCGCGACCAAGCGGCCTGTTGTCGGAACGGCACCCGGACGAACTTGAGCAACCGGATCACCCTCGGCAGCGGCAACTCGAGAGTCGAGGCCCGCACCACCCGGCCGGGATCGACATGCTCGACGACCGCCTTCTCCTGCAACACCAACACGAGCGCGCGCTTGAACGACACCGTCGCCAGCGGCTGATACGTCGCGTTCAGCACCAACGTCTCCCGCATGCGACCTCCCCTCACCTGGTCGACGAGGGGAGAAGCGAGCACACCCGGACGCGCACCGAACCGGCCGGGCGCGACCACGCGCTCAGCTTTGGGGCGGTGCTGCGACGCTCATGCGCACCCTTCGACTCGACGAACCGTCAGTACGGACAACTCGACCACTGTGCCTTTTGATCGATCACCGGGACAACGCAATTACCGGACGGGAATCCGCGCCGGGCCGGCCGTTTGTGAACGGCGGGCCCGCGGCGCGCGGCGATCACCGCGCGTACGTGTTGACCAGAACCGCGCGCGCGAGCGTGTGCGAGAACAGGTTGAAGCCGACGAACGCGGGCGTCGCGCTCTCGTCCACGCCGAGCTCGTCCACGTCCAGCGCGTGCACCGTGAAGACGTACCGGTGCGGATAGTGCCCCGGCGGCGGCGCCGCCCCCACGTAGCCCGGGCCGCCGGTGTCGTTGCGCACGTGGAACGCGCCCGAGGGCAGCGCCTTGCCGTCGGCCGCGCCCGCGCCGCTCGCCAACTCGGTGACGTCCGCCGGGACGTCCACCACGACCCAGTGCCAGAACCCGCTGTGCGTGGGCGCGTCCGGGTCGAAGCAGGTCACCGCGAAGCTCTTGGTGCCGGCCGGGAAGCCGGACCAGGAGAGCTGCGGCGACACGTCCTGGCCACCCGCGCCCATCACGCCACTGACCTGGGCGGTCGGCAGGGTCAGGCCATCGCTCAGGTCCCCACTGGTGACCGTGAAGGACGGCTTCTCGGGCAGATAGTCGTAGGGCATCGAGGGCTTGATGGGCTCGGTCACGCGAGACTCCGCTCGTGCTCACCGGCACCCGGCCGCCTGCCGGGCGCCTCGTCCGGACGAGCCTATTCTCACCGTCCGGCAAACCGGCGAAGATCACGTAGGTATCCTCGCGCCAACAGGGGGGAGGCATCCGGCGTGACCCAGCCGACGCACGACACCGGCGATTGTGCCGACGACGCCTCATCGGGCATATCCGCCGAGCCCGTCGATCGGGCGGGCGGCGCCGACGGCGCGATACCCCGGCCCGCACCGGGCCGGCCGCGATCCGCCGTCCGCCGGCTCGCCGCGCCGCTGACCGCGCTGGTACTGGCGCTCGTCGCACTGATCGTCTTCGGTGTCACCCTCAGCGGCCCGGGCAGTGCCAAGCCGCGCGGCGCCGAAGGCGCGATGGGCGGCCCCCGCCCGGGCACCGCGACACCGGTCGCCCCCGCACACGGGCCCACGATCGCGAACTCCGACATCCAGGAACTGGTCGGCCGCCGCACCAAGGCGCTGATCGGCCGGGACGCGCAGGGCTTCACCGCCGACCTCGACCCGGACATCCCCGAACTGGTCAGCGGCCAGCAGCGGCTGTTCCACAACCTCGGCCGAGTGGCCTTCGACCACCTCGGCTACCGCGTCGAGACGGTGCAGACCATGCCCGGGGCCGGCGAGCGGATCACCGCCTACGTGGACGTGTCCTTCGACCACCGCATCTCCGCCGCCGACACCGCGACCGTCGGCGAGGGCTACCGCTGGACCGTGGTCCGCGCCGAACCCGGCGCCCCGCTGGTCATCGAGGCCGTCGACGGCACCCCCTATGACGGAGCCGGCTACGCGTACGCCCGCGACTACCCCGCGCCCTGGGACCAGGCCGACCTGACCGTGGTCCGCCGCGACCACGTCGTGGTGCTGGCCGACCCGACCACCGCCGCCGGCGCCGAACGACTGGCCGACGACGCCGAGGAGGCCGCGCGCGCCGACATCGACACGTGGGCGGACGGCGGCCCACCCGGCACCGCCCCCGGCTTCGTGATCGTCCCGGTCGCCGACCGCGACACCTTCTACCGGCTGTACGGCGGGCGCACCGGCGAACACGGCGAGGAATCCGGCCTCACCTACGCGCTGCGCACGATCGACCCGGCCGACAAGGGCCGCTTCGGCGGCTCGCGGATCGTGCTCGACACCACCTCGGGCTGGTTCACCTCGCCCAACCCCCGACGCCTGGGCGAACTGCTGCGCCACGAGATGGCCCACGCACTGGTCACCCCGCTGCGCACCGAGGTGCCCAACCAGGACCAACCCGTGTGGGTCGTCGAGGGCTTCGCCGACTGGCTCGCCCTGCGCGGACGCACCCTGCTCGGCACCGACGAGCTGTACGAGGCCAGGACCTACGTCGCCACGAACCGGTTCACCGGCAAGCTGCCCACGGACAACGAGCTGTACCAGGCCGACACCGTGGCCAACGCCGCCGCGTACGAACTGGCCCACCTCGCGATCCGCCGGATCGAGGAACTCGGCGGCAGCCTGGCCGTGTACGGCTTCGTCACCGCGGTCTACGCCGACCCGGCGCCCGCCGCCGTGGACGCGGCGCTCGCCAAGGCCACCGGTCTGCCCCGGGCCAAGTTCGAGGCGGACTGGGCGACCCGGGTCCGCGCGCTCCTGGACGCCTGACCCCCGGGCCGCCGCCCGCCCCGTACCGCGCGGACTAGAACCAGCCGCGGCGCTGACCGAGCTCCTGGAACCAGCCGTGCAGGTAGGCGTTCCAGTCGGTCTGCTGCGCCGTACCGTGATCGACGGTGAACCGCCGGATGGCGTCGCTCCCCCCGGAGAGCGCGCCGCCCTTCTTGTCGATCTCCAGGATCACCTCGGTCGCGTGCTCGGCTGACACGAAGGTCAGCTCGACCTCGTTGATGCCGCGCGCGTACGCCTGCGGCGGGGCGAACTCGATCTCCTGGTAGAACGGCAGCCGCTGGTCGACCCCGTGGATGTGCCCCTGCTCCAGGTCGGCGGCCTTGAAGTGGAAGCCCAGGTTCCCGAACGCGTCGAGGATCAGCGCCTGCGCCGGGAAAGCGTCCACCGAGACCGGGTCGAGGTCGCCCTTGTCGATCGCCCGATCGATGGCCAGCTCGGTCCGCACCCCGACCGTGGTGCCGCGGAGCTGCACTCCGCGGAACGTGGTCAGCGGCGTCTCCCACGGCACCGGCAGCCGGAACGGCACGTCGTGCGTCGTGCCCTCGCGCAGCTCGAACTCGCCGCCGATCTGCTGCCGGCCGAACTCCACGTTCCGCCGCTGCTCGCCGTCCTGGGTCTCCACCTCGACGACCGCCTGGAACCCGACGTACAGGCCCTCGATGCGCTGGTCGACCTTGCCGCCCTGGATCCGGACGTGTCCCTCGACCACACCGCCCGGCGTGGTGTGCGCACCGTGCAGCTCGGTCTCGACCGAGGCGCCGCCCGCGCCCATGCTCGCCATCAGCTTCTTGAAAACCATGTGTCCTCCCCGATGATCGTCCGGCGGCCCATTCCATCACGCGCGCCCGGCCGTAAGCTGGCTCGTCATGCGCGCCCCCACCGCCGACCCGACCGAGCCGCTGCCGCGTTCCTTCTTCGACCGCCCGGTCCTGGCCGTCGCCGCCGACCTGCTCGGTCGAACCCTCGCGCACGAGACCGAGGCCGGCCCGGTCGAACTACGACTGACCGAGGTCGAGGCCTACGACGGCGCCAACGACCCCGGCTCGCACGCCTACCGCGGCAGAACCGCCCGCAACGCCACGATGTTCGGCCCGCCCGGCCACCTGTACGTCTACTTCACGTACGGCATGTACTACTGCGCGAACCTGGTCTGCGGCCCGCCCGGGCGCGCGTCCGGGGTACTGCTGCGCGGCGGCGAGATCATCACCGGCAGCGCCCCGGCCCGCGCCCGTCGACCCACCTCCCGCAAGGACACCGACCTCGCGGCCGGCCCCGCCCGCCTGGCCATGGCGATGGCCCTGGACCGCGCCCAGGACGGCACCGACGTCTGCGACCCCGCCGGCCCGATCCGCGTCCTGTACGGCACACCCCCCGCCCGCGCCGAGATCCGCACCGGCCCACGCACCGGCGTCGGCGGCGGCGGAGCCACCCAGCCCTGGCGCTTCCACATCGTGGGCGACCCGACGGTCAGCCCGTACCGAGCCCACCAGCCACGCAAGCGCACCACCAAGCCGGCCGCCGAGCCGGCCGCCGAGTCGGCCGCCGAGTCCGTCGCCGACCCGGACGCCGGCGCGGCCCGGCAAAGCGGTTAGCGCCGAGGGCGGACCGTCGGGCACCCTGTAACGGCTGCATCAGCCGCACGCGCGGCACACGCCGCACCCCCCATGCCGCACATCGGCATCGATCGAGGAGACCAGGCACTGTGACGGACATCGTCGACGAGTTGCGGTGGCGGGGCCTGCTGGCCCAGACCACCGACGAGGACGCGCTCAAGAAGGCGTTCACGGACGGTCCCGTCACGGCGTATTGCGGGTTCGACCCGACCGCGGCCAGCCTGCACGTCGGCCACCTCACCCAGGTCCTGACGCTGCGCCGACTCCAGCTCTTCGGCCACCGCCCGATCGCCCTGGTCGGCGGCGCCACCGGCCTGATCGGCGACCCCAAGCCCTCGGCCGAGCGCGCGATGAACGAGGTCGCCACCGTCGAGGCCTGGACCGACCGGATCCGAGGCCAGCTCTCCGCGTTCCTCGACTTCGACGGCACCGACCCGAACACCGCCGTGATGGCGAACAACCACGACTGGATCGCGCGGCTCGGCATCGTCGAGTACCTGCGCGACATCGGCAAGCACTTCAGCGTCAACCAGATGCTCGCCCGCGAGACGGTGCGCTCCCGCCTCTCCGGTGAGGGCATGAGCTACACCGAGTTCAGCTACGTGCTGCTCCAGTCCTACGACTTCGTCGAGCTCTACAAGCGGTACGGCTGCACGCTCCAGATCGGTGGCAGCGACCAGTGGGGCAACATCACCGCCGGCCTCGACCTGATCCGTCGGATCACCGGCAACGACCCGCACGGCCAGGCGCACGCGCTGACCACCAACCTGCTCACCAAGGCCGACGGCAGCAAGTTCGGCAAGACCGAGGGCGGCACGGTCTGGCTCGATCCCGAGCTGACCACGCCGTACGCCTTCTACCAGTTCTGGCTGGGCTCGGACGACCGAGACGTCTCGCGCTACCTGCGCACCTTCAGCTTCCGCTCGCGCGAGGAGATCGAGACCCTCGAACGAGACAGCGAGGCACGCCCCGCCGCCCGAATCGGCCAGCGCGCCCTCGCGGAGGAACTGACCACGTTGGTCCACGGCGCCGACCAGTGCGCCGCGGCCGTCGAGGCGAGCAAGGCGCTGTTCGGCCAGGGCGACCTGACCGCACTCGACGAGCCGACCCTGCGCTCCGCCGTCGCCGAACTCCCCAGCGCACGACTCCCCGAGGGCCCGACGGTGATCGACGCCCTGGTGGCCACCGGCCTCGCCCCGAGCAAGGGCGGCGCCCGGCGCACCATCAAGGAGGGCGGCGCCTACCTCAACAACGCCAAGGTGACCGACGAGGACGCGGTGATCACCGCGTCCGACCTGCTGCACGGCCGCTGGGCCCTCCTGCGCCGCGGCAAGCGCAACCTCGCCGCGGCGGAGATCACCGCCTGACACAAGGCAGTTGATGCACCGTCAGTCACCCCGACGGTTCACTCGTCGAGCCGGTTCCCGACCCGTTCCACTGGGTATAGGGGACCGGCTTGACCCGTCCAAGAGGGTGGTTTAAACTCGTACGAGTCGCAACTTCGGGAGATCCGGACAGGCGCGCCCTCAGCACCGGCGCGATGGCCGATCCCACCGCGACTCACACCCCAACGATCCATCCGGAAGCGGACGGCCTTTGGCCGCTCCGTCCCTGTGGTGTCTCCGTGGGTGTGACCCAGTGTAACCAGTGATCAACACAGCCCTTGTGAAGCGCACGGAATTTGATCATCCAAATTCCGGGGGTTTTATTTGTGCTGCCATTTATTACTGGGAATCGCATTCTCGGAATGCGATTCGGCTTTATCGGGGAAACCTGCTAGAGTTGAAGCATCGAGCACCGGAGAGATCCGGAGCACGACGCGCGGCTCGCCGGCCGCCGACATCGCGAGAGTGATCAAGCGAGGTCGGGCGAGGCGGGAAAACGGGTCTGCTAAGCTCGACGGGCCGGAAGCGGAAGAAACGAGAGTTTCGAAAGCGGAAAGCACGAAACAACGGACGAAAAGCGGGTCGGAAGATCTGCTAGAGTCCGGGAGGCGGAAAACGCGGAAACGCGGTGGACGCCGAAAGCGAGGAAAGCAAAGCCGCCGAAACGGTGTGCTAGGCTGGAAACGCGAAAACGAAACACGAAGAACAGTACGAAAAACTGAAACACCTGAACGTTAAACGCCCGGAGGGCGCGGTTGATTCCGCACCGAAGGAAGCGTCCGTTCCTTGAGAACTCAACAGCGTGCCAAAAGTCAACGCCAAA